>CAZXSX010000001.1:0-3005 GCA_964643245.1 uncultured Polynucleobacter sp.
AGTTTTGGCTTGCATTTTCTTCTTAAAACTTTCAACCACACGAAAACAGAACATAAAGCCATCTTACGGCCACCTCAGGCTGTTAAGCTAGAGGGCTTAGTAATACGATCCTACAAAACTTCTTACGTCACTTGAACTACAAAAAGCCTTTCATTCAAGGCATTACCGCTTCTGGCAAACCATTTCGGCCCAGCGATTGGGCAGAGCGTCTTTGCGAGGTGATAGCTACTTTTCGCCCTCCAGGCGATTCTGGAGACCCCCGCTTCACTTATTCGCCCTATGTCAGACCAGTGCTGATTGCAAAAGTGAAATGCGTTGTTATTGATACCAGACTAGGTGACCTCGATCCAAGAGCGCTCGACTTTGTCATGAACTTTGCCAAAGACAACAACCTACCGATGAAGAAGCCTGTGAGTTTGAACCCAAACCCCAAACCTAGCCCTAAAAACAAAAACCCGCTCGGATAAGGAGCGGGCCTAGGTCGAAATGCGATTCGACCAGCCTAAAACATTTACTAAATTACGCTGCCATCGCCTTAATAGCTGCAGACAAACGTGACTTTTGACGTGCTGCAGTATTTTTATGGGCGATCTTTTTATCCGCAATCTTGTCGATTGTTGACTGCGTCGCAGCAAATACCTTCGCTGCAGCAGCTTTGTCACCAGCTTCAATTGCTTTACGAACTGCCTTAATGGAAGTACGTAGCTTTGACCGCAAGCTGGAGTTATGCTCGTTCTGTTTTACTGCCTGGCGTGCGCGCTTACGCGCTTGTGCTGTATTGGCCATCTTTAAACCTTGCCTCTATAAATTGCAAAATGCGATTAGTTAAAAATCTTGCGGACCTGCCAGATTCGTAAGCAAGCTCGCCAAAACCCAAGATTTTACCTGAAATGGGCAAAAAAGCCCAGTCTGACCATATAATAGGTGAAAATCGGCACATGAACCTGCTTTCAGCCGCCGCTAAGGTTAGCTCCCTAACCATCCTCTCCCGTATTACGGGGCTGCTAAGGGAGACCTTGATTGCCCGTAGCTTCGGGGCCTCCGAGTGGACTGACGCCTTTAATGTGGCTTTCAGACTACCTAACTTGCTTCGCCGCCTCTTTGCTGAAGGGGCCTTCTCTCAGGCCTTTGTACCGATTTTGGGTGAAATTTCCACCAATGAGGATCAAAACAAGGCCAAAACCCTCATTAATGCGGTTGCGACCCTTTTATTTTGGTCTTTGCTGCTAACCGTACTACTTGGGGTCATTGGTGCCCCATTGCTCATTTTGGCCATTGCCACTGGCTTTCATGGTGGGCCAGCCTATGAAGTGAGCGTTGTCATGACCCGAATCATGTTCCCTTACATCGGATTGATTTCGCTGGTCTCGCTCTCAGCTGGGATTTTGAACACTTACCACCGCTTTGCCATTCCAGCTTTTACACCGGTCCTTTTGAATCTCGCTTTAATTGCTAGTGCTATCTTTTTGGCGCCTCTTTTAGAACAACCCATTTACGCACTCAGCATTGGCGTTCTCCTGGGTGGCATTTTGCAATTAGCCATTCAAATTCCACCACTAGCCAGACTTGGCCTATTGCCGCGCATTGGTTTGCTACCTGGGGCAATAAAAAGCGCCATTACCAATCCCGACGCAAGACGCGTTTTAAAACTCATGGGGCCCGCAGTATTTGCTGTATCGGTTGCGCAAATTTCCTTAATTATTAATACCAATATTGCCTCTCGCTTACAAGCTGGAAGTGTTTCCTGGCTTTCGTATGCTGATCGATTAATGGAATTCCCCACGGCGCTTCTTGGCGTTGCTCTAGGCACCGTCCTGCTTCCAAGCCTCAGCAAGGCAAATGCCAAAAATGATTTGGCACACGCTGGCGAACTATTAATTTGGGGTTTGCAATTAACCTTCTTACTAGCGATACCCGCTGCAGTTGCTCTATTTATTTTTGGTGAACCTCTTGCGGCAGTGCTATATCACTACGGAAAATTTAATGCTCTTGATGTATTAATGACCCAGCGTGCCTTAGCTGCATATGGTGTTGGTCTAACAGGATTAATTCTTGTAAAGATTTTGGCTCCCGGGTTTTATTCCCGCCAAGATATTCGTACACCCGTCAAAATTGGCCTGCTTGTTTTAGTGGCAACGCAATTAGCCAATCTGGTGTTTGTTCCCTGGCTTGGCCACGCTGGCTTGGCCCTCTCCGTCGGAACAGGAGCCTGCTTAAATGCTGCGCTCTTATGGGCTGGCCTCCACAAACGAGGCGCCCTACCAAGTGCATCTTGGGCAAAATACTTAGGTCAACTCTTTTTAGCGCTAATTCCCTTCTCTGCAGTCCTTCTTTACGCTGCCAGCGCCCATAATTGGATCGCCCTGCAAGCGCAACCTTGGACACGTATTGGTCTACTGGCTATGTGGCTAGCCACTGCTGCCGTGGTTTACTTTGGCGCCCTGGCTTTAGTAGGAATTCGCTGGCAAAAATTCTTGCTTCATGCAAAATAGGATGTATGCCTACACAACAACTCGACTATTTCACCTCATTAGCCACCGAAGACGAGCATTTCCCGCTAACAGAAGCGGCGATTGCGGTTGCACAACACGCTTATCCAGATTTGGATGTTCAGGGGGTGCTGGATCATCTCGATGAGTTAGGCAACAAATTAAAAACACGCATCACACCCGACACATCACCCATTCAGCGCTTACAAATTCTCAAGCATTTCTTTTATACCGAGTTAGGTTTGGGCCCAATCCAAATGATTTTTATGCGCCCGAGAATTCATACCTGCACTATGTGCTCGAAAATCGGAGAGGCATTCCGATCTCACTTGCCATCATCATGATGGAGTTGGGACAGCAAATTGGTTTGAAGATTCGAGGGGTTTCATTTCCCAATCACTTCATGATGCGCATTTCATTGCAGCAAGGTGAAGTAATCATGGATCCTTTGACAGGGGATTCTCTCTCCAAAAATCAATTGCAAGAAATGCTCGATCCCTATTTGGATGCCTAAGG
>CAZXSX010000001.1:3105-6187 GCA_964643245.1 uncultured Polynucleobacter sp.
GGCGGAAGACGCAGGCGACATTCGCGAACACATTGCGACACTCGAAAGCCAAACTAAACTTCATTAAATAAACAAGTTTGGCTTACTAAGAATTTGATTTATCCGCTTTTCTTGCGCTGAAAGATTTTATAGATTGCCGCTAAGAACACTGGTACAGCAGCTGCGCCAATTCCAACCAACACAATCACATTCAAGTTCTGACGAATCACTGAGATATTGCCAAAGAAGTAGCCTGCGATTACTAAACCAAATACCCAAAGAACGGCGCCCGTGATATTAAATAACTGAAAGCGGGAAAAGTTCATCTCTGAAACCCCCGCCACAAAGGGGGCAAAGGTTCGAATAATAGGCAAGAAACGAGCAACAATAATAGTTTTGCCGCCATGCTTTTCATAAAATGCCTGCGTTTTGAGCAAAGCGCCTTGGTCAATCCAGCGAGACTGACTGCTGAACACTTTTTTACCAATCCAACGACCAATAAAGTAATTCATCGTATTGCCTGCAACTGCCGCAATGAGTAGTCCAATGCACAGAGTCCAAATATTGAAATGCTCCGTTGCACAATAGGCGCCCGCTATAAACAACAGGGAATCACCTGGCAAGAATGGCGCAACAACCAATCCCGTTTCTGCAAACACGATTGCAAACAACAGTCCATAGGCCCAGGGACCGTATTGAGAAATCACAACATCTAAATGGCGATCAATGTGGAGCAATAAATCGCTTAACTGCAAAAGGGTATCAATCAACTTGTACTCCAAAGATAGGTTTGATGCGGATATTAACAGGCTCTTATAATGAAGCATGCTAACTGAACCCTACATTCAGCCAATGCAGCCACCAAAAGCAAGCCCCATTCTGTGCATTGTGGGCCCCACCGGTGCAGGCAAAACCTATCTTGCTATGGCTTTAGCCGAGCACGCTAAATCTATTGGCCTCACGATTGAGCTCATTAGCATGGATTCTGCTTTGGTATACCGAGGTCTTGATATTGGTAGCGCAAAACCGACTAAAGCAGAACAAGCGTCCGTTACACACCATCTCATCGATATCCTTGAGCCCACTGAGGTCTATTCAGCCGCTCGTTTCGCTAACGATGCGAAACGATTGTGTGAGAAAATTCAAGGTCGAGGACATATTCCGGTGGTAGTAGGTGGGACGATGTTGTATTGGCGGGCGTGGGCACATGGCCTATCTTCTTTACCCACTGCAAATCTTGAAATTCGGGCACGCTTAGATGAAGAAGGTAAAGCATTGGGTTGGCCTGCAATGCACGCTAAGCTCGCCAAGATAGACCCCGAAACAGCAGCGCGCCTCAAACCCAATGACTCGCAACGCGTTCAGCGTGCTCTAGAGGTATTTGAAATTACCGGCAAAGCAATGTCAGCCTTATTGGCAGAGTCTCCCAGAGAAGATGGAAGAGAGGGCTCTAATATCCCCGACTGGATCAATTTGGTTTCGCTAGAGCCTAGCGATCGCAAGCGATTACACCAACATCTCGAAAAACGGTTCGATGAAATGTTGCTAGCCGGATTTATGGATGAAGTTCGAACATTGCGGACGAATACCGTCTTACACGCAGATCTTCCGGCGATTCGTTCAGTTGGATACCGTCAGGCGTGGGAGTTTTTGAATGGGGAAATTGATGCCGAACAAATGCGTTACAAAGCATTAGCCGCAACTCGGCAACTGGGGAAACGCCAACTCACTTGGCTAAGAGCAATCTCCGGAAGAAAGATCTTTGATCCATTCAACCCAGAAGAATTAAAGGCTGCTTTAAATTACTGCAAAGCTAGTCTGCTTGCTTCTTAAACTACGATCGTCTGAGGCGCATCCTTGGGGCGCTCAACAACTTCGCCAACTGTCCACGCTTTTAGGCCTTGGCTAGTTAGGGATTGGATTGCAGCATCCACTTGATTGGGGGCAACAATGACCACCATACCAATCCCACAATTAAATACACGCACCATTTCCGCATCTGCAACACCACCCTTCATTTGCAACCAACGAAAGAGTTCTGGCATTTGCCAGCTATCGCGATGTAAAACTGCTTGGGTATTTTGCGGGAGTACACGTGGCACGTTATCCACTAAGCCGCCACCAGTGATATGCGCCATGCCCTTAACGTCGATCTCGGAAATCAATTTCAGCAATGGCTTTACATAAATCTCGGTTGGCGCCATCACCACATCACCCAGCGGGCGACCGCCGAAGTCATCGCTGGGTTTGGCGCCTGCGCGCTCAATAAGTTTTCGGACTAAAGAGTAGCCATTGGAATGCGCGCCACTAGAGCCAATTGCTAACACCACATCTCCAGGAACAATGGAGTTACCAGTAATGATTTTGGATTTTTCAACAGCGCCAACAGCAAAACCGGCCAAGTCATATTCACCGGGAGGGTACATACCAGGCATTTCTGCGGTCTCACCCCCAATTAATGCGCAACCCGATAGCTCACAACCCTTAGCAATTCCAGCAACAACCGTTGCTGCCGTATCGACGGTTAATTTGCCGCAAGCAAAATAATCCAAGAAAAATAACGGCTCAGCACCTTGCACCAAAATATCGTTCACGCTCATGGCAACCAAATCTTGGCCAATCGTATCGTGACGATTCCATTCAAAAGCCAAGCGTAGTTTTGTTCCAACACCATCAGTGCCAGAGGCTAAAACGGGTTCTTTGTAACGTTTTGGCACTTCAAAGAGTGCGCCAAAGCCGCCAATGCCTGCCAAGACCCCCTCGCGCATCGTCTTCTTAGCCAATGGCTTGATACGATCGACCAAATCATCGCCAGCGTCAATATCAACGCCAGCATCACGATAGGAAAGGCCTTTTGCGGAAGAATTGGTAAGTGCGGTCATGTTTATGCAGGAATATTGGTAAAAAATGCTGCTGGGTCAGTAGAATCATTGAATTCTAGAGGATTACTCGTAATGGCTGAAATTTTTACCCCTTTTCTAGCGGCTTTCATCCTGGCCTATGCCCTGCGGCCAGTTTGCGTATGGCTGGAAAAGCACCGCATGCCAAGGGGTATCGCTGCCACCCTGGCGGTACTTTTTGGCTTGGGTCTCATTTTTTGCAT
>CAZXSX010000001.1:6287-52662 GCA_964643245.1 uncultured Polynucleobacter sp.
GGGGTATCGCTGCCACCCTGGCGGTACTTTTTGGCTTGGGTCTCATTTTTTGCATCCTCAGCCTGCTCATCGGGCTCCTGAAATACGAAATCCCGCTCATTCGAGCCCAAATTCCTACATGGATTGCCAATACGCAATCCTGGCTTGGACCAAAGCTGCATGATTTTCATATTCAATTTGATTGGAGCACTCTTAAGGTTGATGCGATTCAGAAAATTACTGAACACCTTAATCAAAATGCCGACACATTAATGAGCTCCATATGGGACACAGTGCTGTCATCGGGCAGTTCAGTGATCACTGGATTTGTAAATACAATTCTCATTATTTTTGTGCTGTTTTATTTGTTAATCGACTGGAACCACTTCTTTAGTCTTCTGAAATCCGCCGTTCCGGTTCGCGCCCAAGAAACTGCACATCATCTTATGATGCATGCCGATGGACTACTTTCGCAATACCCTCGCGGCATGCTGATTGTAATTTCGATAATGACAGCTTATTACAGCTTGGGATTAACATTGATTGGCATCAAAGGTGCAGTCGCTTTGGGCGTATTTACAGCCCTCATGATTGTGATTCCTTATGTTGGAATCGCGCTAGGATTAAGCTTGGCTGTGATTTCGGCAATCTTGCAGTTTGGGCCGAGCTCCGAAGTCATTGGCGTGCTGGTTGTTTTTGGAATTGGTCAATTTTTAGAAGGCTTTTCTTGACTCCCCGCCTAGTGGGGGAGCGCATTGGCTTGCATCCAGTAGTGGTGTTATTCGCTTTATTGTTATTTGGAAAATTATTTGGCTTTTTTGGCGTACTTCTTGCGTTGCCGATTAGTGCAGTGAGTTTGGTTTTAGTAAAACATCTCTGGTCCGTACACACCCAAAGTTCTTGGTATCAAAAATAAATCGCAGCAATGAGTACACCTTCACTTCCAAGACAATTTGCGCTCGATATCAGTCATACACCCCAAGCAAGTCTTGAAAACTATTTACCTGGAAAAGATTTAGCACTGATCTCGACACTGCAGTCACTAGTGCAGGCCTGGAAAAATTGCCCTGCAGACTTTGCAAACAATCCGCTCAATCATCGCTGGATGTATTGGTGGGGCTCCGAAGGGTCTGGTAAATCCCATTTACTCAATGCGATGGCACACGCCGCCGAGAGTTCTGGTCTTGAGCATTTCTCCCTTCGCCCAGACGAACCGATAACTTGGGTGCGACTTGAGGAGCGCTTGCCGATCTTAAGTCAGAGTAACTCACCATCCGTTATTACCGTAGATGATGTTGAGCGTCTTGATGAACGTTTGGTTGGAGCGCTATTTCACATCCTAAATCAAGTTCAGACCAGCAAAAATGTTCATATTTTTATGACTGGTAAAGCAGCGCCCGCCCAACTCACACTCCGCGAAGACCTCAGAACCCGCTTGGGCTGGGGCTTAATCTTTCAAACCCAATTGCTTGATGATAATGAGAAAATAGTGGCCTTAGAACAAGCGGCTAAAGCCAGAGGCTTAGTACTCTCACCTGAAGTATTGCCTTGGCTTATAAACCGTTTCTATCGTGATATGCCAAATTTAATGGCTTTGATTGATGCTTTGGATGCTTATTCATTAGAAACAAAACGCGCTGTAACCTTACCCCTCGTTCGCGAGCTTCTGCAGCCAAAATAATTTACTGATCGTTCATCTGTGACTCAACTAGCCCTTTTCGATTTAGACCACACCTTACTACCCTGCGATAGCGATTATGAGTGGGGTCAATTTTTAGCACGCATTGGGGTTGTAAATAGCCAATACTACGCGCGCCAAAATGAACGCTTTTATCAAGACTATAAAGATGGCAAGTTTGATATTCACGAATTCCTGCGGTTTGCCTTAAAGCCACTTTCTGAGCATTCCCGTGCGCAACTCAAAGAATGGCACGATCAATTTATGGAAGAGGTCATCACAGGACAGCTTCGCCAAAAAGCGGTTGATTTAGTTAAACAACATCAAGACGCCGGTGATCTTTGTTGTGTAGTAGCTGCGACAAATAGCTTTGTTACGCGCCCCATCATTGAGCGTTTTGGTATTGAACACCTAATTGCCACTGAGCCCGCCACCAAAGGGGATGTGCCATCCGCCCTATACACAGGCGAAGTTTCAGGAATTCCGAATTTTCGCGAAGGCAAAATTCAAAATTTGCATAACTGGTTAAGCAAACAGAATTTGAGTTTGGCTAACTTAGCAGTTATTTTTATTCAGACTCTATCAATGATTTACCCCTGCTTGAGCGGGTGAGTCATCCTGTTGCCACCAATCCAGACGACCGTCTTCGCAATGAAGCTCACAAACGAAACTGGCAAATTCTTGAGTTGTTTGCATGATTACCAGACTGATTAAACGGATCTTACGGCGCGATCCAATGGATCGGCATACGCATGCAAACCATACTGGCACACCTAAACGGATCCCCAAAAAATCCCATCGCATTGACTCCCATTTGCTTTCAAAAAATGCTGTCAAAGTTACTCAAACTTTGCAGCAAGCTGGATTTGAGGCCTTCATTGTGGGTGGCGCAGTACGCGATCTTGTCTTGAGCATTGCGCCGAAGGATTTTGACGTTGCCACAAACGCCACACCCGATCAAGTACAGCGACTGTTTCGTAAGGCGCGCCTGATTGGGCGTCGCTTTCAGATTGTGCATGTAACCTTCTTTGGCAAGGGGCGCCCCGAAATTATTGAGGTCTCGACCTTCCGAGCGTTACTGGATAACGCAGGCGATCACGTCGCTGAGAGTGGCCGCATTTTACGTGACAACGTCTGGGGATCACAAGGCGAAGATGCTGCCCGACGTGACTTCACCATCAATGCGATGTACTACGATCCGTCAACCGAGACTATTCTGGACTATCACGGTGGCATGGTCGATATACAGAAGAAAACCTTGCGCATGATTGGGGATCCCGCAAAGCGTTATCGCGAAGATCCAGTCCGCATGCTAAGAGCAATTCGCTTTGCTGCTAAAACTGGCTTTACCTTAGATGCCGATACCCGTGCACCAATCGCCAAATTGGGCAAGCTATTGCAAGACGTGCCACCAGCCAGACTCTTTGATGGAATTCTGAAACTTTTAATGTCCGGTTATTCATGGTCAGCAATTCAAGGCCTAAAGGACGCTGGACTACATCATGGGTTACTTCCTTTGCTTGATCATATTCTCGATGACAACGAGGCCTCAAAGGGGGCCAATGATTTTGTCAAATTGGCGCTGGCAAATACTGACCAACGGATTCGGTCTGGAAAGAGCATCTCTGCAGGATTTTTATTTGCAACGCTACTGTGGCCCGATCTGCTGAAAAATTGGCAAACCAATCTTGCAAAAGGAATGGCCAATATCCCAGCCCTTCAAGACGCCATGGACGAAACAATTGCGACCCAAAGCAGCGGCATGACAATTCAGCGTCGCTTTGAGAGTGATATGCGTGAAATTTGGTCTATGCAGCCCCGCTTTGAAAAGCGGGTTGGTCGTTATCCGTACCGCCTAATTGAGTCGCCCCGTTTTAGGGCAAGCTATGACTTTATGCTACTTCGCTGTGCCACTGGAGAGCAAAATGCATCCTTCGGCGAATGGTGGACTCACTTTATTGCGGCCGATCCTGCTGGCCAGGAAGCACTGTTGGCAAGCGCTAAAAGCGAATTGGGAAGTGTTGCCAGCAACCCCACGAGAAGACGACGTCGCAGAAAACCCAAATCCCCTACCGCTCCAGAGCCCGCAGCGAGCTAAGCAAGCTTCGAAAATTTTCGGTAAAGTAATTCCATCTCTAGTTTGGAAGCATATGGCACGAGCATTTATTGGATTTGGTGGAAACATTGGCGACACTCGTCAGCTGATAACTGACGCCATAGTCTGCTTAGCTCAGCGCTCCGAATTACACATCGTTGCAAAAAGTTGCTTCTATCAAAGCGCGCCAGTTGAAGCGCTCGGCGGCGATTATATCAACGCGGTTATTGAAATCGAAACTCAATTAACACCCTATGGTCTTTTGCATGTCTGTCAAGCGATTGAGCAAGAATTTGGCAGAGAGCGCCCTTATGCAAACGCTCCCCGCACCCTCGATCTCGACATTTTGTCTTATGAGGGCGTCACGCAAAGCGAAACCAAGCTCATCCTACCCCACCCCAAAATCATTGAGCGCTCATTTGTTTTGCTTCCTCTACTAGAAATTGCCCCTGACTTCTTCCTGCCAAATTTTGGTGAACTCAAGGCTTATCTCCCCAAAGTAGCCCATCAACGTATTGAAAAACTCCCTTGCCGCAACTGTGATTGCGGGGGAAATGAGGTTTATAGCTAAAGGGCGCATTAATTCATTAAACTCTCGCCATGGGTTACTTACAGGGCGACAAGCCAATCACAATTACTAAGCTCCTCGCCATGCATGCCGAAGGTGAAAAAATTTCGATGCTAACGGCATACGATTCAACCATGTCTGCACTTCTAAATCGTGCTGGCGTTGAAACGATCTTGATTGGCGACTCATTAGGCAATGTAATTCAAGGCCATACCAGCACCATACCTGTGACTGTCGAACAAGTGGCATATCACACTGAATGTGTTGCTCGCGCTAACACTCACGCTTTCTTAATTGCCGATTTGCCGTTTGCAAGTTATGGTGATCCAGTACAAGCATTAGATTCTGCAGCGACGCTCATGCGTGCCAGCGCAGATATGGTCAAACTTGAGGGTGGTAATTGGCAAGTAGACATCATTCGCTATTTGGTTGAACGCAGCGTTCCCGTTTGTGCTCACCTGGGCCTACTTCCGCAATCCGTTCATGTTTTAGGTGGCTACAAAGTACAAGGTAAGTCTAAAGATGCAGCAACGCACATGCTCGAACAAGCACTTGCATGCCAAGAAGCTGGCGCACAAATGCTGGTACTTGAAGCGATCCCTTCTTCGTTAGGTGAAAAAATTACTGCAGAGTTGCAGATTCCCACTATCGGCATTGGGGCGGGCCCTGAATGCTCGGGTCAAGTATTGGTTCTGCAAGATATGTTGGGCATTAGCCCAGGTAGACCCCCCAAGTTCGTGAAGAACTTTATGGAAGGTCACCAGTCGATTGAATCCGCAGTCAAAGCCTATGTTCGCGAAGTGAAATCCGGCAAGTTTCCCGGGCCTGAACACGGCTTCGCGGGCTGATCTACGCTAATTTTTAACTAAAGAAACTTTTCACACCCTCAAACCAGCCTTTTTGTTGCGGGCTGTGTTTATCACCTGCCGATTTCAGGCTGTCATCAAAATTCTGCAGTAATTGCTTCTGTTCATCGGTTAACTTCACCGGCGTTTCAACAATGACATGAACAAACAGATCGCCTACTAACGTTGAGCGCAACCCTTTAATGCCCTTATTGCGTAAACGGAAGGTTTTTCCAGTTTGCGTTCCCTCTGGAATAGCGAGCTCTACCCAACCTGAGAGCGTAGGCACTTCGATCTCACCACCAATAGCGGCTGTTACAAACGAGATGGGTAATTGCACATGCAAGTCACTACCATCACGCTCAAATACTTTGTGTGGCTTTATACGTACTTCTACATAGAGATCGCCAGAGGGTCCACCATTAATTCCAGGCTCGCCATTACCGACTGAGCGCACGCGCATACCATCATCAATGCCCGCAGGGATTTTGATCTCAAGCGTTTTTTGCTCTTTATGTTTACCAGTACCATGACAAGTCTTGCAGGGTTTTGGAATGTATTCACCGGTACCGCGGCACTTCGGACACGTCTGCTGCATGGAGAAGAAACCTTGTTGCACACGCACCTGACCATGACCATCGCAGGTTGAGCACTTTTCAGCCTTTGAGCCCGGTTCTGCGCCAGTGCTATGACAAGGCTTACAGTCGCTCCAGCTCGGCACCCGAATTTGCGTCGTATAACCCTCAGCCGCTTGCTCAAGCGTAATATCCATGTTGTAGCGCAGATCGGCACCTTTATAGATTTGTGGCCCAGAGTGTCGGCCACCTTGGCCAAAAATATCGCCAAAGATGTCGCCAAAAGCATCAGCAAATCCACCGCCACCAAAACCTCCACCGAAGCCACCGCCCATGGAAGGGTCAACTCCAGCATGGCCATATTGGTCATACGCAGCGCGTTTATTAGGATCGCTGAGAGTTTCGTAAGCTTCTTTTGCTTCCTTAAATTGAGCTTCCGCCGTTTTACTATCAGGATTGCGATCGGGGTGATACTTCATTGCCAACTTACGATAGGCTTTTTTCAGCTCATCATCACTGGCACCTTTTGCTACCCCAAGCACTTCATAAAAATCGCGTTTACTTTTAGGCACGGCCTATTCCTTTCAACAACTTCAATGGCACAGGTCGGCACATGGCCGACTTGTGCCATTGAACAACTTTAAAAACGATGTTAACAAATAATTGAATTCAGAATTACTTCTTATCATCAACTTCTTTAAAGTCTGCATCCACGACGTCAGCATCTGGGGCAGCTTTTTGCTCTCCGCCAGGGGGCGCACCAGCAGCTGCGCCAGCTTTGGCTTGTTCAGCAGCCATCACTTTTTCGCCTAGCTTCTGGCTTACTTTGCCCAAAGCTTCGGTTTTGGCTTCAATGGCAACCTTGTCGCTGCCCTTGATGGCTTCATCCAACTCTTTAAGGGCCGCTTCAATTGCTTCTTTCTCAGAAGCCTCAAGGCTAGCACCATGCTCTTCCAAAGCTTTCTTGGTTGAGTGAGCCAAGGCATCCGCTGTATTTCGAGCCGTTACCAGCTCCAATGCTTTCTTATCTTCAGCAGCATTCGCTTCAGCGTCCTTCACCATCCGTTGAATTTCTTCTTCAGTCAAACCGGAGTTTGCCTTGATGGTGATCTTGTTCTCTTTACCTGTATTTTTGTCTTTTGCTGTGACATGCAAAATACCATTAGCATCGATATCAAAGGTCACTTCAATTTGTGGCAATCCACGTGGTGCTGGAGCGATACCTTCGAGGTTAAATTCACCAAGCAATTTATTCGCAGCAGCCATCTCCCGCTCACCTTGGAAGCACTTGATGGTTACGGCAGGCTGGTTATCTTCCGCAGTAGAGTAAACTTGTGAATGCTTGGTCGGAATCGTGGTGTTCTTAAGGATCATCTTGGTCATCACTCCGCCAAGGGTTTCAATACCCAATGACAAGGGGGTTACGTCCAAAAGTAATACGTCTTTACGATCGCCAGACAATACAGATCCCTGAATTGCTGCACCTACAGCAACTGCCTCATCCGGATTGACGTCTTTGCGTAGCTCTTTACCAAAGATCTCTTTGACCTTCTCCTGAACTGCGGGCATACGAGTTTGACCGCCGACCAAAATCACATCATCAATATCTGAAACATTTACGCCTGCATCTTTGATTGCAGTTAAGCAAGGGCCAGCAGTACGGTTAATCAATTCCTCAACCAAAGATTCCAATTTGGCACGAGTCAGCTTCAAGTTCAAATGCTTAGGGCCGCTGGCATCAGCAGTGACATAAGGCAAGTTGATTTCAGTTTGCTGCGCAGAAGATAGTTCGATCTTCGCTTTTTCAGCAGCATCTTTTAGACGTTGTAATGCCAATACATCCTTGCTCAAATCAACGCCTTGCTCTTTCTTGAACTCAGAAATAATCCAATCAATGATGCGCTGGTCAAAGTCTTCACCACCCAAGAAACTATCACCATTGGTAGACAACACTTCGAATTGCTTCTCGCCATCGACATTGGCAATCTCAATAATAGAGACGTCGAATGTACCGCCGCCCAAGTCATAAACAGCGATCTTGCGATCCGCTTTGTCTTGTTTATCCAAGCCGAACGCTAATGCAGCCGCTGTTGGCTCGTTGATAATGCGCTTTACATCCAAACCAGCAATACGACCAGCATCCTTGGTAGCCTGACGTTGGCTATCATTAAAGTATGCAGGAACGGTAATCACCGCCTCGGTAACTTCTTCGCCGAGATAATCTTCGGCAGTCTTTTTCATCTTGCGCAAGATTTCAGCAGACACTTGTGGGGGTGCCATTTTCTTATCGCGCGCTTCTACCCAAGCGTCGCCGTTATCAGCTTTGATAATGGCATAAGGCATCAATGTGATGTCTTTTTGCACTTCTGGATCTTCAAACTTACGACCCATCAAACGCTTTACAGCATAAATCGTGTTTTTAGGATTAGTAACTGACTGACGTTTTGCCGGTGCACCAACTAAAACCTCGCCGTCCTCAACATACGCAATGATGGAGGGAGTGGTGCGAGCACCTTCTGCATTCTCAATGACTTTCGGTACATCGCTTTCTACGACTGAAACACAAGAATTCGTTGTTCCTAAGTCGATTCCAATAATCTTTCCCATAATGACTCCAAAAAATTAAATTACTTTGTTGTACTGCTAATCTTTTTACTTCTCTGTTGCTAAGTTGGTAAGCGGTATCGAAGACTCAACAGAGTCGCCTTGGATATGCCAATACCTAACAAATGGGGTTTAAATAGGGAAATTCAAGGGGGAAAATACAAAAAAGGCAGAAAACTGCTTTTTTAGTCCTTTTTTGGGGCTTTTAACCCGATTTACGAGCCTATTTTGGCGCACTAACAGTAACGAGGGCGGGTCGAAGCACCCGATCCGCAACGGTATAACCGCGCTGCAGTACCGAAACCACAGTATTAGACTCCTGCTCAGATGGCACCGAAGCTATTGCCTGATGATGGTGCGGATCAAATTTATCACCCACCGCAGGATTGATTTCAGTCATACGACCTTTTTCAAAAGCAGACAGCAGTTGCTTTAAGGTAATTTCTAAGCCCTCTTTGAATGCTTTAGCATCCCCAGCGTCTGTACTCAATGCCGCATAAAGACTGTCCGTTACAGGAACGAGATGCTCAGCAAAACTTTCAATAGCAAATTTATGCGCTTTTGCGATATCTTCAACTGCGCGACGGCGAATATTTTCGCCTTCGGCCTTTGCGCGCAAAAAATTATCTTGTAAGTCAGACACTTTCTGAGTCAATTCAGCAATTTCCTGTTCGGGAGTCTTTACAGCCGTTGTTTCAGTTGCTGCATCCGCTACTGGCTCAGCAGCAGAATTCTCTTGTTCGGGGGATGAGTTTTGATTTTCTTGTGTCATAGACAGTAATTCACTTTTCGATAATTAAGGCAATTGCTTTGATAAGTGGGGTCAGTTTAGTCAATTTCAAGACTTCCCTTTTACTAGCTCAGCCCGCTCATTACGTTTAGCAAGATCCTCCGATGATTCCGTACCCAAAGGCCATCCTAATAAATGCTGATAGGCAATATCGCTCAAAGCTTCAATCCACTTAGGATTGCTGTTAAGGCAGGGGATATAGCGATAGTCTTTACCGCCCTTTTCTAAAAAGGATTCTCTAGCTTCCATGGCTATTTCTTCCAAAGTTTCCAGGCAATCTGCCGGAAAGCCAGGACAAAAAATATCTATCCGTTGACAACCCTCTTTTGCTAATTTTTCAATGGTTGGTGCTGTATAGG
Source organism: uncultured Polynucleobacter sp. (assembly GCA_964643245.1). GTDB lineage: Bacteria > Pseudomonadota > Gammaproteobacteria > Burkholderiales > Burkholderiaceae > Polynucleobacter. Next base: position 15,781 of record CAZXSX010000001.1, read on the forward strand.
GCTTTAACCACTCTGCCTTACCGAAGCGAGATTGAAAGGTCACCATGTATTGGTCAGGCTCTAGACCAAGCGCCTCGCCTAGTAAGCGGCCTGTTTTTAGACACTCGCAATGGTATGGATCGCCCTTCCATAAATTGCGTTTGGGCAAGCCATGAAAGGACATGACAAAGCGATCCCCTTTGGCAAAATCTGGATATCCATCCTTATCCCAATAACTCAATACTTGATCACGTAATGCTGCAATGTAGGCAGGATTGTCGTGATAGTGCTTCACCAAACGCAACTCAGGCTGGTCGCGCCATGAGCTCAAAACACGGAATACCTCATCAAAACTGGAAGCGGTCGTTGTAGCTGAATACTGAGGATATAAGGGCAAGAGCAATAAACGCTCCATGCCTTCCGCCCTCAAAGCCTCCAGTACTTCCTGGGTTGAAGGCTTCCCATAGCGCATTGCCAAATCCACCAAAACGACATACCCTTCGTTGGCAAATTTTTGCCTCAGTTCTTTTGCTTGCAAGCGTGAATAGTGCATGAGAGGCAAGCCAAGTTGTGGCAACCAAATTGACGCATATTTTTTAGCGGATGCACCACTACGAATTGGCAAAATAATGCCGTTCAAAATAAACCACCAAATAAAACGCGGAATTTCAACAACGCGAGGGTCAGACAGAAATTCTTTTAAATATGCTCGTACTGCTTTTGCTGTGGGCGCAGAAGGTGTACCCAAATTTAACAACAACACGGCTGTTTTAGAAGCGCGTAAATGTGGATTGGAATTCAAAATAAGATATCTCTATTAATGATGATTATGAACTGAGCGCGCCCGACAACAGTTTAGAGGTAATGTCGACAATCGGAATGACACGATCATAGGCCATGCGAGTTGGACCAATAACGCCCAAGGTGACAACGACTTGGCCATCAACGCTATAGGGAGCGCTAATCACCGCCAAATCTTCATAAGGCAAGAGATCACTTTCTCCACCAACAAAAATTTAGATGCCATCGGCATGACTAGAAACATTTAGCAATTGCATTAGCACCGATTTTTGCTCGAGGAGATCAAACATTTTGCGAAGTTTGTCAAGATTCGAGCTAAGGTCGCCAACATTTATTTAGTAAGCGGCGCTCTCCAGATAACACCATATCACCACCACTGAGGTCGTAATCGGCTACACCACTTTGCAACGCCAAGGCTATTAATCCAGAAATATCAGCTCGCAAGCTGTCTAAGTCAGATTTGAGATGCATGCGTACCTGCTCAAAACTTTTTCCAGCAAATTGTGTATTGATGTAATTGCCAGCCTCAATCAATTGACTCGGAATGTAGTCTTGATTGGTGGGCAAAATGCGATTTTGCACATCGTCCTCAGGAATCACCATGATGAGCAAAATCTTGCCCTCGCCTAGACGAAGAAACTCAATGTGCTTAAAAACTTGAGCGCGCTTAGGCGCATTACAACACCCGCAAAATGGGTGAGATTGGACAAAATTTGTGCGGCTGAATTCAGCACCCGTTGTGGTGAATCGGGTAATAGCCCCTTTTCAACTTCCCGAGCCGCAATTTCTTCTAATGGGCGTACGGTGACCATAGTGTCCACAAAGAGGCGATAGCCTCTGGGAGTGGGAATTCGACCCGCAGAGGTGTGGGGGCTGGTAACCAACCCCATATCCTCTAAATCAGCCATCACGTTCCGAATAGTGGCCGCAGAGAGATCTAAACCAGAAAATCGAGATAAAGTGCGTGAACCAATAGGCTGCCCCTCCTCGATATAGCGCTCGATGAGGGTTTTTAGTAAGGCGCGGGAACGTTCATCCATGGTGGAAGGGATTTTATGCCTATGGTTTAATCGTTATATGTTAAGCTCATCCCCAAATTCTTCCAAGAAGCCCTTTAAGCAGGTAGCGCTCGTTGGCAAATTTCATGCCGACGGCATCGAAGAACATTTAAAAGACCTAGCAAAACTAGTATCTGACCTCGAGTGTGAAGTCTTCATTGAGTCGGAAACTGCCGCCCACCTGGGTTTAAATGGCCACCCAACAAAAACTCCCCAAGACTTTGCTGGGGCTATTGATTTAGTGGTAGTCCTAGGTGGCGACGGCACCATGCTCGGAATCGCTCGTCAGTTAGCCGGCAGCAATGTCCCGCTTGTGGGAATTAACATGGGCCGCCTAGGTTATATGACTGACATTCCCTTTCAGTCAGTCAAAGACACTTTGCCCAAAATTATTGCCGGCGAATATGAGGCGGATACGAGAACATTGCTTGAAGGAATTGTGCTCCGCGATAAGAAAGAAATTAATCGTGCGCTAGCCTTGAATGATGTGGTTGTTAATCGCTCCGGCATTTCTGGAATGGTGGAATTGGCAGTCCACGTCAATGGATCCTTTATGTATAACCAACGATCAGATGGTCTGATTATCTCAACGCCTACTGGTTCGACTGCTTACGCTTTGTCTGCTGGAGGTCCGATCCTGCATCCGCATGTCGCAGGAATCTTGCTTGCACCGATTGCCCCCCACTCCCTATCCAATCGTCCAATCGTCTTGCCTCAAGACAGTCTTACGGAGATTGAGGTGGTGAATGGTCTTGATGTGATTGTCAATTTTGATATGCAATCACAAACCAATTTACAGAGTGGTGACAGAATCCAAGTGCGTCAATCCAATAAAACAATCGCCCTCCTGCATCCCAGCAACCATAGCGACTACAAAACTTTGCGTGAGAAATTGCACTGGAATGAATACCCATCGACATTTTGATGTCGAGTTTCTTGCTACGCTAATACATGCTTCAAACCCTCTCCCTTCGTGACTTCGTCATTGTCGATCAGCTGGAGCTCGACTTTGCTGGCGGCTTTACAGTGCTTACTGGGGAAACCGGGGCTGGCAAATCAATCCTGCTGGATGCCTTGAGTCTGGTACTCGGCGAGCGGGCAGATAGCAGTCAAATTCGTGAGGGTTGTAATCGCGCCGAACTTTCCGCGCTTTTTCGCATTGAATCCAACCTAATTCCATTATTTAATCAGTGGCTTAACGAACAAGGCTTCCCAACCGAAGAGGATGGTCAAAGTCTCGTACTGAAAAGAACCATTGAAAACAGCGGTCGCAGTCGAGCTTTTATCAATGGCAGTGTTGCCACGCTGGCGCAACTTCGTGAAGCAGGCGATCAGCTAGTAGATATCCATGGTCAGCATGCCCATCAGCTCTTATTAAAAAGTGGTGCACAACGCGAACTCTTAGATCGGCATGCTGGCTTATTGCCTTTAGCTAACGAAGTAGCACAAGCCTTCAAGGCACTGAGTGAGTCACGACAACGCTTAGAGCAAGCAGAAAACGCTGGTCAAGATATTGAGCGTAAGCGTGAGCGCTTGGAGCGGCAACTCAAGGAACTCACTGAGCTTGCGCCTCTAGAGGGAGAGTGGGCAACCATACAGAACGAACATGCCAGATTAGCAAATAGCGCAAAACTGATTGGTGGCTGTCAAGAGGCGATTGAAATTTTGAGCGATGCCGATAATTCACTGGAGTCCTCGCTAACCAAAGTTAGCAGTAGTATTAGCGCACTTGCCCAGCATGATCCCGCACTAAGCAATATCAGCGAAGCACTTGAAAGTGCGCAGATTCAGCTGAATGAAGCAGTGCATGGCTTAAATCGTTACCTCCAAAAACTGGATTTAGACCCTGCTCGCCTTGAGCAGGTCGAAGAGCGCATGCAGGCCTTACATGGTGCCGCCAGAAAATATCGCACAGAAGTAGACATGCTTCCAAACTTGCTGCTAGAAACGAGCGAACGTCTGGAGGCACTAACAGCCTCACAAAATATCGAGGTTCTTCGCAAACAAGTAGAACGAGAACAGGTTACATACCTTAAGTTCGCGAATCAACTCTCCCAAAAAAGGAGCCTAGCAGCGACCGACCTCGGACAAAAAGTAACAGAAGCAATGCAAAATTTATCCATGACTGGCGGGCGCCTTGAGATTGTACTCACACCCCAGCAAGAAGGGGGCTCACATGGCCTAGAGCAGATTGAATTTTTAGTAGCAGGTCACGCCGGTAGCACACCTCGCTCCTTAGCCAAAGTAGCATCGGGTGGTGAGCTTGCTCGCATTAGCCTAGCAATCAGCGTCATTACGAGCAAAGCATCCTTTACCCCAACCTTAATATTCGATGAAGTGGATGCAGGTATTGGTGGAGCCGTAGCAGAAACCGTTGGCAAACTGCTGCATCAGTTGGGGCAGTCCCATCAAATCCTCTGCGTTACTCATCTGCCGCAAGTCGCGGCCCAAGGCAACCACCATCTCAAGGTCAGTAAATCCCAAAATGTAGATAAGACGGCCTCCCAAGTTCAACCCTTGGGAAGATCCGAACGAGTGGAGGAGGTCGCCCGCATGTTAGGCGGAGCAACGATTACCGATACCACCCGTCGTCATGCACGAGAACTTCTTCAACAAGAATAGTTGACTTAAACGCTAGAGGGCGCTTTAAAGATTTCTTGCCAGAGATTCAGAACGCATGCTCTTGCAGCAACAAGCTCTGGCTCAGACGCTAAACCAATACGGGTTTTTTCTGCCCCATCCAAACGGGAGCGATGTTGACGAGCCCGCAGCAAACGATAGGAATCGCCTACTTGTTTGGCGGCACTAGCCGAAATCAAACCGACTTCACCCGCAATTCGCAGAAGTGCAATATTTCCCAAATTACCAATTAATTGTGGGCATTGATGTGAATAAGCCAGGACCAAAAACTGGACAATAAACTCGATATCCGCCATACCACCAGCATCATGCTTTAAATCAAAATCCCCACTGGCATTGGGATGCCCTTCATGTACCTTGCGTCGCATATTCAAAATCTCTACCCGCAAATACTCGATATCGCGTTTTTGACTTAGCACCTCTGAGCGAACTGCGTCAAATTTGGTGCCAACAGATAGATTGCCCGCAGAGAATCGGGCACGTGTTAATGCTTGATGCTCCCAGACCCAAGCGGCATTGTCGCCTTCACGCATTTGGTATTTTTTAAATGCCTCGGTATTGGTCACTAAAAAACCGGCAGGCCCGTTGGGGCGTAAGCGTGTATCGATTTCAAATAAGCTACCGGTAGACGTAAATGCTGTCAGCCAATTAATCATTCTTTTGGCTAAAAGAGCATAAATTTCTTGAGCGTCGTAGTCATTCTCTTTGGCTTGATATAAAAATACCAAATCCAAATCCGACGCATAACCAAGCTCCTTGCCGCCCAACTTACCATAAGCAATCACCGCAAATTCGGGAGAAACTTCAGGCGGCAAACTAAACTTTTTTGCAACAGATGGCCATACTCGTTCTAGCGTGACTTCCAATATAAGATCTGCTAATGTGGACAAATGATCGCTCACTTTTTCTACCGATAAAGCATGCCCTACCCCAATACCCAAGTCAGCCAGCAAGGTAATAAATGTTTCCGTATGATGGGTAACGCGCAAAATACCCATTGCCTGTTCTGAACCATCGCCATCGGCCATGACATCATCTAAACGCAGATTTAAATTCGCTTTTACTTCTTACCAATACTCCTCAGGCCTTTCAATTAGGACTCTTTCGGTATGAGAATTGAGTAAATAATCCAGCAAATGGGGGTGTGCAGTGAGGTATTGAGCACCCCATTGGGAGGCTTTCAGCAAAGCCAATACATTCATCAGCGCTTGTGGATATTCAGCCAATATCGATAGATATGCACTGCGTCTAGCGATGGCCTCCAGCAAATCAAAAAAGCGCAATAGCGTTTGATCTGAACTTGGGTTGACGCCTTGTTCAGCAATCAACTTCTCTGCCGCACTGCGCAACAAGCCATTGAATATGAAGCGACTCTTTTCTGGTAGCAGCTTCGCCCTTAGGACCAGCTAACCAAGCTTGCCAACGAAGCAAGGATTGCGGAAATACATTTCCATCCAACCCCCAGCCCTGGTCTAACGGAGCAAGTTCGAGACGAACCTCATCATTTAATAAGAACGCTTTCTCGAATAATCGTGCCACACAGTTTTGATTGATGATGTTCGAGTTCAGCAAGAAAGATTGTTTCATTATCAAAACCCATAGTCACCGCTAAACGTGAACGCGCAACCTTATCCTCAGGCAAATAATGCGTTTGCTGATCGTCCCAAACCTGTATACGGTGTTCAAGTCGCCTTAAGAACACATAAGCCGCTTCCAATGCGGCAACCTCTTCGGCAGGTAATATGCCACGATGTCGAAGGAGGTTAAGAACCTCTAGGGTCGAGCGAATTCGGAATCGAGGATCGGTTCCACCGCGCATTAATTGAAACATTTGCGCCAAGAATTCAATCTCCCGAATACCGCCACGGCCCAACTTAATGTCGCGCGAGCGGCCTTCATGTGCCGCAGAACGTTTCTCCGCTTCGCGCTGAATTTGCGCATGCAAGTCGCGAATTGAAGCAATTACGCCGTAGTCCAAATGCCTTCGATATACAAAAGGTCGGATGAGCTGATCAAGCACTCTTTCGCAGTGCTGATAGTCTGCCGATCCTGGTAACGGGGCAATCAATCTCCCTTTAATCCACGCATAGCGCTCCCACTCTCTGCCCTGTACCAATAAATATTCCTCAAGCATGTCAAGGCTGCAGACTAAATCTCCATTGGGCCTCAAACGCATATCTACACGAAACACAAAACCATTAGCATCGTGCTCGGATAAAAGCTTAATGAGACGCTTACCCATACGCGTAAACCACTCATGATTAGAAAGGCTCTTAGAGCCTCCGTGCGTATCGCCTTCATGCTCATCAAAAAAATGAGATCAATATCCGAGGAAAGATTAAGATCATAACCACCAAGTTACCCATACCCACAACCATGAGGGGCATTTCCGAACTCGTTGTCTGGCTCCAAGGAAGCCCAAAACGCACTTGTAAATCTTTGCGGATAAATGCAATGCAATCATTCACGGCGAACTGCGCAAAGTGACTGAGGCTATGCGTTACCTCGTCCAAGCTCGCCATACCATTTAAGTCTCGGAAGGCTAACCACAACATCAAACACTGCCGCGCCAAACGCAAATGCGCCATGAACTCAGCTTCATCAGCATTATTCAGACTATCGAGCGAAGCTACCTCTAATAAACCCTCGACTTTTTTTGCATCAATCTTTTCGCATCCTTGAGCCCTAAGCCACTCACGCCACTGTGGCTGAGCTTGAAGCCAACGCCGGGCATATTCAGAGTGTTCCTCTAAGAATGCAATTTGCCTTGAAAATTCATCCATCCCCTCATCTTAATACCGACCAAATACCAATATCCAGAAGCTTGGCGGCGGCATTAAGCCTGACGGATAATAGAGCCCATGCTGCAAAAGATCATCCCACCTCGCCTCAAGAGCGCTTTTTCAAAACGCCCTCCAGGGTTAAGTGCAGATTGGCGCAAGCGTATTTTGGTATTAATCGGTGTTGCAGCCGCTCTTTTGCTAATTGGCCACCTCAGCGTAAGGTTTATTGTTTGGCCACAAATCGAGAAATCAAAGGCATCCGTTGAAAAGCTCATTGGCGCTCGAGCGGGCGTCGATGTATCCATCGATGACCTAAAAGTCTCTTGGACAAGAATCAGACCCTCCTTTGAAATGAATGGCCTGCGCTTTAACAGTCCAGATAAAACCAAATCATTACTGACGATCTCCAAAATTTATGGTGAACTCAGCTGGAAATCCTTTTATCACCTTGCGCCCTATTTTCATGAAATTTATTTTGAAAACGCTGAAATCTATGCACAAAAAAATGCGAAGGGAGCTATCTTTATTGCAGGCATTTCGACTGACGGTGACAGCAATGGTTACGCCGCAGAAAACTGGTTGTTTTCACAAGATGCTATCGATATTAACAATGTGAATATTATTTGGGATGACAAACTCAATAAAAAGTCCCCTCAAAATGTTGGAATACAACGCCTAACATTGAGCAATGGGATACGAAAGCATCAGGGATCAATCACCGCCAATACTCCTTGGAATAGAGGGCCAGCCGAGGTCAACGTTAATTTTGTACACCACCTTGGTGGTCAAGCAGGAAATTGGCATGATTGGATTGGCAATCTCTCATGGAATATCCAAGGTCTAGATTTAAATCAAATTGCCAAAGACTTCAAAATCAATCTTGATAGCTTAGAGGGCAAGCTAAGCTCCAATGGCACTTTAAAAATTGATAATGCCAAACCAGATGGCGGTGAGTTTTTTATCGCAGTGGATGACCTCGTCGTGCAGTTATCTAAAAAAGAAGATGCGATTGCCTTAGGAAGATTGGAGGCAAATCTTCTACAAGAGACGAATGATGGCTTAATTGCAATCTCTACTAAAACATTTGCTTGGCGCGAAATGGGTAGCGCAAAATCAGTGCCGCTCGACACCCTTAGCCCAATAACTTTCCGTTGGCGCCCCCCAGGCGAGGATGGCGAAATTAAAGAATTTGGTTTTTCTTCACCCAAAATTTCAGTGGAAGACATTACGCTATTTGCCCTCAATCTTCCGCTATCCAAAAAAGTGCATCAGTGGATTAGGGCATCTCAAGCCGAAGGCGATCTAGAGAACTTGGATATTCACTGGTCCGAGAGCAAGTCGCTATTGTCCGCCCTCAATATCCCTGGCGGCTGGTTTAAATCCAATAAATTGGATTTCAGCGTTAACGCAAAGCTGAATAACCTTAGCTTCAAAGGCATCAATAAATCAATGCCTTCGGTTACCAATCTTTCTGGCTTTATTTCCTCCACACAGAAAGAAGGAACTTTTTCTCTCAACTCCAATGATCTTAACCTTGAAGTACACGATTTATTGGAGGATCCAAAAATTCAGTTTGATCGGGCTAATGGACAAATCACATGGTCTAAACAACGCGGTCGGTGGATTATTAATACCAAAAAGCTCGCGCTTAGCAATCCACAAATTTCAACCACGCTGAGCCTAAACTACATTTTAGGCAACCCTAAAGAAGCCGATTTCATGACCTTAGATATGGACTTTGATAAAGCCAATCTAAAAACAGCTTATCGCTATTTACCGGTAGGCATGGGCAAAGACGTCAGAGTGTATTTAAGCAAAGCATTTGACTCCGGAGCCATTCGTGGCGGACGTCTGCATATTAAGGGTGACCCTAACCAAGTACCGTTCTCCGATAAGCAACAAGGAGAATTCAGTCTAACGCTCCCCATTATTGGAGCAACGTTTAATCCCGTTCCAAACATACCCAGCAACCAAGGCACATGGTCTACGTTTAGTAACGTCAATGGCAATATCCAAATGGCTAATGCCAACTTTTCAGTAGACATTAGCAAAGCGAACCACAAGCAGATTGCTCTTGCCGACTTTCATGCTGCAATTCAAGATGTTAGCGCGAAACAACTCACATTATCCGTAACTGGTAAAGCTAATGGTGATGCAGCACAAATGCTGGAATATTTTTATGCCTCTCCCGCTGGAAAAAGACAAGGCAAGCTTGAAAAAAATCTTCGTGTTAACGGTCCATTGAATTTAGATCTTGGATTAAAAATTCCATTGTCAGGCTCCGCTGATACCACTATAGATTTGAAATTGGTATTGTCCGGAAATCGTGCGGAATGGAATGGTATTCTGCCTTTTGAAAATTTAAAGGGCAATATTCGCATTACCGAAACTAACTCTGAATTTGAAAATGTTTCTGCGAATTTCTTAGGTGGCACTATTAAGATCACAAGCGCCGATCAACAGACTAAAGAAATTTACAATGTTACGGGAGATATACAGGCGAATTTTGTTAAAGAGTATTTTGCAAAGTCTGCACGCTCTGATTTATATCCAATTCTGAATGCCATGAGTGGTTCCATTAAATATGATGGCAATATCAGCTTCAATAAATTGGGGAGCGACTCAAAGATTCGCTTTGATTTAAGAAACTGGGGACTAAATGCTCCTGCCCCCGTGAAAAAAATGGTCGGCACACCGTTATCTGGTGAGCTGAGTGTCAAAACATTTGGGGGCGATAGAGGTAATCTGAATCGGGCTAGCTGGTCTGGAAAATTTGGAGAACTTTACTCTTTACAAGGAGTACTGAGCCGGGATGACGAAATTCGCCTTAGCCTCGGAATTGGCGCTCAGCCTAATTTGCCACCGCAAGGCTTTAACCTGAATTTAGTCTCCAATGAGCTCAATTTAGATGAATGGCAAGATTTTTTAGAAGCCAAAAAAACGACTCAATCTCAACCCTTTGATTCAAACTCAAGTAACGCTCAGATTACGGCCCAAGCCAGAAAAATAATCCTCTTCGATCGCTCATGGCCAGATATGAATGTCATTGCGAACCATAAGAAAAATATATGGAATGTGCGCCTAAGTTCACCGCTAACATCTGGTCAACTTCAGTATCAGTCTGCCAACAAAACAAACTCTAGCGGATTAGTCAGTGGACGACTCACTAAACTCGTGCTACCAGATCTAATTCCAAGCGCAACCAATCAAGCAAGCGCTTCTAAGAAATCAATCGCCCCTGAATCTATTCCTAGCTTAGATGTAACGATTGATCATTTTGCATGGTCAAAAGCGCAGTTGGGTCAAGTGAAAGTGAAAACGAGCACCCTAGATAACACATTAAAAATTGGCTCCATTCAAATCAGTAACGCTCAGGGGGCGAGCACCATTAGCGGACAATGGCGTGGCAGCACAAAAAATATGCCAGATCATAGCTCCCTGAATATCAGCATGGATATTAAAGATGCCGGGCAAATCATTGCGAACTGGACCACACAAAAGTCTGTTGAAGGAGGGCAAGGAAATGTGTTGGCGGAAGTTGAATGGGATGGAACACCATTTAAACCGCAGTTTGAGACACTCTCTGGAAAAGCAAGCCTTAATCTAGAAAAAGGTCGCTTGCTGGAAATTAACTCCAGCGGCGCAAAACTCTTAGATGTTCTTAGTCTTCAAAGTTTATTTCGATTTGCAACGCTTGATCTCCAGGGCAGTTTAGGCAATATCGTTACCAAGGGCACTCCGTTTAACTCTATTAATGGTAATTTTGATATCAGTAATGGGGTTGCACAGACTCAGCAATTTAATATGAATCTTGATCAAGCTCGGGTAGCCATGAATGGTCAAATTAATTTTCCAAAGCAAGCCCAAGATTTACGCATTACTATTTTTCCAACCATTGATGCCACAGCAGGATCTCTCGCAGCCTTTGCGATTAATCCCATTGTTGGTTTAGGTGCCTTAGTTGGCCAATACCTATTCACCAGCCAAATTAATCGCAGCCTTCAGTCTGATTATTTGGTACAGGGATCTTGGGAGAATCCAGAAGTGATTCCGCTGGATCAAAAGGGGCAACCAATTGACCCCAAAACATTTGATTCCATTCGTAAAAAAGAATTGCTTAAAGAGCAAACCAAGCCTAGTCTAGATAACTCTTCAAAACCCGTTAATTAGATTCTTATGAGCCAAGCTGCAACTTTAAAGATCGCGTCGATTCAAATGGTCTCTTCTCCAGACCTACATGAGAATCTGAATACAGCAGGCAGACTGATTGACGCCGCAACTAAGGATGGAGCAAAAATTATCGTACTTCCTGAGTACTTTTGCATAATGGGGCTCAAAGATACTGATAAAGTCAAAATCCGAGAGCCATTTGGTATTGGTCCAATACAAGACCAACTAGCAAACTTTGCCAAAGACAATGCTATTTACTTAGTGGCCGGCACTATTCCACTAGAAACCCAAGAGCCTGAGAAAGTACGCAATTCCACCCTGATCTTTGACACTGAAGGCCAGCAGATCGGACGCTATGACAAGATTCATCTTTTTGGCTTTCAGACAAAAACTGAGTGCTATCAAGAATCGGAAACCATTGAAGCGGGGAACGCGCCGAGCACACTAAAAATCTTTCATGACAATCATGAGTGGACTTTTGGCCTCAGCGTTTGCTATGACCTTCGATTTCCCGAGCTCTACCGTTCCATGGGAATCGTGGATTGCCACATTATTCCAGCGGCGTTTACTTACCCAACTGGTAAGGCGCATTGGGAAATTCTGTTACGTGCCCGCGCAATTGAAAATCAATGCTATGTTCTGTCCTCTGCCCAGGGTGGAGTCCACAAAAATCAACGTCGGACTTGGGGGCATAGCCTCCTCATTGACCCCTGGGGCACTGTCTTAGCGGACTTACCTGAAGGAGAGGGTTTTATTTCAGGCGTTTTAAGCAAAGAAAAAATAAACGAGGTACGCTCTCAGTTACCAGCCCTTGCACACCGAAAGCTTTAAGAAAGTTCTGCCGAATCACATGACTGCACCAGAAGCACCATTTCCAGCGAATTGGACCAAAAGCAAAAAGCAGGCGGACCTCATCAAAGTAGCTAAATCGATTCTCCTCGAACCTACTGGCCTCACCGAACAAGATCTTCATCATACTTTTGGCAATCTGTTTAGCCATCGCCTAGATGATGCCGACCTTTTCTTTCAACACACTCGAAGCGAACGCTGGAGTCTTGAGGAGGGAATTGTCAAATCCGGCAGCTTTAGCATTGATCAAGGCGTTGGTGTGCGAGCAATATACGGGGATAAAACGGCTTTTGCATACTCTGATGAAATTAATCTAGAGGCTTTGAGCAAAGCGGCCAAATCGACGCGAGTAATCGGCCCTCAGGGAGGCAAACAAACCGTAGCCAAAAAAATATTTAATCCGGCCCCGCACAAGCTTTATTCAGACCTAAACCCGCTCGACTCTTTGCAACCCAAAGAAAAAATTGCTCTGCTTGAGAGTATTGAGCGTCGCGCAAAGGCGCGCGATCCCCGCATTATTCAGGTTATGGCCAGTCTTGCTGGTGAATTTGAAGTGGTACTTGTCGCAAGAGCCAATGGATTGCTTGCGGCAGATATTCGTCCGCTAGTTCGTGTCTCTGTCCATGTCATCGCCGAACAAAATGGGCGTCGCGAATCCGGCTCCTCCGGTGGCGGTGCACGTCATGATTATCTTTATTTTGATGCAGATCTAATAAACCACTATGTCGATGAAGCGGTTGATGGCGCGCTGATTAATTTAGAGTCACGCCCTGCCCCTGCAGGCCCGATGACCGTTGTGATGGGCCCTGGCTGGCCAGGCGTACTTTTACACGAAGCCGTTGGTCATGGACTTGAAGGTGACTTTAATCGCAAAGGGTCTTCTGCATTTGCAGGACGTATTGGTGAACGGGTTGCTGCTAAGGGAGTGACCGTAGTGGATGACGGCACTTTATCAGGACGCAGAGGGTCTCTGAATATTGATGATGAAGGCACCCCAACGCAATGCACGACACTGATTGAAGATGGGATTTTGAAAGGCTATATTCAAGATAGTCTGAACGCTAGATTGATGAAAATGCCACTCACCGGCAACGGTCGTCGCGAAAGTTTCGCCTCTCTTCCAATGCCGCGCATGACCAACACCTACATGCTCGCCGGCAAAGATGACCCCCAAGAAATTGTGGCAAGTATTAAGCGGGGGCTTTACGCCGTTAATTTTGGCGGGGGTCAGGTTGACATCACCAGCGGTAAGTTTGTCTTCTCCGCATCGGAAGCCTATTGGGTAGAAAATGGAAAAATCCAATACCCCGTTAAGGGCGCCACCATTATCGGAAGCGGTCCAGAGTCCTTGAAGCAGGTTTCCATGATTGGCAACAACCTCAAATTGGATGGTGGCGTAGGCGTTTGCGGCAAGGAAGGTCAAAGCGTTCCGGTTGGGGTTGGACAGCCGACACTGAAGATTGATAGCCTCACCGTAGGTGGAACCGCCTAATATTGGTAAATTACGGCTTAAAATAGTCGTATGAGCCAACAAAATACAAATCCCGCAAATTGGTACTCCGCTGTTGATAAAACATCGGATACCGACGATCGACGCATTGACAATATTTCTGTTCTGCCGCCTCCAGAACATTTGATTCGCTTCTTTCCTATTTCTGGAACACCCACGGAAGCGTTAATCAGCAAAACACGCAAAAAGATTCGTGACATTATTCATGGCAAAGATGATCGCTTGCTCGTCATCATAGGACCTTGCTCTATTCACGATCCAAGAGCTGCGTTGGAGTACTGTCAACGCCTGATGGGCGAGCGTGAACGTTTTGCCGGCGAATTAGAAATCGTGATGCGCGTTTATTTTGAAAAGCCACGCACCACAGTTGGCTGGAAGGGTTTAATTAATGACCCATACCTCGATGAATCCTATCGCATCGAAGAAGGTTTGCGACTTGCTCGTCAAGTCTTAATGGAAATCAATCATCTTGGTATGCCAGCAAGTAGCGAGTTCCTGGATGTCATTTCTCCGCAATACATTGCCGACCTCATTTCATGGGGAGCTATCGGAGCACGCACTACTGAAAGTCAAGTTCACCGTGAATTGGCGTCGGGACTATCTGCACCGATTGGATTTAAGAATGGTACTGACGGCAGTATCAAAATTGCAACCGATGCAATTTTGGCAGCAAGTCGGCCACACCACTTCTTATCAGTTCACAAAAATGGACAGGTATCGGTAGTAGAAACGAAAGGCAATAAAGACTGTCATGTTATTTTGCGTGGCGGTAAAGAGCCTAACTATGAAGAAAAATTCGTTCAGGCTGCATGCTTAGAGCTTGAAGCTGAAAAGCTTCGTGGCAGTTTGATGGTTGATTTATCGCATGCCAACTCGAGCAAGAAGCATGAGCGTCAAATCGTGGTAGCAGATGATGTGGCCCAGCAAATCGAGTCTGGTTCGCACCAAATATTTGGTGTGATGGTAGAAAGCCATCTCAACGATGGCGCCCAAAAATTCACTCCTGGTAAAGATGATCCAAGCAAGCTGGAATACGGCAAGAGCATTACCGATGCCTGTATTAATTGGGATGATTCAGTACAAGTTCTCGAACGCCTTGCAGCTGCAGTAAAAAAACGCAGAAGCAAGAAAAAGTAAGGCGAAACCTCTAAAAAAGAGACTAAATTATTTAGTCTCTTTTTTTTCGTGCTTCCAAAGAACGTCCGTTCCCCCGGCTGCACGATTCAGAATGCGCGCTATTACAAATAGTAGATCGGACAAACGATTTACATACTGTCGCGGCGAATCATACGAGGGCTCCGCCCAACCTAAGCGCACAATCGAGCGCTCTACTCTTCTGCAAACTGTCCGGCAAACATGTGCCTGTGCTGCTGCGCGCATACCGCCTGGGAGAATAAATTCTGTTAACGGCGGTAATTGCTGGTTATATTTTTCAAGCCAGATATCTAATTGCGCAACATGGTCTGGATTGAGTAATTTGTAGTTGGGAATACAGAGTTCGCCACCGAGATCAAACAAATCATGCTGGATCTGTAAAAAGAGGGTTTTGAGCTCTTCTGCAATCGACTCTGGAATCGCTTCAGTCATCAAAACGCCGATTTCTGAATTCAGCTCATCAACATCGCCCATGGCGCAAATACGTAAATGATCCTTTTCAACGCGACTTCTGTCACCAAGGCCGGTCATGCCAGCATCACCCGTTCTAGTGGTGATTTTTTATAGTCGATTTCCCATGAGCCTAATTATAGGTAAATGGCCAAAATGATTGTCATGAATATGGTGACCCCACCCCCCGATCTCGCAGCAATAAGCGCCCTTCAGTCAAAACTGGTATCGGCCCTGCGCCCAATCCTCCCTGAGCATGCCCTGCTCTGGGAACCCGAGGACACCATACCTTATGAATGTGATGGTCTTGCAGCCTATCGTCACATGCCATTGGCGGTTGCTCTTCCAGAAACAGAAGAGCAAGTCGCCAAGATTTTGAGGATTTGTTTTGAAATGCAAATTCCTATGGTGCCCCGCGGATCCGGCACAGGTTTGTCGGGTGGCGCCATGCCAATTTCACAAGGCCTTGTGCTATCACTCGCCAAACTCAAAAAATTATCAGCATTGATCCTTTTGCAAGAACAGCTATTGTTCAACCTGGGGTTCGCAATCTCGCTATTTCTGAGGCAGTTGCACATCTTGGCTTGTATTACGCCCCAGATCCGTCGTCTCAAATTGCATGTTCAATTGGTGGCAATGTCAATGAAAGCTCGGGTGGCGTGCACTGCTTGAAATATGGATTGACTCTGCACAACGTTCTGCGAGTACGCGGTGTGCTCATGAATGGCGAGATTGTCGAGTTTGGTAGCTTGGCGCCAGACTCACCAGGTTTGGATCTAATGGCCATCATGATAGGTAGCGAAGGAATGCTGGCAGTAGTAACGGAAGTCACCGTTAAATTGATTGCTAAACCAAAGTTAGCGCACGTGATTATGGCTAGTTTTAATGATATTGAAAAGGGTGGAAATGCCGTTGCCGCCATCATTGCCGCTGGCATCATTCCTGCCGGTTTAGAAATGATGGACAAGGCTACGGCTCGTGCTGTTGAAGAATTTGTCCATGCAGGGTATGACTTAGATGCAGCAGCCATTTTGCTTTGCGAATCAGATAGGACACCAGAAGAGGTTGCCGAAGAAATTGAGCGCATGACTAAGGTGCTAGAACAGTCGGGTGCTAGCGGCATTCAAATTTCCCAGGATGAAACCGAGCGCCTGAAATTTTGGAGTGGCCATAAAAATGCCTTCCCTGCGGCAGGTCGGCTGGCCCCAGATTATTACTGTATGGATGGCACAATCCCCCGTCGACACATAGCGACTTTACTGAAACGCATTCAAGGCATGGAAAAAAATACGGCTTAGGGTGCTTAAACGTATTTCATGCGGGTGATGGCAATATGCATCCGCTCATTTTATTTAATGATGCCGATCCAGAGGAATGGCATCGCGCAGAGGAGTTTGACACGGAAATTTTGGAAGCCTGCGTCGAACTTGGCGGCACCATTACTGGTGAACATGGCGTTGGCATCGAAAAAATTAACTCCATGTGTGTGCAATTTGATGGGGGCGAGCGCGAATCGTTTTGAGGCATCAAAGCTGCATTTGATCTAGAAAAGTTACTCAACCCCGACAAAGCTATTCCAACTCTAAATCGCTGCGCAGAATACGGACGCATGCGGATTAGTGGCGGCAAATTACCCCACCCAGAATTGGAGCGTTTTTAATGGCTTCAAGCAATCTTTGGTAGCAAGGTCATGAAGAACGTTGCTGACTATGACGTATCTCGCTTACTGCCAGGATCCATGGGAACCCTGTCGCTACTACTAGAGGCATCTGTGAAGGTCTTACCTAAGCATGCCGCTACCATTACTCTACGTTGTCAAATTTCACAAGCAAACGCATTAAAGATTCTCAACACCTGGGCTGAGCAGCCTCTACCCCTATCAGCAAGCTGCTGGATTGGGGATGGTGAGGGGGATGGTGAGCTGACGATTCGTTTATCTGGCGCAGTAGCGGCAGTGAAAGCAGCTATTCCAATAATGGGCTCACAAGTGAACGCGCACGAAATTCCACCTGAAACTGCACAAGCCTTTTGGGATGATTTGCGCGAGCAAAACCTCCCAATATTTATGAGTCAGGAGACCAATCAAACGCTATATCGCTTCGCGCTTCCCGCAGCGTGCGGTCCACTGGACATTCCAAACGCTAGTGGTGACCTAGCTCTTGAGTGGCATGGACAACAACGTTGGATCAAAGCTGCAGGCGATGATGCCACCTTTCACGCCATGAAACACATTGCTAATATTCACGGTGGGCATGCAACCCGCTTTAAGCAAGGCAAGGAAGTAATCCATCACTGGAGCGGTTTACATTACTGAGTGAACAAGCACACTCCAAGGCCCTAGAGATAGTTCAAGCTCGCTTACGTGCTGCATTCGATCCTGCGGGCGTTTTTGCAACCAAACGCCTTCCTTAGCATCCTTATTTAGTGACCTATCTCTAATTCTTTATGCAAACGCAACTCGCCCCTCAATTCGCCAATACACCAGAAGGCATAGAGGCCGCCCGCATTCTGGGTAAATGTGTTCACTGTGGTTTTTGTACGGCAACATGCCCAACCTATCAACTATTAGGCGATGAATTAGATGGTCCTCGAGGCCGCATCTATCTCATCAAGCAAATTACCGAGGGCCAAGCCCCCACTGAAAAAACACGCCTTCATTTAGACCGCTGCCTTACGTGTCGCAATTGTGAGAGCACCTGCCCTAGTGGTGTGTAATATGGAAATCTAGTAGATATCGGTCGCAAATGGGCTGAAGAAAATACTCCGAAGCGACCTTTGGGGCAACGTATTACGCGTTGGGCTTTAAAAGAAGGGCTAACCAAACCAGGATTATTTAACTCAGCAATCGCCTTAGGACGTTTGGTGCGCCCTCTTATGCCGAGCAGTATTCAGCGCAAAATTCCGCTTGCCAAGAACAAGGCCTTGAATCAATCTACCAATCCTTATGCTCGACCTCAAGCGCAGCATGTCCGGAAGATGCTTATTCTGGAGGGTTGTGTGCAGCCTGGGATGCTGCCTAATATTAATTCCACCACGGCACGCGTACTGGATGCCCTCAAGATTCAGCTCATCAGCGCACCGAATGCCACTTGTTGTGGCGCATTGCGCTACCACCTCAATGATCAAGGGGGTGGATTAGAAAATGCAAAACAAAACATTGATGCTTGGTGACCTCTCGTTGAAAGGGTATTGAAGCAATTGTGATGACTGCATCCGGCTGTGGTATCATGGCGAAAGACTATGGCCACCTCTTAGCACATGACCCAATTTATGCCGCCAAAGCAAAAAGAATTTCCGATCTAACCAAAGACATTGCTGAGATTTTGCCAACCCTGCAACAGGAACTAGTGGACCTGATTGGCGCCGATCAAAAGCCTGGGGTCGTTTATCACCCACCCTGCACGCTTCAGCATGGGCAACAAATTCGGGGCAAAGTTGAAGGCCTGCTTTCAAGCCTTGGTATTGGGGTGAGGCTGTGCAACAATAGTCATCCTTGCTGTGGTTCAGCGGGCACCTACTCCGTTACTCAACCCGAGCTCTCAGAACAACTCCGCAAGAACAAACTTAGTCACTTAAATGCTGCTTGCAAAGAGTTTGGGGCTGAAGTAATCGTTTCTGGAAATATTGGCTGCGTCACCCACCTACAGCAAGATGACAAACCGGTTTTACATTGGATTGAAATTGTCGATCAACTCATTCAAAAGCCCGCCAACACTTAATGAACCCAATTGTTGTCAATCTCATCGAGGTACGAAACCGAATAGAGCTAGCTGCCCTAGCAGCCAAGCGTGAGCCTGAAGACATTGAACTATTAGCCGTAAGCAAAACTTTTCCTGCATCTGCCATTGAAGAAGCGATGCATGCCGGCCAGTCGGCTTTTGGCGAAAATTATGTTCAAGAGGGTGTTGAAAAAATCATTCGGCTAGAAAAATTACGTCCCTGGCTAGTGTGGCATTTTATTGCCCCCCTACAAAGCAATAAGACAAGAGAGGTTGCCGAGCACTTTGATTGGGTCCATAGTATTGATCGTCTAAAAATTGCAGAACGTCTCTCCGCACAGCGCGCTGAATTTCCTGATCTAGCTGAGTTACAACTATGCGTTCAGGTCAATGTCAGCGAAGAGGAGAGCAAAAGTGGTGTGCCACTAAGTGAAGCACAAGAACTTTGCGATGCTATTAGTAAACTGCCGAATGTAGTTTTACGCGGATTAATGGCCATTCCAGCTCCAAGCACCGACCCCATCGTTCAGCACGATGCGTTTGCTACAGTTCGCGAATGTTTTCAAAAGATTCAATCTAGTCGTGCCACGAACCCGGGTTATCTATTTTTTGACACCCTTTCAATGGGTATGTCGGATGATCTTGAGGCCGCAATAGCTGAAGGCAGCACGATGGTAAGGGTTGGAACTGCCATTTTTGGGAAGCGCGATAAGATTAGCAAATGAGCTCACAAAAAAATATGCAAAATCATATCAATACCCACATCACTTTCATAGGCGGGGGCAATATGGGTCGCGCCTTAATTAGTGGCCTATTAAATAATGGCTTTGGGCCGAATCAGATTTCTGTCGTGGAAGCAAATGCCACAACTGCTTTAGAGCTTTATGAAGATTTTGGCGTTCAAGGTATTGGTGCATTAGAGCAAATTGCTTTTGATTTCTCAAAAAATAATGTCGTTGTCATGGCAATCAAGCCTCAAGACTTTAATGTCGTTGCCAAAGGCCTGGCCTCAAAACTCAAATATGCAACCGCTCCAGGTCCGCTGATTTTGAGTATTGCTGCTGGCATTCGACTCAAGGACATGAGTCGCTGGCTTGATCACACACGCTGCGTGCGCGCAATGCCAAATACCTCTGCGCTTATTGGTAAAGGTATTACCGGCTTATTTGCCGATGCAGCAGTGGATGCCTCTGATCGCCATCTTGCCGAAACGATTTGCAATGCTGTCGGACAAACCGTTTGGGTAAACGAAGAAAAATTAATGGATGCCGTCACCGCTGTCTCTGGTAGTGGCCCTGCATACGTATTTGCCTTTATTGAAGCAATGCAATCGGCCGGCGAGAAGCTTGGTCTGGATGCGCAAACTGCCCGAAAACTAGCATATACAACCCTAGAAGGAGCCACGCAATTGGCTCATAATTCAGATGAGCATGCTGGCATTTTACGTGAGCGCGTTACCTCTAAAGGTGGCACGACAGCTGCTGCATTGAATGTCATGAAGCAACATGGCTGTCATGAGATTTTAGAAAAAGCGATCGATGCCGCTAGTCAACGCGGCAAAACCATGGGCGACGAATTAGGCAATAGTTAATTTGATATTGGCGCTAAGTCAACTCTCAATTCAGGCTAAGCCCCAAAACGATTCCTAGAAACAAGAATCCGCCCAGCCAATTGTTGTGACGGAACGCCTGGAAACACTCTTCCCACCTTCTGGTGGAGACAAGTTTCATGTGGTAAATCGCACACCCCAAAGCCATTACCCAACCAACCAAAAAATAATTACTCAAATCCGCCAGCTGCGCCACCCACAGCTGGCTTATAAACAGAATCGCGTAACTCATGCCAATAGCAAAGACATCATACTTTCCGAAGGTAATGGCCGATGTTCGCAAACCTAAACGTATGTCATCCTTGCGATCGACCATTGCGTACGCTGTGTCATAAGCTATTGCCCAAAATAGATTCCCAATAAATAAAGCCCACGCTTCAAGGGGAATAAAATTCAGAATCGCAGCATAAGTCATTGGAATACCAAAACCAAATGCAATTCCGAGTATTGCCTGAGGCATCGCAAAAAAGCGTTTTGTAAATGGGTAGATAAATGCTACCAATAGCGCGAATACAGAAAGCTGCTTTGTAAAAGTATTTAGCGACTGAATTAACAGAAAAGCAATTAACGCCAAGATGACTGCAACCACAACCGCCTCCTTACCAGAGATTTTTCCACTAGTCACTGGGCGTCCATGGGTCCTCTGTACATGGCGATCAAAATCACGGTCCGCATAATCATTGATAGCACACCCTGCGCTGCGCATTAAGAATGCACCAACCACAAAAATAAACAAAATATGCGGATCTGGAATTCTGCTGCTGGCGAGCCAGAGAGCCCACAGTGTGGGCCACAACAACAGCAAGGTACCAATTGGCTTATCTAAACGAATTAAATAAGCATAGGCTTTGAGTCGATCATTCAATGACATACGCAAATTATGCCTTTAGAAACTCTGCTCGAGAACCTAACCAACGCTCTAAATGTCGCTCCACAATATCGACATGTTCTGCCAGCAACCGATCTGCAGCCCGCTGAGCTAGCTCAATAAGCCAAGCATCACGCTGCAAATCCACAAATTGCAACATGGCATCACCCGATTGCTTTGCCCCTAAAAGCTCACCTGGTCCACGCAATGATAAATCGCGTTCCGCAATTACAAATCCATCGGAGGTCTCACGCAAAGTTTGTAGACGCTCTTTAGCGGCAAGAGATAAAGGTTCTGAATACATCAAAATACAGACTGAATCTGACGAACCACGGCCAACGCGTCCCCTTAGCTGATGAATCTGTGCATACCCAAAACGCTCAGCATGCTCAATCACCATTAAAGCAGCGTTAGGAACGTCAACGCCAACTTCAATTACGGTTGTAGCTACTAAGAGCTGAATCTCATTTGCTTTAAACGCTGCCATGACCAAGGCTTTTTCTTCTGCTTTGAGTCGACCATGCACGAGACCCACTTTAAATTCGGGCAATGCCTGAGTTAGGTGCTCAAAACTTTCAACAGCAGTTTGCAGTTGCAGTGCCTCAGACTCTTCAATTAGGGGGCATACCCAATATGCTTGCAACCCCTTAGATAGCCAACTTTGCAAACCTCGAATGACTTCGTCACGGCGGCCATCTTTAACTACCTTGGTAACAATGGGCTTACGACCTGGAGGCAATTCATCAATGACCGACACATCTAAGTCAGCGTAATACGTCATTGCTAGTGTTCGTGGAATTGGGGTAGCGGACATCATTAACTGATGACAGTAAAACAGTTCTGAGCCTACGCGTTGCTGAATTTCTAAGCGTTGACGAACACCAAATCGATGCTGCTCATCAATTACTGCTAGGCCCAGCTTAGCAAAATGCACGTTCTCTTGAATCAGGGCATGCGTTCCAATAATGAGCTGCGCGGCACCACTTTCAATTTGCTCTTGGGCCCAACGCTTTTCTTTTGCCTTAAGACCCCCAGATAACCAGATGGCTTGCACACCCAATGGCTCAAACCACTCCTTCATTTTTAGGTAGTGTTGCTCCACTAATATTTCTGTGGGCGCCATGACGGCAGCTTGATATCCATGCTCCATCACGCGAGCCGCTGCCAATGCTGCAACAACAGTCTTACCGCTCCCAACATCCCCCTGCAATAAACGATTCATCGGGAAATTGTTGGATAAATCCGCTGCAATTTCCTCCCAAACCTTTGTCTGAGCATTCGTTAATTCAAACGGCAGCCCCTTCAGAAGGCGCCTCTCAAGACTATTAAGATTTGTACCAGGGCTAACAAAGCCTGGGGCATGTCTCTGTCTCCGAATGGCGTGCGCCCGCTTTAAGGAAATTTGCTGAGCCAACAGCTCCTCAAACTGAACTCGACGCCATGCGGGATGCGTGCGCTCCAACAAGGCTTGAGTATCCGCATCTGCTGGAGGCTGATGAAGATAAGTAATTGCTGATTGCAGATTAGGCCAGTCGTTGCTTGGCAGAAGCTCTGACATCAATTTTTGAGGCAGGAACTCCGCCAAACCATCTTGCAAGCCAGGATCGCGTAATGCTTGCGTCACCGCTTTACGAATGGCCTGTTGTGAAATCCCAGCACTTGCGGGATATATCGGCGTCAAACTTTTTGGTAATGGCGCATCGGATGTCACTGCCTTGACGGCGGGATGAACCATCTCAGGGCCCTGAAAACCATCACGCACCTCATCTCGAACCCGAAGATGAGCACCTACCGCCATTTGCTTTTGCTGGCTTGGATAAAAATTCAGAAATCGTAGTTGTAAGGTTGATGTGTCATCCTCTATCGTGACTACCATCTGCCGTCTTGGGCGAAAAAGCACCTGATTGCGAATCACTACCCCCTGCGTCTGAACCGATCTGAAGCGCCCCTGCACTTGACATTCCTCAATCGTCAGCAACTCGGTCTCATCCTCATAGCGAGATGGAAGATGCAATGCCAAGGCCATAGGGCTGGTTAACCCCATTTTTTCGAGAGTATTTGGCGCTTGCTTAGTAGTCATCGTTAAAATCCAATACCTGATGGTAATGCTATGCGACTTTCTGACTTCAATTACGACCTTCCTGCCGAACTCATTGCCCAGCATCCGCTGGCGAATAGAACAGATAGTCGCCTCTTAGAGGTCAAACTCAATGACGGTCGCGCTCAGCTTATAGATCGCCAGTTTATCGATATTCTTAGTCTAATTCGCCCAGGGGACTTATTAGTCTTTAATGACACCAAGGTTATTCCAGCCAGAATGCATGGCAAAAAAGAAACGGGTGGCAACATTGAAGTCTTGATTGAGCGCATCAGTGGAGATAAACAAGCTTGGATTCAGGTTCGAGCATCCAAGGTTCCTAAAACAGGCTCTATTATTCATATTCATAATGCCGCCGGCGAGACCCTACCGATTGAGATGATTGGCTATGACGGACGTTTTTATGAGGTCCGTTTTCCAGAAAATGTATTTTCATTACTTGAGCGTTTTGGTGAATTACCACTCCCCCCGTATATCGAACATCAGCCCGATGTTGAGGATGCAAAACGATATCAAACGGTAGTAGCCAAAAATCCTGGCGCAGTAGCGGCGCCAACCGCAGGTCTTCACTTTGATGAATCCCTTTTAGAACAATTGAGTGAACGCGGAGTGAACCAAGCTACTGTGACCCTACATGTAGGAGCCGGCACTTTTAGCCCCGTTCGCGAAGAAGATCTTTCTAAGCACAAGATGCATTCAGAATGGTTCTCCATTCCCGAGGGCACCCTTCAAGCAATCAAGCAAACTAAGCTTCAAGGCGGCAAAATCATTGCCGTAGGCACTACCAGCTTACGAGCCCTAGAAAGTCAGGCATTAAACGGCCAAACCAGCGGCGAAACCAACCTCTTTATCACCCCTGGCTATTCATTTAAAACGGCTGATTGCCTGTTAACGAACTTTCATCTGCCAAAATCTACTTTGTTGATGTTGGTAAGCGCATTTACGGGCATAGAAAATATTCGTGCCGCCTATCAATATGCTATCAAACAGAAGTATCGTTTCTTCAGTTATGGAGATGCCATGTTTCTTTGCCGACTTGAGAATCCTTTGTCATGACTAAACCTGTTCATTTTTCTATTTTGGCGCGAGACCCCCAAAGTCCTGCTCGCTTAGGTCAACTGGATCTGCCTCACGGTAGCATGCAAACTCCAATCTTCATGCCTGTGGGAACATACGGAACTGTCAAGGCAATGACGCCACGCGACCTTCACGAAGCAAATGCACAGATCATTCTTGGCAACACGTTTCATCTTTGGCTAAGACCAGGATTAGATGCCATCAAAAAGCACGGCGGCCTCCATCGCTTCATGGGCTGGGATAAACCCATTCTTACTGACTCTGGTGGCTTTCAGGTATTTAGCTTAGGTGCACTGCGCAAGATCTCTGAAGACGGCGTTACATTTGCCTCGCCGATTAATGGTGACAAGCTATTTATGTCCCCAGAAGTTTCGATGGAAATTCAGGCCGTTTTAAACAGCGACATCGCTATGCAGTTTGATGAATGCACCCCCTACAAAATGAAGGGCCAGACCACCTCCGAAAAAATGGCTCGAGCTTCGTTAGAAATGTCCCTACGCTGGGGAGACCGCTCACTGAAACGCTTTAGAGATCTCAATACCGGTAATGGTCTTTTTGGCATTGTGCAGGGCGGTATGTTTGAGAACTTGCGTGAGTTTTCTCTGAATACTGTCAGTCAACAAGGCTTTGATGGTATTGCAATTGGTGGACTATCCGTAGGTGAACCCAAATCCGAGTTTGAAAGAATTCTGAACTTCACCGCACCAAAATTACCTGAGCAAATGCCGCACTATCTAATGGGCGTCGGCACCCCAGAAGATTTAATTCTAGGTGTCAGCCTAGGAACTGATATGTTTGATTGCGTAATGCCCACTCGTAATGCTCGCAATGGTTGGTTATTTACCCGTTTTGGCGACCTGAAATTACGGAACTCCGGGTACAAGGATGATGATCGCCCATTAGATCCAACCTGCACCTGTTATACCTGCCAAAATTTCACTCGGTCCTATTTAAATCACCTGCAAAAAGCGAATGAAATTCTGGGGTCTCAACTCAATACTATCCACAATCTATCGTATTACATGCAGCTCATGACCGAGGTTCGAGATGCTCTAAGTAAAGACCGTTTCAGCGCCTATCGCGAAGAATTTCATGCAAATCGCCAGCGTGGCATTGAGCCTGGCCAGGATTAATAGCTCTCGAGGGAGAATACCCCTTGAAATCACCTCTAAAGCCTCATACCGTTTAGAATTGCGTGTTCGCGGCTTGTAATTTAAGCCTAAAAGGAAGCAGTTTCTATTCGGTTATTAATGGAGGTTTTTTATGTGGATTAGTAACGCTTTTGCTCAGGCTCCAGCCGCAGGCGCAGATGCAGGTGGCTTAATGAGCTTCCTTCCTTTGATTTTGATGTTTGTAGTCTTGTATTTCATCATGGTTCGCCCACAAATGAAGCGTCAAAAAGAAACCAAAGCAATGCTGCAAGCATTGGCGGTTGGCGATGAAGTCCTCACCGTTGGCGGCCTCTTTGGCAAAGTTACTGCAATTAAAGACGATGTAGTCACGGTTGAAATTGCTGCGAACACACAAGTGCAGCTGCAAAAAGGTGCGATTACTACCGTATTGCCTAAAGGTACTCTGAAGTCTACCTAATAGGTCTCCATCAATGCGCTTGTCTAAAAATATCTGATTATGAATCGCTACCCACTTTGGAAGTACATCTTTATCGCCATTGCATTACTCATCGGCGGACTTTACTCATTACCAAATTTCTACGGTGAGGCTCCAGCGGTTCAGGTCTCGTCTGCCAAATCAACCATTAAGGTTGATTTGGCAACGCAATCCCATGTTGAGAAAATTCTCTCCGATGCGGATATCAAGAGTACCGGCTTATTTTTTGAGAGCACTGGGAATGTTGGATCAATCAAGGTTCGTTTTAACAACACCGATATTCAGCTACGCGCACGTGATCTCTTGCAACAGAAATTAAATGTTGATCTAAAGGATCCCAACTACACAGTGGCATTAAATCTGCTATCCAATACACCGGGGTGGCTCAACGCAATCAATGCTCTACCCATGCCTTTAGGCTTGGACTTACGTGGTGGCGTCTACTTCCTGTTGCAAGTGGATATGAAGGGCGCAGCACAGAAAAAGGTTACCTCATTAGCAACCGATATTCGCGGCCAATTACGTGATAAAAACATTCACCATCAAGGTATCGATCGCAACCCAGATACCATCTCTATTAATTTTGGTAGCGCCGATGAAGCGGATGTTGCTCGAACTCTATTAAATTCATCTCAGCCTGATCTCATTTGGCTAGTGAAAACTGGTGGTGGCTCTGCAAAACTTACTGGCGAATTTAAGCCCAAAGCATTAAAAGACATTCAAGATAATGCTGTTAAGCAAAATATTATTACCCTGAATAAACGCGTGAATGAATTAGCGGTTAAAGAACCCGTCATTCAACAACAAGGGGCTGAACGCATCGTAGTGCAACTTCCAGGCGTGCAAGACACCGCTCGCGCCAAAAACATCATTGGCCGCACAGCCACCCTTGAATCCCGCCTTGCGGATCCCTTAGTAACAACCATTGGAATAGGAGAAACGCCTCCTCCAGGGATGGACACCTTTCGTTTTGGCGAAAACCGTTTAGGTGTATTCAAAAAATCCGTGATTTTTAGCGGTGACCACATCACTGACGCTAACGCAGGGTTTGATCAAAATCAACGCCCTGCCGTAAACATCTCTTTGGATGCTGCTGGTGGCCGCGTTATGCAAGAAGTTACCCGCGAGAATATCGGCAAACCCATGGGCATAATCTTATTTGAAAAGGGCAAAGGCGAAGTACTTACCATCGCCACGATTCAGGGCGAATTTGGCTCAAAATTCCAAATCACTGGTCAACCCACCACAGAGAGTGCAAATAATTTGGCTTTGTTATTGCGCGCAGGATCTTTGGCAGCGCCAATGGAAATTATTGAGGAACGCACTATTGGACCAAGTCTAGGTGCCGAAAATATTGAGAAAGGCTTTAAATCTCTACTAATCGGATTTGCAGCAATTTCACTTTTCATGATCGCCTATTACTTGCTGTTTGGCACGTTCTCTGTAGTTGCATTGGCCGTCAACTTGCTACTGTTGATCTCTGTGCTATCGATGTTGCAAGCAACGCTCACACTACCGGGTATTGCTGCGATGGCGTTGGCACTCGGTATGGCTATTGACTCAAACGTATTGATTAATGAACGTATCCGTGAAGAATTGCGTAATGGCTCTTCACCACAAACAGCGATTGCGGTTGGATTTGATAAGGCATGGGCAACTATCCTTGACTCAAACGTAACTACTTTGATTGCCGGCCTTGCGCTTCTTGCATTTGGATCTGGTCCAATTAAGGGCTTTGCTGTGGTTCACTGCTTAGGTATTCTGACATCGATGTTCTCGGCTGTCTTCTTCTCTCGCGGTCTGGTTAACCTTTGGTATGGCAGACATAAGAAGATTCAGAAACTTGCGATCGGCCAAGTTTGGCGTCCACAGGAAAAATAAACCATGGAATTTTTTAGAATTAAAAAAGATATTCCGTTTATGCGCCATGCATTGGTGCTAAATGCTATCTCTTTAATCACCTTTCTTGCAGCAGTTTTCTTCCTCTGGCATAACGGCTTACATCTATCGATTGAATTTACTAGCGGTACGGTAATGGAGGTGACCTACCCTCAAACGGCGCCACTAGATTCCATCCGCTCTAAAGTTGAAAAATTAGGCTACACAGACACTCAAATTCAAAACTTTGGTAGCTCACGCAATGTAATGATCCGCCTACCGCTACAAAAAGATGCGGAGGGTAAGCTCATCTCCTCAGCGGACCAAAGTAATGCCGTCATGCAAGCGCTTGATCCGGCCAGCTCCGGCGTTAAGCTGCAGCGGGTTGAGTTCGTTGGTCCTCAAATTGGTCAAGAACTGGCAATTGATGGCTTAAAAGCGCTGATTTTTGTAATTATTGGCATTGTTCTTTACCTCTCCTTCCGATTTGAGTGGAAGTTTGCGGTTGCGGGCATCATTGCAAACTTACATGACGTAGTGATCATTCTTGGCTTCTTTGCCTTTTTCCATTGGGAGTTTTCACTTTCTGTTTTAGCGGCAGTCTTGGCCGTCTTAGGCTATTCCGTCAATGAGTCAGTAGTGATCTTTGACCGTATTCGCGAAAACTTCTGTAAGTATCGCAAGATGAATACCCGCGAAGTGATTGATAATGCAATCACGAGCACTATCAGTCGTACAGTGATTACCCACGGCAGTACGGAGATGATGGTTCTAGCGATGCTGATCTTTGGTGGACCAACCATGTTCTACTTCGCCCTAGCACTCACGATTGGCATCTTGTTTGGTATTTACTCGTCTGTATTCGTTGCTGCAGCTTTGGCGATGTGGCTCGGCGTTACCCGCGAAGATTTAATTAAGGGCGACAAGAAGCCAGACGATAATGCGCGCAACGATGACCCAAATTACGGGGCACGCGTTTAAATCAAGCTAGCGTTAAAGGGCAATTGCAGATCAAGGGCAGCCAAAATTTGTTTGGTTGCCCCTTGATGTTCGATGGCGTAATTTTTGGAAGTGCCGCTCATTTTTGAAAGCTCTGCACTATTTAGAAGCAATTCTTTTAACGCTTCCATTAAAGCAATTGTTTGCCCCAATGCTAATTCGCCCTGAATGCGTTTAGCAGCGCCAACGGCGATAGCGTCTAGTGCAGCCTGTTGAAAGTTGTAGGTATGCTCTCCCAGCAATACTGGGCAACCTGCTGCACACGCTTCAATAAGATTCTGGCCACCAAAAGGCAATAGACTTCCGCCCATGACTACGAGGTTTGATGCACTGTAATACATGGGCATCTCACCCATCGAGTCCCCCAAAACTACATCTAGAGGAATGCTATCGTTGGGAATGCCTTGCCATTCGGAGCGGCGGCGGTATTTAAGTCCTGCTGCGTGAATTTGATTGGCCACTTCTGTAAACCGCTCAGGATGCCGAGGAACTATACAAAGCAAGGGCTGAACCTCAAAAGCATTGCTGAGCAACAAGTCCCTCCAGCTCTTAAGAATCAGCTCTTCCTCTCCATCACGAGTACTTGCGGCACACACCATAAGGCGTTTACTAGCATGCAACTCTTGCTGCCATTGCTTGCCTTGATCAACCAATCGAGAGTCCAGCGGGACATCAAACTTTAGATTGCCGGTAATGACGACATTCTGAACACCTAGATCGCGATAACGCTTGGCATCAAATTCTGTTTGAGCCAAAATTCCAGCAAAGGCTTGAAATAAAGCGCGTCCAGCATTACCAAAGCGATTGACGCGACGCGCACTTCTTTCAGACAAACGGGCATTTACTAAAAAAAGAGGCAGACCAATCTCCGCACAACGAAACACTACTGTTGGCCAAGCCTCGGTTTCCATAAAGAGACCAAATTTTGGTCTAAATGTTTTTAGAAAATGTTCCACACACCAGCAAAGGTCATATGGCAAATAGACCTGCCGAATTTGTCCGGAAGCAATCGCATTACTAAAAAGTTGTTTACCTGTACGACGGCCATTCAACGTCATGTGAGTGAGCAAGATTGATTCGCCACGCGCAAGGTAAGCCTCAATCAAAGGTTGCGCAGCACGAGTCTCCCCAACGGACACTGCATGCACCCAAATGGCGCCCTTACTTATCGGCTTACCGTAACCAAAACCTAAGCGCTCGGGTATGTGATGTAAGTATGCAAATGAATGGCGAGCACGCCAGGCAAGACGGATAAAAGCCAGTGGCAGCAACAAGTGCCACAGGAGTTGGTAAACAGCAAACCAGAATCGAGGACGCACCCCGTACTCTGAATTCGAGGTTACCCTCACTTTTTCAGACGTTCGGTCAATTCGACCGCCTTACCAAGATAAGAAGATGGCGTCATTTCCAACAAACGTGCTTTTGCATCTTCTGGGATCTTCAATCCTCGAATAAAGTTTTGTAGATCTGCTTGATTAATACCCTTTCCGCGAGTCAATTCTTTTAATTGCTCATAGGGATTTTCAATGCCGTAGCGGCGCATCACCGTTTGCACGGGCTCAGCCAAGACTTCCCAGCACTCATCCAAATCGGCAGCGATGGCTGCATGATTGACCTCCAGCTTGCCAAGGCCACGCAAGGCGCTGTCATACGCTAAAACGCTATGGCCAAATGCAGGCCCCAAATTACGCAATACCGTGGAATCGGTTAGATCGCGCTGCCAACGAGAAATTGGCAATTTCTCTGCAAGATGGCGCAGCAAGGCGTTGGCAACACCAAGGTTGCCTTCCGAATTTTCAAAGTCGATTGGATTTACTTTATGCGGCATGGTGGAAGAGCCAATTTCACCAGCCTTCGTACGTTGCTTGAAATAACCAACAGAAATATAGGCCCAAAAGTCACGATCCATATCCAAGAGAACGGTATTAGCACGCGCAATAGCATCAAATAATTGCGCCATACCATCATGCGGTTCAATCTGAATCGTATAGGGATTAAACGTAAGACCTAAACGTTTTTCCACAACATTTTTAGAAAAGTCTTCCCAATCAAAATCAGGGTAGGCTGATAAATGCGCATTGTAGTTACCTACTGCGCCATTCATCTTGCCAAGCAATGGAACTGCAGCAATGGCTTCAATTGCCCGCTCCAAACGTTTAGCAATATTGGCAATCTCTTTTCCAAGTGTAGAAGGAGATGCGGGTTGTCCATGTGTGCGGGAGAGCAACGGTACTTTGGCATGTTCAATTGCCAACTCCATTAATGTGGCAAGTACTTTACGCAATTGCGGCAAAAGCACTTCATCTCTTGCGCCACGCAACATCAGTCCGTGAGAGGTATTGTTGATGTCTTCTGAGGTACAAGCAAAGTGAATAAATTCGCTAGCTTTCAATAAATCTGGACGACCAGCCACTTTTTCTTTTAAAAAATATTCGACTGCTTTCACATCATGGTTGGTGACCGCCTCAATATCTTTAATGCGTTGCGCATCCACATCTGAGAACTGCTCTGGTAAGGAGAGTAAAAAGGCCTCGTCCGCCGCGCTAATTTTTGGCACATCCGGCAATCCAGCTGCTGCTAGCACCAGTAGCCAGTGAATCTCCACAAAAACACGTTGACGCATAAATGCAGCTTCAGACAACCATGGACGAAGAGCATCGAGTTTTCCAGCATAGCGGCCGTCCAAAGGGGAAAGGGCGTTTAGGGTTGAAAGCGGCTGACTCACGAATATTGCCTTTGTAGTGGAGTTTCAAATATCAGTAAGCCTTGATTTTAAGGCTTGAGCAAACCCGTGTTTTGCTGGCTATACTGTGCCCTATGAAACTCATCGGATCCCTCACCAGCCCCTACGTACGCAAAGTACGCATTGTTTTCTTGGAAAAGAAGCTTGATCTAGACCTTGAGCTGGACCATGTCTGGGCTTCGGACACGAAAATTGCCAATTCCAACCCCCTTGGAAAGGTGCCTTGCCTGATTTCAGACGATGGTGAGCGATTTATGACTCTAGGGTCATAGCCGAATATGCCGATGGCTTAAGCCCTGTCAGCAAGCTCATTCCCACCGATAACCGAGAACGCGCCTCGGTAAAAACTTGGGAGGCCTTAGCTGATGGCGTCATGGATGCAGGGATCTTAGCCCGCTTAGAACGTACTTGGCGCCCAGCCAATGAGCAAAGTTCAGCATGGGTAGATAGACAAATTGGCAAAATCAATAAAGCACTTGAGCAAATGTCAGAAAAGCTTGGTGAAAATGCTTGGTGTCATGGCAACCAAATGACATTGGCGGATGTTGCGGTTGGATGCGCAGTTGGCTACTTAGTGTTTCGCTTTCCAGAAATTCAATGGCAAACTCAGTTTCCGAATTTAGATCGTTTGTATCAAAAATTGCTACAACGCGCATCCTTTATTGAAACAGAACCGCCTGCTGCGTAAACGGATTAGGCGGAGATGATCCCGCCGCCTAGGCAAACATCACCGTCATACATAACAGCAGATTGTCCTGGCGTTACTGCCCATTGCGATTCTGGAAAACTCAAACTGAAGTTTGAAATCTCGCCACCTAAACTAAAGCCGCATTCAGAATCTGCCTGACGATAACGTGTCTTAGCAGTATAGTTTCCGACTGCGGGAGCCTTACCAGCAATCCAACTTGCGTCAATTGCCTCGAGCTTGTTAGCTAATAACCATGGGTGCTCGTGACCTTGAACCACATACAGCGTGTTGTTTGCCGCATCCTTTCGAGCCACATACCATGCGTCACCAGTGCCGTCTTGACTACCTCCAAGACCGATGCCTTTGCGTTGACCGAGAGTAAAAAATGCCAGTCCCATATGTTCGCCAACAACTTTGCCTTCCGGCGTTTTAATAGGACCCGGTTCACGTGGTAAATAGCGGTTTAAGAATTCTCGAAAAGGTCTTTCGCCGATAAAACAAATGCCCGTGGAATCTTTTTTCTTGGCATTGTGTAATCCAATCTTTTCAGCAATCGTACGCACTAGGATTTTAGGAATCTCTCCTAAAGGGAATAAAACATTCGCCAACTGTAGTTGCGTTAAACGATGCAAGAAATAACTTTGATCCTTGCTTGCATCGAGTGCCTTTAATAATTGCACACCTCCATTTTCATGCCGTACACGCGCATAATGCCCGGTAGCAATTGCATCCGCACCTAGACTCATCGCATGCTCTAAAAATGCTTTGAATTTAATCTCTGCATTGCACAAAACATCTGGATTTGGGGTTCTACCAGCTGCATACTCACGGAGAAATTCAGCGAATACGCGCTCACGGTATTCCGTAGCAAAATTCACCGCTTCAACGTCAATACCGATTAAATCTGCAACCGAAACGACGTCCAGCCAATCCTGTCTAGCAGAGCAATATTCATCGTTATCATCCTCCTCCCAATTCTTCATAAATAGGCCTACAACCTCGTAGCCCTGCTCCTTGAGCATCCAGGCAGCAACCGACGAATCCACCCCTCCAGACATGCCAATAACGACTTTCTTGGGGTTGGATGGCGGGATTGCCGAAGAATTGAGCTGGATCATCAAAAAATGCGAGAATTCAATATAAGCTGATGAGTCATATTGTAAAAGCCTTAACAAAAACTAGCTTATATAAAGGATTATCAATAAGACCGCTGTATTACTAAGGGTATCCATATATACGCTAATGCGTATATATGGATAAAATAAAATGGATTTCTTAAAAATTTTTGCTTTTGGAGACATGCCATGCGCATAGGAGTGCCACTGGAAACCAAACCTGGAGAAACTCGGGTTGCAGCCACACCAGAAACCGTAAAAAAACTCATTGGCCAAGGCCATACCGTTGTCATCCAAAAGGATGCTGGGGTTAATGCCCGCCAACCCGACTCTGCCTATGAAGCAGTCGGCGCATCGATTGGTAGCGCCGCCGATGCCTTTGGCGCAGAAATTGTTCTAAAGGCGCGCGCTCCAGAAGCCTCTGAACTAAAACAAATTAAAACAGGCAGCGTGCTGATTGGCATGCTTGATCCATTTGATAATGACAATATTGCAGCGATGGCTGCGCAAGGCATCACCGGCTTCTCCCTAGAAGCTGCCCCGCGCACCACTCGCGCACAAAGCATGGACGTGTTGTCATCCCAAGCAAACATTGCGGGCTATAAAGCAGTCATGGTTGCTGCCAATGAATATCAACGCTTCATGCCAATGTTAATGACCGCAGCGGGTACCGTAAAAGCGGCACGTGTACTTATTCTTGGCGCAGGTGTTGCTGGCCTACAAGCTATTGCAACCGCAAAACGACTTGGTGCAGTTATTGAAGCATCGGATGTACGCCCTGCAGCCAAAGAGCAAATTGAATCACTGGGTGCAAAGTTTGTCGACGTTCCATATGAAACCGATGAAGAACGTGAAATCGCCCAAGGTGTTGGCGGCTATGCCCGCCCAATGCCAGAAGCATGGATGAAGCGTCAAGCAGCATTAGTTGCAGAGCGCGCACAACAAGCAGATATCGTGATTACGACTGCATTAATCCCAGGTCGCAAACCTCCAGTGCTATTGCATAGCGATACTGTTGCCAATATGAAGCCAGGCTCGGTTGTTATTGATTTGGCTGCAGGCAAAGGAGATAACGGATCTGGTAACTGTCCACTCACTCAAGCTGACAAAGTGGTTGATGTAAACGGCGTAAAGATTGTTGGTTACACCAACCTAGCTAGCATGGTTGCCGCAGATGCCTCCGCGCTCTACGCCCGCAACTTAATCGACTTCTTAAAACTCATTATCGACAAAGAAGCAAAATTGGTAATTCCAAGCGATGACGACATCGTTACCGCCTGCTTAATGTGTCGTGATGGCCAAGCCGTTCGTAAAAACTAATAGCACACCTATACAAGATAAGAAGGAAACATCATGGATCTCGCTGCTTTTCAAAGCATCCTCACTGTCCAAAACATTACCGTGTTTGTCTTGGCCATTTTTGTTGGCTACCACGTAGTTTGGAACGTTACACCAGCATTGCATACCCCTTTGATGGCTGTGACGAATGCCATCTCCGGAATCATCATTGTCGGCGCACTATTGCAGACCGAAGTCATTGGCGGCAATGAAATTACCCCTACAAGTGTGATCGGCGCCATTGCTGTTTTCTTGGCCTCAATCAATATTTTTGGTGGCTTTATGGTTACCCGTCGCATGCTAGAGATGTTTAAGAAAAAAGCGCCTAAAGCAAATGCTGACGCAGCCAAATAAATAGAACAAGACCTCGAAAGAGACCACAAGAGACCAAAACTATGTCAAACATAACCGCAATTTCCTACCTCATTTCATCGGTGTTATTCATCCTCGCTTTGCGTGGCTTATCTTCACCAACGACTTCACGTCAAGGCAATACTTTTGGCATGATTGGTATGCTGCTTGCAGTCATCACCACTTTCTTTATTCCAGACTTCAAGCCAGTTGTTTCACTAATCGCGATCGCTGTTGTTGGTGGCGCCATCATCGGTACTTTGGCGACAAAGCGCGTTCAGATGACCAAGATGCCTGAACTCGTGGCGCTAATGCACTCCTTTGTTGGCTTATCAGCGGTATTGATTGCGATTGCAGCAGTCTTTAATACTGCACATGACCACACAGGCGCCCAAAAAATTGAATTATTTATTGGTGCATTTATTGGTGCGATTACCTTTACCGCCTCTGTCATTGCGTTCGGAAAACTCTCTGGCAAGGTGAGTGGCAAGCCAGTAAGCTTCTCCGGCCAGCATTTGCTCAACCTTATTTTGGCAGTCTCTATGGTTGGCGCTGGCATTGCTTACTACTTAGTTGATAGTCATGCTGCCTTCTTGGCAATGTGTGCCATTGCATTGGTGTTGGGTGTGACTTTAATCATCCCCATCGGCGGCGCTGACATGCCGGTGGTTGTTTCGATGCTGAATAGTTACTCAGGTTGGGCTGCAGCAGGCATTGGCTTTACCTTAAATAATCCCGTATTGATTATTGCTGGTGCTTGCGTCGGCTCTTCAGGCGCCATCTTGTCGTACATTATGTGTAAGGCAATGAATCGCTCTATTCTTGCAGTCTTGCTCGGTGGTTTTGGCGCCGAAGCTGCCGCTGGCGGGGGTGATGATGGCGGCCCTAAGAACTACAAAACCGGCTCTCCCGAAGATGCTGCTTTCTTAATGGAAAATGCAGACACGGTCATCATCGTTCCAGGTTACGGTCTTGCAGTAGCACGTGCTCAGCACGCTCTTAAAGAACTGACAGAAAAGTTAACTCATCATGGCGTTACTGTGAAGTATGCGATTCACCCAGTAGCGGGTCGTATGCCTGGCCATATGAACGTTCTCTTGGCTGAGGCTGAAGTTCCATACGATCAAGTCTTTGAAATGGAAGATATCAATAGTGATTTTGGACAAGCTGATGTCGTACTCATTTTGGGTGCAAATGACGTAGTTAACCCAGCTGCTCGCACGCCAGGTAGTCCGATATTTGGCATGCCAATTTTGGAAGCGTTTAAAGCCAAAACGATTATTGTGAATAAACGTTCAATGGCAGCAGGTTATGCTGGCCTCGATAACGAACTCTTCTATATGGATAAGACTATGATGGTCTTCGGCGATGCAAAGAAGGTGGTTGAGGAGATGGT
>CAZXSX010000002.1:0-7914 GCA_964643245.1 uncultured Polynucleobacter sp.
GGCGGCCAGCGCGGCGCTGGCGGCCAGGGCGATCAGCGAGTGGCGGCGGAACGGTAAATGTAACGGTTGGATCGGGTATTTGACTCATGCAAAAGGAAGCCCGGGGGTAGTCGCACAATCTATAGGCGGTGGTGGTGGCTTTGTATCCCAATCTATAGGGACTGTTACATTCGGTGGCGCATCACACTGGCATGGTAATGGTGGTGATGTCACAGTTACCAATAATGCTGCTATTTATACCTATGCA
This sequence comes from uncultured Polynucleobacter sp., assembly GCA_964643245.1. Lineage (GTDB taxonomy): Bacteria > Pseudomonadota > Gammaproteobacteria > Burkholderiales > Burkholderiaceae > Polynucleobacter. The sequence continues at coordinate 248 of CAZXSX010000002.1, forward strand.
GATTTATCCCCCGGCATAGTGGCGATGTCTATAGGTGGCGGTGGCTTTGCCATTACATCAGGGGCACAAACAATAAATGCTAATAATGGTGTCGGCGATTCAGGAAAAGTTACCGTAAACGTTAATAGCTCAATTACAACAAGTGGTATCGCGTCACATGGAGTGATTGCCATGTCGCTGGCAGGTGGCGGTGGACTTACAGTCTCGCCATATGATGGGGTTTATGCGCATGGCGGTAATGGCACAGGCAGTGCGGGATCTGTGCACGTGACTGTAGCAAAAGGTGTTTCTATTACTACTACAGGTTCAATGAGCGGGGGCATATGGAGTGCATCAATTGGCGATCCCACCATTACTATTGAACCAGGAGCAAGAGTGAGCGGCGGCCCTGGTGGTGCGGGCGTATATTTTGCAGGCCCAATTAACACTTTGAATAATAGCGGTTGGATTGGTTCAGCTAATGGTATCAATGGCCATTCAGTTATCAGCACCGGCGGTTATACCACCATCAATAACAGCGGCATTTCTGTTGGCAACATTACCTTGGGCGGCAGTGGTAACGTGATCAACAATCACTCTGGTGGCCGCATGTATTTAGCAAGCCAGCCGGATATTGGCGCAGATGGTGTTTTTTATAACTCTGGCTTCTTGCAATTTAATCCACAGGGTGTAACGGGCCTTGGCACACTTTCACACACCGGTAGATTGATTCAGTTAAGTGGTGGTGTATTGGGTATTCAGTTCGATCATCGTGCGGCAGCATCTGGTCTTGGAACCTCATCTAGCTTAATGAGCACTGGTTCGGGCGGGTATCTAAAGCTTGGTGGCAGCCTTAGCCCTATCTTAGTTAACGCTGGTTTGATTGCTCCGGGTTCCGCGGCGCCAACTACCATTATTAGTAATAGTGGGGGAACCTTGATTCATGATCAGTTGGGTGTAGTGAATACCGCCATCATGACTTATGGTCTAGTAAAAGATAGTAACTCCGTACAACTTATCTCCACCGCCAATTTTGCTCCAGCAGGTTTATCTGCTTATGCCTCACAAGTGGGTAATGCAATTGGCCAATATCAAACTGCTGGCAGTAATGCCTTTTTCCAAGCAGCGACTACGCAGTTAGTCACTGTACCAACTGTGAGCACATTGGATCAGGCATATAACAGCTTAGCTGGCGCTGCGATCCAAGCCATGCCACAAACGAACTATCAAGCGGTTGCTCGTGCAGTTGGTACAGTATCTGATCGCATGAACTCTTGGCGGGTAGGCGATAGCTTTATTGCGACGACCAAGAACCCCAGAGCGCTCATGACCGGAATTGCGTCGATGAATCAGTCACTAGCTCTGAATGCTCCTCAAGTGGCTAACGGTACCTTAGCGGCCGATGGTGATCAAATGCCGATTACTTCCTTAGCAAAATCTACTGATGCGAGAACCTGGATCACCCCTTTTGGGGGTACGAGCAATAGTAATAACTTAGCTGATCAGATCTATGGTGGCACCCTGGGGATTGAGGCAGAGTCTGATGATCGTACCTATATTGGTGGCGCGGCGCTCACTATCTCCCAGTCAAACTACACCTATAGCAGTACTGCTACACCAGCAACTCTCGATTATGCCACGAATTATGGCGCCCAATTTTACTTTGGCGCACGTGGTGATTCGGTATACCTGTCTGCGATTGGTTACTTAGGCAGCAGCAGTGGTAATTTTAATCGTCAGCTCCAAACTTTAGGTTTTAATACTTCAACTACCGTTAACATCCATAGCAACATCATTGGTGCTCGGGTAGAAGCTGGTTATAACTTACTGCCCAACCCAGAAGTAAGCGAACATTACAGATTACGCCTTTTGTAGCCATACAACCAACGCAGATTCGTCAAAATGGCGCCAATGAGTACTTTGGTAGTTTAGGTAATGGCTTTTACTATGGCCCTAACATTAATACCGCAGTACTTAGGCGCAGAGGTCAGTGGCGATATTGCCATGGATCATAACGAGGTTCTCAAGCCTTTCGTGCGGTTATCTTGGGCTCATGACTTGATGAACAGCGCTATGGCGATGAACGGTTCTTATACTCCAACCTATGGCCCAACTCTATATGCTAATGGCACTCCGTCCATGGGGAATATGGTGATCCTTAAAGGTGGTGCTAAGTACAATTGGGGTAGCAAGGTAAGTGCTTATGCGACGATTGACGTAGAGTAAGGCAATGCCGCTTAAGCTATCGGGTATCGGTGGATCCCTTGGTATGATTTATAGCTGGTAAGGCACATAAAATGGTGGGTATGGCTATTGCCAAGATTGCTACAGACTCATTAAAGCTTCGACAAAATTCCTGAAATGATCTCATTAACCTTGGAGCGATTACCTAAGAAATCAAATTGACTTTCCTAACGTAAAAAATAACACGCTCAAACTCAAGTATGTTTAGCAACATACGATGTTAGAGTCTGACTTATTCGGTACTTTAAGTCCCATCCTGTAATAAAAGCAAATGTAAAAGTAGAGTATTGCTGTCATTTACTTTTGGCAAAGATTCTATACATGGCAAGCAATAAATACATTTTTTAAGGATGCGAAGGTTGCTAAAGTGAATTGAGTAACATCATGTCAAGATGCTCCAAAAGACTCAAACAACAAAATCATTTGCGAGTGCATTTGCTGTTTTCATTTACCTATTTTCTTGGCCAAGCAAACCTGGATTGGCTAAATTGCTGGGAGGCGTTAAGCCAAAGTGCTCATAAGCTTGTCGAGTGGCTACACGACCCCGCGAGGTTCTCTGTAAATAGCCCTGCTGAATGAGGTAGGGTTCCAAAACATCCTCGATGGTGTCGCGTTCTTCTCCAATCGCTGCCGCTAAATTATCAATACCAACAGGGCCGCCATCAAATTTATGCAAGATGGCTTCTAGCAGTTTTCTATCCATAACATCAAAGCCGCTTGGATCTACATCTAACATCTTTAGTGCAGCATCCGCCATCGCTTTGGTGATGGTCCCCGTGCCTTTCACTTCAGCATAGTCTCGAACGCGACGTAATAATCGATTCGCAATGCGAGGTGTGCCACGCGCACGTTTCGCTATCTCGGTAGATCCCTCGGGATCAATATTTGCTTTGAGTAAGCTTGCGGAACGGTTGATGATTTTGGTGAGTTCTTCAGCGGTATAGAACTCTAGCCTTGCCACAATCCCAAAGCGGTCGCGCAAAGGATTGGTTAGCATGCCTGCGCGCGTGGTTGCACCAATTAAAGTGAATGGTTTGAGGTCGATCTTGACACTACGTGCTGCAGGGCCTTCTCCAATCATGATGTCAAGGCTATAGTCTTCGAGCGCTGGGTACAGAATTTCTTCAACGACTGGAGATAGGCGATGAATTTCATCAATGAAGAGCACATCGTTTGCTTCTAGATTGGTGAGTAATGCAGCAAGGTCGCCAGGCCTGTCTAAAACTGGACCACTGGTTTGCCGTAAATTGACGCCCAATTCTCTTGCAATAATATGAGCCAGTGTGGTCTTGCCTAAGCCTGGTGGGCCAAATAAAAGTACATGATCAAGCGCTTCTTGACGAGCCCTAGTAGCGCTAATAAAAATCTCAAGTTGGGCGCGAGCCTTAGACTGACCTACATACTCTTCTAGTTGTTTTGGTCGCAATGCTTTTTCAAAGACCGCTTCAGAGTTTCCGGCTGTTCCGCCGACAATGCGCTCACTATTCTCCGGTAAATCATCGAGAATAGAGCTTAGATCATCTGTGTGAATTGCCATACTGAAAGTGTAGTGGTGTTTATTAAATAGGGTCTATCTAATTAAGCTTTTGATAGATACTTTAAGCCTATCCGAATACCTTCAGACACATTGGTTTCAGGTGGGATTTGCTTGAGGGCCAGCAGCGCTTCTTTTTCTGAATAACCAAGAGCAAGCAGTGCTTGCAAAACTTCGCTGTTCGCATCCAGTCCCTGAGATTTTCCTGCTGTTACGCCTAAATCAGGGGCTAATTTACCTTTGAGTTCTAAGCAAAGTCGTTCAGCAGTTTTTTTGCCAATGCCAGGTACTTGTGTGAGGCGCCCCGCCTCTTGAAGGCTTATTGCTTGAGCTAATTCATTGACACTCATGCCTGAAAGAACCGCTAATGCTGTTCTAGAGCCAACACCGCTGATTTTGATGAGCTGTCTAAAAGCCTCGCGTTCAGTCTCGGTGGCGAATCCAAAGAGTTGTTGAGCATCTTCACGCACTTGAAAGTGCGTTAGTAAGGTAATTTTTTGCCCTACTTGAGGAAGTTGATATAGGGTGCTCATCGGCACATCCACTTCATAGCCAATGCCTTGGCAATCGACCAAGAGACGCGGCGGATGAGCAGAGATGAGAATTCCTTGAATGCGACCAATCATGTAGAAATCTTAACCTGTGATGTACCTTTTTACTTTCGAGGCTTTTTAGTAGCCTGTGCGGAGGCAATGGCTTTAGGAATTTGAGCATGGTGTGCTGCGCAGATTGCAACCCCTAGGGCATCAGAGGCGTCAGCGCCCGGAGCGCGATTTAGACGCAATAGGCGCTTTACCATTTCTTGTACTTGAGGCTTTGCAGCTCGACCCGTCCCAACGATGGCTTGCTTCACGCGAAGGGCGCTGAACTCAGCTACTGGCAACTTCTCTGAAACGAGAGCAGCAATGACGGCGCCCCTAGCCTGTCCCAGCATGAGAGTGGATCTTGGATTAACGTTTAGAAAAACCTCTTCGATTGCGGCTGACTCAGGACGATATGTCTCCAATACTTCTTTAACGCCAGCATAGAGGGATCCTAAGCGTTCGGACAGGCCTTTAGCTGGGTCACCGCTCTCAATCGTCCCAGAGGCTACATAAGTTAGCTTTTGGCCATCCACATCAATGACACCAAAACCAGTTGTTCGTAAACTTGGGTCGATTCCAATCCAGCGCATGAGTTTTGGTGTATCGCTTTTAATTGGTTGCTTAGTGACGGAAATGGCGTGTGCCCGTAAAGATCATGGCAATGCCATGTTCATTGGCCGCTGCAATAATCTCATCATCCCGCATACTTCCACCAGGCTGAATGGCGCAACTTGCACCACCTTTGACTACCACGTCTAAGCCATCGCGGAACGGAAAGAAAGCATCGCTAGCTACGGCCGATCCCTTAAGGCTTAAGCCGGCGTTTTCTGCTTTAATGCTTGCCATACGTGCAGAGTCGACGCGGCTCATTTGACCTGCGCCTATGCCGAGCGTCATGCCATTAGCGCAATAGACAATGGCATTGGATTTAACAAATTTTGCAACACGCCAAGCAAACATCATGTCATTCATTTCGCTTGGCGTCGGCTGGCGCTGACTCACTACGCGCATTTCGTTTTGCAAAACATTTTTTGCGTCAGGTGATTGCACTAATAAACCACCGCCAACTCGCTTGAAATCAAAGGTATTGAAGGCATTACCAAGCGGAATTTCTAAGAGACGAACATTTTGTTTGGCGGCAAAAATGGATTCTGCTTCCTCGCTAAATCTTGGGGCAATTAATACTTCAACAAATTGTTTAGAAATCTCTTGTGCAGCAGTGCCATCACATGGAACATTGAGGGCAATAATGCCGCCAAAAGCAGAGCTTAGATCGGTCTTAAATGCTTTTTGATAAGCCTCTAGTGCGTTTGCGCCAACTGCTACGCCGCAAGGATTCGCATGCTTAATGATGACGCAAGCTGCAGCACCACCAGCGTTATCAGAAAAGCTCTTTACGCATTCCCAGGCAGAATCGGCATCAGCAATATTGTTATAAGAAAGTTCTTTGCCTTGTAATTGCTTGTAATTGGCCAATGCTCCATCTACAGGATAGATGTCTTTGTAGAACGCCGCAGATTGGTGTGGGTTTTCCCCATAGCGCATTTCTTGGACTTTTTCGAAAGTAAGATGCAGGGTTTTTGGGTAGCTTGATCGAGCCTGATGTTCAAGATCGTCGCCTAAAGCTGAGAGATAGTTGGCGATTGCACCATCGTATTGCGCGGTATGGGCAAAAACTTTTTTAGCCAAAGCCAAATTGGTTTTATAAGAAACCGCATTGTTATTTGCTTTCATTTCCGCTAGAACGGGTGCGTAATCTTCAGGAGAGATCAATACGGTTACATCCTGATGATTTTTGGCAGCTGCACGCAACATGGCAGGACCGCCAATATCAATATTTTCAACCGCATCTTCAAAAGAGCAGCTCTCTTTTGCAACCGTTTCATTAAACGGGTAGAGGTTGATGACGAGCATATCGATGGTATCGATGCCGTGTTCTTTGAGTGCCGCCATATGTTCTGGAACGTCTCGACGAGCCAATAATCCACCATGCACCATGGGATGGAGCGTTTTTACGCGACCATCTAACATCTCAGGGAATTTGGTTAAAGAAGACACTTCAACTACTGGCAAATTATTCTCCGCCAATAGCTTAGCTGTACCCCCAGTAGAAATAAGCTTGATGCCTTGTTCATGAAGGGCTTTGGCAAAAGGCACTATGCCATTTTTATCTGAGACTGAGAGAAGGGCTGTATGGATCATAAAAATTTCGAAAGGTTAAATGGATAAATTGCGATTGCGTCAACTTTGCACTTACTTCAACAGTTGGTGTTCAACAAGTTTTTTATGCAAGGTATTGCGATTAACGCTTAAAAATTGGGCTGCTAAGGATTGGTTGTGTTTGGCGTGCTGCATCACAAGTTCCAGCATCGGTTTTTCAACCACTGTCAGTACCATTTGGTAGATATCGCTAGGTGGAGTGCCCTTGAGATCATCGAGGTAATGCTGCAGTTGCGTTTCAATGCATTCGGTGATGGGTGCTTATTGTTCATAAAATAGGTAAATCCTAAAAGCTAAAAATTAATAACGATGAATGAGAGTCAGTAACTATGCCGCCTCTAAAAACAGCAGGCGGTCTGAGTGCGCTTTCATTTCATCAAAATAGTCATTCACCATTTGCAGCTGGGTTTTGCAATCATCTGCTGTATTCATTCGTTGGCGAAAAGCATGCGAATTGCGTAATCCTTTGCAATACCAGCCGATATGTTTGCGTGCTGTACGCAGACCAATATGCTCGCCATAGAAGGCATAGTGGTCTATAAGATGGTCATTCATGATGGCCTGAATTTCATTAATTTCTGGTATCGGGGGCTTTTCACCAGTTTCTAAGTAATGCTGAATTTCGCGAAAAATCCAAGGTCGTCCTTGAGCGGCTTGTCCGATCATGATGGCATCCGCCCCAGTGGTTTTTAATACGAACTGTGCTTTTTCTGGGCTGTTGATATCGCCATTGGCAACAACAGGAATTTTGACGCTGTTTTTTACTGCGGTGATTGTTTCATACTCTACTTCACCATGATAAAGATCTTCGCGTGTTCGACCATGAATAGTGAGCATTGATATGCCAGACTTTTCTGCGAGTCGAGCAATCTCGAGGGCATTTTTATGATCGCGATCCCAGCCAGTACGAATTTTTAAAGTGACAGGCACAGTATTAGGTCCCACTCCTACAGCATTGACCACGGCTTCCAATATTGGTTGAACAAGCGGCTCATCTCGGAGTAATGCCGAGCCGGCAGCTACGTTATAAACTTTTTTGCTGGACAGCCCATATTGATATCAATGATTTGTGCGCCATGCTCAACATTTACCTTTGCAGCGGCAGC
>CAZXSX010000002.1:8014-30184 GCA_964643245.1 uncultured Polynucleobacter sp.
AGCTATTTGGACGGCGATGGGTTTGAATTCGCCAATGTGGTTGGCGCGCCGTTGCGTTTTTTCGCTTTTCCAAAGTAGGGCATTTGAGGCCACCATTTCTGAGACCGCATACCCTGCACCTAATTTTTTACAAAGCTGTTTAAATGGGCGATCCGTTACTCCAGCCATAGGGGCTACAAAGAGGCTGTTTGCAAGGATGTGAGGGCCAATTTTCATGGATTGGAGGTATATGCTTGGGTGATGCTTTGAGTTTGGCGGAAAGCATGACACTTTTTAGCACAGTTGGACCCAAATCTGCCTATTTTTTAGGCAGATTGCCTTATCTAATTCAAATTAAAAATGCTTGGGTTTTGGAGGGTTTTACAGCCCTTTAGCGCCTTCCAAACATCATCTGCCGAGCTAAGGCTATTTTCACTGGAGGAAGCCACTGAAGGGCTGATAGGGCCAATCCACGTGCTACGACTACCGGCGCAAGATTAGAGGTAAAAACTCGAGCCATGAAGTCCGTAAGACCGATCGTTGTCAATCTATCTGCTTTACGACTTACAGCATAAGTTTCTAGAATATGTTGAATGTGGGCTGATGTTTGTTCATTGGCTGGACCCGAGAAAATGTTGGCCAATTTTTCTGCCAAGAGATATGCATCACGCAGTCCTAGGTTTAGCCCCTGTCCGGCAACGGGATGCAAGGTTTGTGCTGCATTGCCAATCCAAACCTCATGACCTTTGGTGATTTCTTTTCGATAGTTCAGGCCAAGCTCATATAAACGACGATCCTGAATTTTCAGAAAGCGTCCAATTCGAGAGCCAAATTCTTGTTGCAGCACTTTTAAAAAATCTTGCTCGTTTAGTTGCAAACGTTGTTGAGAGGACTCGGGGGATCCGCACCATACGAGGTTGAGAACATTGGCTCCGTAATGGCTTGGTAAGACAGCTAGAGGGCCTTCGGCTGTAAAGCGTTCCCAGGCTTGATGTGGTTCAGTGTTCTCGACTTCAACCAAGCCCACCAAGGCTGATTGTCCATAGTCTCTGCCGGATTCAACCCAATCCTGTTTTTTAAATAACCCACCTTCAGCATGTACAACACATTTTGCATCTGGAAGAGATGCTAGCTCCTGGTTAACAAGGTGTTCCCAAACAAAATTTGGACTCTTACTTTGAATGTTTCTGAGAGCCTGCCGCAAGGCGATGTGAATATCGCGGTAGCGAATGATATGGCCTAATGCCTCTTGATTAAGTTCTTCGCGAGTCATGAGTGCGCGCCCAAACCGTCCAGCTTGCGAAACATGTACGCGATGAATATCGGCACAATCTACTGGCCATGCATTGATTGTGTCGAGTAAGAGTTTGCTGCCGTGTGACAAAGCAATGCCTCTACTATCTGCATTTGCTAAATCGGCATCGTCAACTGAATTTCGGTCGAGTAGCGTCAGTTTTGCTTCTGGAAATCGTTGCAAAATCCAAGAAGCGCAAGCAAGCCCTACTGGGCCACCACCCTGAATCAGAATATCGCAATGACCTAGACTCATGGATTACTTGCTATCTCTCATAAGTGCTTCAATTTCGTCTGCCTTCACAGGCGCGCCACGAGAGAGCAGTTCGCACCCAGAGGCATGAATGACAGCATCATCTTCAATGCGGATGTCAATATTCCAAAACGCTTCATCGATATCCTCTGCGGGTCGGATGTAGAGGCCCGGCTCGATGGTGATGACCATTCCGCTTTTCAATATGCGCCAAGGTTTTTCTCCTTGGGGAGGCGCAGAAGATGGGACCATTTCACGATAAGAACCAACATCATGAACATCCATACCAAGCCAATGTGAGGTGCGATGCATATAAAAACGGCGGTAAGCACCAGTTTCGATGGCGTTTTCCAAAGAGCCGACTTCATCGAGCTTAAGGAGTTTTTCATCGAGTAAGCCTTGGGTTAGTACTTTTAGGGCAGCATCATGCGGTTGCATAAAAGTATTGCCGGGTTTGGTTACGGCAACAGCAGCCTCTTGCGCTGCAAGCGTAATGTTGTACAAAGCTCGCTGTGGTCCAGTAAATTTTCCGTTGACTGGAAAAGTGCGCGTGATGTCAGAAGCATAACCATCTAATTCGCAACCAGCATCAATTAAACAAAGCTCTCCACTGCGCAATTCAGTAGAGCCAGCGCGATAGTGCAAGATACAAGCATTCGCACCACTTGCAACTATGCTGTTATATGCCACACTTTGTGCCCCGCTATTGCGAAACTCATGCAGTAATTCTGCTTCGAGCTGATATTCGCGCATGCCAGGTTTACAGATCTGCATTGCTCGCACGTGGGCGCGTGCCGAGATTGCAGCGGCACGGCGCATGATATTGATTTCATGAGCATCTTTAAATAGACGCATTTCATGAACCAACGTTTCAATATCCTGAAATTCTGTGGGAGGGTTGATCCCGCTGCGTGCTTGCCCACGTACCTCTTTCATCCAATGACGAAGACGTCGATCTGCTTCAGCGCTTTCTGCAAGGCGAATATAGACGGCATTTTGATCAGCTAATAATTTGGCAAGTTTTTGATCAAGATCACGATTGCTATGTGCGAACTCGATACCCAATGCCTCCGGCGCTGCTTCTGGGCCCAAGCGGATACCATCCCAAATTTCCCGCTCGAGATCTTTGGGCCTGCAAAACAAATGGGATTCCAATACAAAATTGTTTCCGTTGGCGATGACATTCATGACTAGAGTAGCGTCTGGCTCATCAAATCCAGTGAGATAGAAAAAATCGCTATCGTGACGGTATGGATAATCGCTATCCCGATTGCGCGATAGCTCTGGAGCAGTTGCAAGAACGACAATACCACCACCAGTTTTATTGAAAATTTCTTTTGCTAAAGCATTCCTGCGAAGCTGGTAAATATCATTTTTATTCATATGCTGCATTGAGCTCTTGTAAGCGTTGCGGTGTCCCTACATCCTGCCATGGGCCTAAATATTTTTCACCAAAGACTTTATTGAGCTGCATAGCCTCTCTAAGTAGTGGGTAGTGGGGCTAATTTGGCCGGTATGCCGACTTTAGGTCCCGAAAAAGATCCTTGTGATAGATGCCAATCCCTGAAAAAGTCAGCTTTTCTACGTTCCCAGGATCGTCAGAGTGGATTTGTTCATCCTTAAGATAAAAGTCACCATTAGGGTGCTGAATGGGATTTGGCACCATTAATAGATGCGCTAGAGGCTGCTTAGGGTCTGTTTTTAGCTTTGAGGCCATGATCAAAATCATATCGATTGGTAAATGGGGGCTGAATACATCACCGTTAGTTACTAAAAAATAATCTTGTGGCTGCAGAACGGGTAAAGCCTGAGCAATTCCTCCAGCAGTTTCTAGGGCAGTTTCTTCTGGGGAGTATGCAATCTTTAAACCAAATTGTTCACCTGTACCAAGTGCAATCTTAATCTGAGACCCAAGCCATGCATGGTTAATGACGACATTTTGGATTCCTGCTTTTGACAGGGCCTCTAGGCGCCATACCAATAAGGATTTATTGTTGATGGTGAGTAGAGGTTTGGGCACATCGTCTGTAAGGGCGCGCATGCGTTCGCCTCTGCCGGCAGCCAACAAAAAGCAAGGAAGCGAATGGGTCTGGATCACGATATGGGTCAGTTAGTTTTAATGATGCGAGTCGACTCTAAAATGCGAGCCAATGGCTTGAGTTCTATGTAACGATTTGCTGTCGCAATAGCGTACTCCAAAACTAGAGGGATATCTTTTGGATAGCCATCTTTGCCATCTCGATGAAATAACCTAGCAAAAATTCCAAGGACCTTGAGGTGTCGCTGTAAGCCCATCCATTTGAAGTCGCGATAAAAATCTCCAAAATCTTCCGGCATAGCCAGACCTGCCTTGCGGCCTTGCTCCCAAAACTTAGCTACCCAATCGATCACTCGCTCCTCAGGCCATGCGATGTAAGCATCGCGCCACAAAGAAGCGGCGTCATAGGTAATCGGACCATACACTGCATCCTGAAAATCTAATATTCCTGGATTATTTTCTTTTGTAATTATGAGATTTCGTGAATGGTAGTCACGATGCACATACACTTTTGCTTGTGCTAAATCATTTTCAATGATGAGTGAAAACGATTGATTGATTTGCGATTGTTGTAAATCATTTAACTCAATACTAAGGTGTTTTTTTAAATACCATTCTGGAAATAAATCCAATTCTCGTTGCAAAAGCTCTGCGTCGTAATTTGGCAATATATCCGGCTTGCTTGCTAGCTGCATTTGAATTAGCGCGTGTGTAGCATCCTGATGTAGATGATCGGCTGTCTCATTATTAAGCTTTGCAAGATAGGTTTCATTGCCAAGATCATTCAACAAAAGAAAACCGTCGGCGGTATTTTGTTCCAAAATTTTGGGTACATTTAAACCGGCTTGTGAGAGTAGTAAATCGACCCGAATGAAGGCATCCAATGGTTCGTGTTGAGGTGGTGCATCCATGATGATTAGGGAGCCAAAAGCAGGATTTTTGGACTCAATTCGGAAATAACGTCGAAAGCTGGCATCGGCGGATGCGGGAGCCAATGTATCGAGGTCTAATTGCCAATTAGGCTGCAGGCTTTTTAGTCAGTTACGGGGGGTATTTAAGCGAGAGTTAGTCATGGTCAATTCGTATAATAAGCGGGTCTGGATCCATGAGTCATTATCGCCGTCGCGCCGGCTTTTGCGCCCCTCTTTTTTTGGCTGTAGCCCTGCGCTTACTGATGGGGTTGGTATTGCTTCAAGCGGCACTCAAAGTAAATGCGCAAGCACCAGCAGCGCTCCCTCCGGTTTCGCCGGCGACGCAAAATTTCACATTACTACCTGATCGCGGCAATGTCACCGTTCTCAAACTCGATGATCAGCTGCGTGTAGGTAAACTAATTTCTGATGGTGAGGCTCTGACATTTACCTCAAGCGATGTGATCGATGGCGTCGTCGAGCGCGATATGCACCTCAAGGGGCGAGCACAGATTCGTCGAAATGGTGCGGTGCTTAAAGCGGATGAAATTACCTATAACCCAGATACTGATATTGCGGATTTGTTAGGCAATGCAGAGCTGTCAAAAGGAAATACAACATTCAGGGGTCCTAAAGGTCAATTTAAGGTTGATGCTCGAGAAGGTTTCATGGAGACGCCTACTTATGAGTTACGCGATACCCGTGGCAATGGCTCAGCTAAAAAACTAACGGTTGAAAATTCCGATATCTTTGTTTTTGATAAGGCCACTTATACAACCTGTGCACCAGAGAATATGGACTGGTATTTCACTGCTAGTAATTTAGAGATTGATAATGAACAGAAAGAAATGGTCGGCACTCACGGTGTAATGCGTTTCTTTGATGTGCCAATTGCGTATGTTCCATATTTCACGGCACCAACATCAGGCGAACGAAGAACCGGTTTGTTGGCGCCTGTTGTTGGATATAACTCCAAGAATGGTTTAGATATCACTGTCCCTTATTACGTCAACATTGCACCTAATCGCGATTTATTGTTGTTACCTCGCGAGATGAATCACCGCGGCTTTATGTTGGGGGCCTCTTATCGTTTTTTAGAGAGGGATTATTCTGGCGTAGCAATGGGTGAGTATTTACCATACGATAAGCAAACTGGTACGAATCGTTGGAAATACGATTGGCAGCAACGTCAAATTTTTACTGGCGGAGTCGGTCCCGGGGGGGTGCTTTTGCCTGGCTCATGGACTGGCTATGTCAATATGGCGCGCGTATCTGACAGTCTCTATCCTACAAATTTTTCACAAAGTATTGCGGGGCAAGTAGCTAGTCAATTTCGTCAGGAGGCTGGTACAACAAAACAATTGACTGGCGAGTTAAGTAATTGGACGGTAGGTGCAAAAGTCACGAACTTTCAAACCTTGCAACCCGATCCAACTAATTTAGTTCAAGCGCCATATAACGTATTGCCAAACATTACGGCTGCCTACAACAGTCTACTTAGTCCAGTGGTTTCAGATCAGAGCGGTAAATACTTGGCCCTGCCAACAGGCCCTAAGGCCACTTTTTCAGCAGATTACACTCGCTTTGCTTATGCATTAGGCAGCAACTTCAATGCGCCACCCCCAGGGGTTTATACGCAAGCAGATCGTACAGTAGTGAAGGGTGCTTTGTCGCTACCGCAAATCACACCTGGCTATTACATTACACCTACTATTAGCTTTCAATCGAATACCTACAACGCCACTGCTAATCCATCTGCTGTTGCTTTAATTAGTGCAGCCCAAGGAACGACGGTTAACCCTGCACCAGCTCAGGGATTTACGATTCCAACATTCAGCTTGGATTCTGGGTTGTCATTTGAGAGAGATGCTTCTGAATTAAAATGGTTCTTTGGGCGTGATATGTTGCTGACGATGGAGCCAAGGGCCTTTTATGCTTTCACACCATACCAAAGTCAGGCGAACACACCAATCTTTGATACGGCTGATGCAGGCTTTGGAGTCTCGCAGATTTTTACAGCGAATACCTTTATTGGCAATGATCGTGTTGCAGACACTAACGCAGCAACGTTGGGTCTTACTAGCCGGATGATTGAAGCGAACACTGGTGCTGAACGCGCCAATGTGACATTGGCTCAAAAGCAGCAATTCACCGGTCAAAAGGTTGGGCTTAATGGAAATATCGTCAACCCAACCACTTATTCGGATACTCTGGGTTCCGCCTCTGTACGTTTGCTGGGTAATTTTAGTGCTGATATGTTTGGGCAGTACAACACCCAATTAAATCGCTTTGTACAAACAACCGTTGGAGCAAGTTGGCGACCAACACCAGGAAGAAGTTTAAACTTTGGTTACCGCAACGTTTGGTCTCCCCCAATACAGGCTTCGGCTCAAAATAATCAAACCTATACCCCCGCTGCCGCCACTACCGATCAATACAATGTTTCTGGTCAATGGCCATTGACACGAGAGGTTTCGGTGCTTGGACGCTGGGGTTATGATGCGCTATCGACTAAAACCTTAAATACTTTGGTTGGTTTGGAATGGACTCGAGATTGCTGGACATTCCGTGGGGCATACTCGCAAGCAGTGAATACTTCACTTATTACCACTACCCAGGTGCTTTTTCAGATTGAATTTAGGGGCTTTGCTAGCGCCGGAAGCAATCCAGTTGATATCATGAAGTTAAATGTACCTGGTTATATGCCAACTTCGAAGCCTATTCCACCCTCTATTTACGAGAACTATCAATGATGTTTTGCAGAGTTAACTTGAAATCACTGATTTGTGCCATCTGCTTGATGGGAATTCTCGTTGTCACTAATTCTGGATATGCACAAGATGCTACAAAAGCTGGAATCGTATCGGATAGTAAAGTTCGTAATATTGATGGGGTAGCAGCAGTAGTCAATACAGGTTATATCACGCGCAAAGAAATTGATGATCGGATTGCTGCACTAAAAAAGCAAGGCACAAAATTACCAGATGATGGCTCTTTAAGAAAGATCGTCCTCGAGCGTTTGATTATTGAAAAGATTCAGCTTCAAAATGCTGAGCAAGAAGGCGTAGTAGTAACCAATAAAGAGGTTGAAAAAATTATTAGCGATATTGCTGCGAAAAATAAACTTAGCTACGCCGAGCTTAAGGAAAAAGTGATTGCATCTGGCACTTCTTTTGATCGATATAAACAATTGCTACGTGATGATGTTGTTGTTAGTCGCTATCGTGAGCGTGAAGTGGAAGCTAAGATCAAAATTTCTGACGCAGAAATAGATAACTACATTGCAGAAAGAGCTAGGGCTATGAATGGCGCCGGCATACCTCGATCTACTCCTGCTGTAAAGGGGGAAATTGAGGAGATCGATGTGGCCCAGATATTTATTCCTGCTGAAGGGGGTGTTAGCGATCAGGCAGAGGCAAAAAAACAGGCGGATAAATTGCTACGTGACGCCAAAGGAGATGTTGATTTTTTACAGCTTGGTGCAATGGCGGCAAAAGACAATCCCAAAATTAAATTTCAGGACCTAGGCTACCGTACGTCAGATCGATTGCCGCAGATATTTTATGAAGCTATTCGCAATACTGGTGGCGGTCAGGTTGCTAATGCTGTAGTGAAGAGCCCTGCTGGATACCATGTATTAAAGGTGATTGATCGTCGTACAGCAGGTTCGGGGTCTGCTCCTCAAACACAATTGGCTGCTCAAGAAGCTGCATCTTCAGTGCCGCAAAATATCCCGATTACGCAAACCTTAGCTCGCCATATATTGTTGCGTAGTCGAGCAGGGTTGAGTGATCAAGATGCTGAGCGAAAACTAGCTGGATTTCGTGATCAGGTGCGCGCAAAGACCGCAGATTTTGGCGAGCTTGCTAAAAAGTATTCTGAAGATGGGTCTGCATCAAATGGCGGAAATATTGGTTGGATGGGTCCTGGCGATTTAGTTCCAGATTTTGAGCAAGCAATGAATCGTTTGCAAATTGGTGAAGTCAGCAATCCTGTGAAAACCGAATTTGGTTGGCATTTAATTCAGGTTTTGGAGCGCCGTGAAGCTCAACTTACTGTAGAAAAGCAGCGGCAATTTGCGCGTGCTGCAATTCGAGAAAGAAAATTTGAGCAAACCTATCAAGATTGGCTGCGTGAGTTAAGGGATACCGCTACCGTCAAAATCTTGAATGCAGATGATGCAGCTACCAGTGCCCCTCGTTAATTTAGCGATTACTACTGGCGAACCCGCTGGCGTTGGTCCTGAAATATCAGTAGCGGCTGCACGACAATTTCTTGCTGAGCAGCCAAGAGCAGTCATTACGCTATTAGGCGATTCGGCGATGCTGGTGCTAGCCAATAAGGAGCAAGGCAATGCATCTGAACGCTTGCAAATTCAAACCGTTCCGCTTCGGACCCTTGCGAAACCCGGTGTTCTCAACGAACAAAATGCTCAGTACGTTATTGATACTTTGAATCAAGCAACTGATGGCTGCCTGAGTGGGCAATTTGATGCCATGATCACCGCCCCCATCCAAAAGAGCGTTATTAATTTAGCTGGCACCCCCTTTACGGGCCATACTGAATATTTGGCAGAGCGCTGTCACGTAAAACAAGTTGTGATGATGCTTTGCGCAACTTTGCAAAAGGGCACATTGGGCTTGAATAGACCAAGGCAATTGCGAGTGGCTCTTGCTACAACGCATTTACCATTAAAAGCGGTCTCTGCTGCTCTTTCACAAAAGTGTGTATCAGATACTATTCAGATTGTGCAGAAGGATCTACGCACAAAATTTGGAATTTCTAATCCGGTAATTCGTGTGGCGGGCCTCAATCCTCATGCTGGTGAATCAGGTTATTTAGGTAAAGAAGAAATCCTCGCCATTGCTCCAGCAATTGAGTCCGCCAAAGCGCTAGGTATCAATGTATCCGGTCCTTATCCGGGCGATACCCTGTTTGATGCGGCTTCTTTAGATACTGTGGATGCGTACATTGCCATGTATCACGATCAAGGTTTGACACCTTTTAAGTTTGTAACATTTGGTGGTGGTGTAAACGTAACCTTGGGGTTGCCAATTATTCGCACTTCGGTAGATCACGGCACTGCTTTAGATATTGCTGGAAAAGGCATTGCAGATCCAGGCTCTATGTTGGAGGCGTTGCGCTTAGCTTATCAGTTAGCCCTTCATAAGAAAAAGATTGCCTAATTTATGCATCGCGCACGCAAACGCTTTGGACAAAATTTTCTACAAGATCAAGGCGTTATATATTCGATTGTGTCCTTGATCAACCCAAGTGTGGATATGCATGTCATTGAAATTGGCCCTGGACTAGGTGCTTTAACGAGACCTCTTCTCAGTGGTCTTGGTCAGCTTGATCTGCTCGAAATTGATCGCGATCTAGTGGCATATTGGCAGCGTGAAAATCTAGCGGGCTTAACTATTATTGAGGGTGATGCACTGAAGTTTGATTTTCAAGTATGGGCTAAAGATCGTAGGGCAAAAAAGGGTTTATGTAAGGTAGTTGGAAACCTGCCCTACAACATTTCTTCGCCATTACTTTTTCATTTGGTGTCTGCAGCAGAGGATATTGATGAGCAGGTATTTATGTTGCAAGCAGAAGTAGTTGAAAGAATGGTGGCGCAGGCTGGAAGTTCCGATTTCAGTAGGCTTTCTGTCATGCTACAAGTTCGCTATGACATGGAGTTGGTTTTAGAGGCGCCACCCCAAGCTTTTGAGCCTGCACCTAAAGTAAGTTCTGCGGTGGTAAGGATGATTCCAAAAAAGAATTTCGATTTAACGAACATGCAATGGGGCGCATTAGAGCAACTGGTAGCAGCATCCTTTTCTCAAAGAAGAAAAATGTTACGCACCAATCTCCAAGCTTTTTTGCATCGGCTGAAATTAACAGATGAGGAGCTTAAAGCAAGAGCGCAAGATATTACGGTAGAGCGCTATATTGAATGGGCGAAGCTTATTGGCCTCTTAATATAAATCGTTAATTAAAATTATTTGTAAGCGCTTGGATCAATTACGCGCATTTCCGACTCAATCCAGTTTTCTACTTCTTGTTGCAACTCTTCACCAGATTTTCCTGCGGAGGGTATCGCGGGCCCAATTGAAAAAATCACCGCTCCAGGTTTTTTGAGGAAACTGTTTCTAGGCCAGCATGTGCCAGCGTTATGAGCGATTGGAATAACTAAGGCGCCAGTAGCGCTAGCAAGGCGTGCGCCGCCTTTCCGATAGGGCTTGGTTGATCCTCTGGGGGTTCTTGTGCCTTCTGGGAAGAGCATAATCCACTTGCCTTCACTGAGCCTCTCGCGACCTTGGCTGGCAACCGATAAAGCTGCTGTTTGTTTGTTTGCTCGATTAATATGAATCATTTTGAGTAATGCTAATGCCCACCCAAAAAACGGAATCCATAGAAGTTCCCGCTTAAATACAAAGCAGAGTTGTTTAGGTAGTAGGGCGATATAGGCAATTGTCTCGTATGCAGATTGATGTTTACTTAGAATGACGACTGGCTTATCCAAAACTACTCGCATATATTCCATGCCACGAATTTCATAATGAATTCCGCAGAGGTGCCACAACAACCAAATAACTACCTTATTCCAAATGCCAATGAAGTTATAGCGATTTTCAGGGTTCAAAAATGGAAAGGACACCATGCAGAGAACAGACCAAAACGGTGTGAAGATCAATAAAAATATGGCAAATAGAGACGACCGTATAAAGACCATGAAAATCCTAGGCTTGGTTTTTTAAAAGCGCAGATGCGAAAGTTGAGAGATCTGCATGGATTTGCGTGCCGTCAGGCAAGCCCCCTTTGGCGATTGTCCTTTGACCCTTGCCAGTCAGCACTAAATGGGGGGATGCGCCAAGGGCCACTCCTGCTTCAAGATCTCGTAGAGAGTCTCCTACAATGGGGACGCCTAATAAAGGTTGAATGTCATTTGTTTTTTTATAACGCAGTGTGATCTCTTTCATCATGCCTGGCGCAGGTTTGCGGCAATCGCATGCATGAGCGTCCATGTGAGGGCAGAAGAAAATGCTGTCAATTTTTCCGCCTAAGGGTTGCAACAGCCGCTCCATTTTGCTGTGCATGGCATGCAAATCATTGATCGTGAAATAGCCTCTAGCAAGACCGGATTGATTGGTTGCAATGGCAATTTGATAGCCTGCTTGATTTAGAAGTGCGATTGCCTCTAGGCTTCCAGGGAGCGGAATCCACTCATCTGCGGATTTAACATAATCATCTCGATCTTCATTAATGACGCCGTCGCGATCGAGAATAATGAGTTTAGAAGAGCTGGTGCTCATGCCAATTTGCCGAGATCGGCAATGAGATTCATTTTCTGGTGGAGTTGTTGTAAAAGCGCTAAGCGGTTATCACGTAACTCAGGATTGGGGTCCATAACCATGACATCGGCGAAGAATTGATCAATTGGGGCGCTCAAGGCGACAAGTGCCTTTAGAAATTCCACGAATTGACGTTTATCGTAAGCAGAATTTAGGGTTGGGCTTACTTGTTCTAGAGTTTTATAAACAGCAACTTCCGCTGGAATTTGTAAAAGTTTTGCTGAGCAGGTTGGCGGAATGGTAATGGTATTTTTCTTCAGAATATTGCTGATCCGCTTATTGGCTGCCGCTAGTTGCGCTGCTTCAGGAAGCGCATTAAATTCGCGTAGAGCAGTTAAGCGATCAATTAAATCATTGATTTGGGATGGCGACTGACTCAATACCGCATCAATCTCTGCGCTGGTAAAGGGTTTGCCACTAACTGACTGATCACGCAAATAAGCCTGCATACGATCAAGAATGAAATCATAAATCTCGGTCGTTACCGCTTTCTCTTGAACTTCTTTTTGAGGAAATTGTGCTTTAGCGAATTCAATTAACTCTGGCAGTCTGAGAGACAGATTTTTTTCTAGAAGCAATCTGCAGATGCCAAGCGCGTGTCGACGCAATGCATAGGGATCTTTATCGCCAGTGGGGGCTAAACCTACACCCCAAATGCCGATGAGTGTTTCCAGCTTATCAGCAATTGCAAGGATGGTGCCGGTTTGGGTTTTTGGGAGAGCATCGCCAGCAAAACGCGGCATATAGTGCTCGCTACAAGCAGCGGCAACCTCATTATTTTCGCCGTCATGGTTGGCATAGTAGGTTCCCATGATGCCTTGAAGTTCTGGAAACTCGCCAACCATATCGGTAAGTAAATCGGTTTTAGCAATTTCTGCTGCACGACTTGCTAGCTTCTCATCTGCCTTAAGTTTTTGTGCGATGCCAGTAGCTATTGCTTGAACGCGCTTTGTGCGGTCAAGTTGATTGCCTAGTTGGTTGTGATAAACCACTTTGGCGAGATCTGCAACGCGTGATGCAAGTGGACGCTTTTGGTCTTGTTGAAAGAAAAACCTTGCATCGGATAGTCTAGGGCGTACAACGCGCTCATTACCAGAAACAATCGCCGCCGGCGTTGTGGTTTCAATATTAGAAACTATTAAAAAGCGGTTGCGTAGCTTACCTTGCTGATCAGTGAGGGCAAAGTATTTTTGATTGGTTTGCATGGTCAAAATCAAGCATTCTTGCGGCACTTCCAAGAATTCTGGATCAAACTGGCACTCAGAAACAGCAGGCCATTCCACTAGGGCGGTTACTTCATCCAATAGATTATCGGACATTAGAATCAAATCGTTCCCTGCTGCTTTTAAAAGGGAGCTTTCGATTTGGGCTCGGCGCTTATTAAAGCTTGGGATGACTTTGCCCTGCTTTTGAAGCGCATCCTCATATTGATCTGCGCTACTGATCGTTATTACGCCGGGAGATAAGAAGCGATGACCTTCCGATTGGTTGCCAGCAGTAATTCCAAGACCTGAAATATTTAAAACAGTATTGCCATGCAACGCAATGATCCGATGCGCTGGACGAGCAAATTGCACATCTGCCAACTGGCCATTTTTTTGTTGCACTTGGTAGTGCATCATTTTGGCAATCGGCAATTTATTTAATGTTTGCTCCAGTGCTACTTGAACAGTTTGCTCAAGTGCCGCGCCTTTAGCAATTACGTTCAGGTAGAGTGCTTCACTCTTGCCTTCGCCTGACTTTTTTAATGTAGCTAGATTGACATTTTGATGACCAAGTGCCGCCAATTTTTTCAGTAGCGGTGGTGTTGCTTTGTCTTCAGCATCGAACGCGATGCTGGTGGGTAGTAATTTTTCTCTTACTGGGTAATCTTGTGCTTGATTGAGTACGTCGCTAATTTGCACCGCCAGTCGACGAGGGGTAGCAAAGCTGGTAACAACAGATGTTGGGGCGGTCAGATTAGCAGCTTTGAGATGGGCAAAAACACCTTCGCTAAATGCTTCACCCAAGCGTCGTAATGATTTTGGGGGTAATTCTTCAGTGAACAATTCAATCAACACACTGGCTGACAGCGGGTTTTGGAGAGATGGGCTCATACTTTTGATTGGCGTTGACACATGGGAAAGCCGAGCTTTTCCCGGGATTCAAAATAGGCTTGGGCAACCGAGCGTGATAGATTGCGGATACGCGCAATATAGGCAGCGCGCTCGGTGACGGAGATTGCGCCCCGAGCATCGAGTAGGTTGAAAGTGTGAGCGGCTTTCAGCACCATCTCGTACGCAGGCAATGCTAGCGGTACCTCCATGAGACGCTTTGCCTCGCTTTCATAATTGCTAAAGTTGGCAAAGAGTAAATCGGTGTTCGAGTGCTCAAAGTTATAACAAGATTGTTCAACTTCATTTTGGTGATAAACATCTCCATAAGAAATGCCATCGGCCCAAACAAGGTCGTATACGTTTGAACAATTTTGAATGTACATCGCAAGGCGTTCGATGCCGTATGTAATTTCACCTAAAACTGGTTTGCAATCAAGGCCGCCCACTTGTTGGAAGTAGGTAAATTGCGTCACTTCCATGCCATTGAGCCAAACTTCCCAGCCTAAGCCCCATGCACCCAATGTTGGATTTTCCCAATCGTCTTCAACAAAGCGAATGTCGTTTTCTTTGAGATCAAGGCCGAGCGCTGCAAGTGAGCCTAAGTAGAGTTCAAGAATATTGTCTGGGGCAGGCTTGAGCACTACTTGATATTGATAGTAGTGCTGCAGGCGATTTGGATTTTCGCCATAGCGTCCATCCTTTGGTCTGCGGGATGGCTGAACATAAGCAGCTTTCCATGGTTCTGGGCCAATAGCTCGCAAGAAGGTGGCGGTATGAGACGTGCCAGCACCAACCTCAAGGTCGATAGGTTGTAAAAGGGCGCAACCTTGTTGGTCCCAATAGTCTTGAAGTTTGAGAATGATTTGCTGAAAAGTAAGCATGATTAACCTGGCTAAGCCATTGATTTTACATGGCTAGCGTAATGCAGAGTCAAAATTGATTAAAAACGTCGGTAGCGTATAAAACCCCAAGTTAAGAGCAGGCATGAAATGCTCAAAATGGGTAAATTTCCCCAAGCTACAAAAGGCGTTTTCCCGCTGAAGGCCTGAATTTGGGTTTTTAAGCTTGTCTGAGTAAATTCTGGAAGTGATTGCAGTAGTTTGCCATCGGGCCCGAGAGTTGAGGTTATGCCGGTATTGGTTGCACGCAATGCTGGCAGTCCTGTTTCAAGCGAGCGCAATTGAGATAGTCGAAGTTGCTGTGTTGGGGCCTGAGATTGACCAAACCAGGCTAGATTAGTTAAGTTAATTAAAAGATTCGTTGGCTCAGAATTGTTTCGTATGCGGCTTGCAAGTTCCCCGCCAAATACATCTTCATAGCAAAGCGTGATAGCTGCATAAATTGGAGAGTGATTTTTTCTGATGATGCGGTAATTGGGTTGCTGATCGCCGCCTCTAGCAAAATCGCTTAACGGCACACTAAAAGCATTCACAAACCAGCGAAAACCAGGGGGAATGAACTCGCCAAATGGGACAAGGTGATTTTTATCATACTGATAGCGTTGGACTTCTGGAGAGAGGCCTATTGCGCGATTCGAATATTCTCTGCCATCTTTTGACGCAGGGTCTCTACCAATGACTCCGAAGAGCAAATTGCTACCCGTTTGATTTGAAAAATTTTGCAAAGTTTCAAAAATATTGGGGTGCAAATTAGTCTCAGGCCATGGAAATGCAGTTTCTGGTGAGACTATTAATTGCGCGTCTGCTTGTAACATCGACTTCTCATAAAACAGAATCTGTTGCTGGATGCCTTCGGGTTTGAATATTAGGCTTTGAGCAAAGTTTCCTTGAATGAGCTCTACGGTGATAGGGCTTCCAGTTGGCTGAGTAAAAGACCAGAGGCTCGATAAAAATACCACGGCACTAACGATCGCTAAAGATCGAATACGTTTTAAAAATAAAGCCCTGTCTTTTAGTTGAAATAGCTCCCAAGACGTGTACACCGTTAAAAAAGTGCATCCAAGGCCCCCTAAATATGGTGCGATTGGACTAAATGGACCATTGACTTGGGCTTCTGCTAAACCCATCCAAGGAAATCCCGTGAAGATTTCTCCGCGTAAATATTCTGAGAGCACCCAGCTTGAAGCTAAAAATAGCCCGATGTAGGGTGAATTTTTAAAACTGCGTAAGGACAGGGGGGCGACTGAAAAATAAATGGCCACATAGCATGAAAGTAAAAATACAGCGCTAGATGAGAGAAGTGCGTTCATGCCGCCGACATCGTGCAGGCTTATATACAACCACCACAATGCAATAACAAAGTATCCAACGCCAAAGGTAAAGCTGAGTAATAAAAAGCGCTTAACTGGCTCAGATTTATAACAATCCAATTGCCACCAAACTAGACTTAGCAGCGGAATCTGTATCCAACCACCCTGAGGTAGTTCGGCAGCGCCTGCGAGGAGTGCACCCAATACCAGGAGTATGGATATAGGTTTTAAAAGATTGGACTTAGATAATTGATGATTGAGCAAGCCGATACCTACTTTGCTTTTTTGGGTTTTTGGCGAGCTAGCAAAATATGGATCTGCCGTGGATCTGCACGTTGTACTTCAAATTCAATGCCATCCATTTCTATGCGTTCGCCAACCTTTGGGACGCGACCTAGATGTTGAATTACTAGACCTGCCACGGTTTCAATATCTTCAGGCGCAAAATTGGTGCCCAATGCTTCATTGAACTGTTCAAGTTCAGTAATGCCCTTAATGCGAATATCTCCATTATCGAGTGCGAGAATATTATCTGCCTCTTCATCAATGTCGTGCTCATCCTCAATATCGCCGACAATTTGCTCTAGCACGTCCTCGATGGTGATGATGCCTGCAATGCCGCTGTATTCATCTACTACAACTGCTAAATGATTACGGTTATCTTTAAAGTCACGCAACAGCACGCTTAATCGCTTTGATTCGGGAATGAATACTGCGGGGCGCAACCAATCGCGCACTTGAAAATCTTTTTCAGTCGCGTGGCGCAGTAGATCTTTAGCCAACAAGATGCCAGTCACGTTATCGCGCGTTCCCTCAAAAACTAGAAAGCGTGAATGAGCGGCTTCAATAACCATTTTAATGATTTCTGGAAGCGGTTGATTGATGTCAATCCAATCAATTTGTGCGCGCGGGACCAAGATATCTCGTGCAGATAATTGGCCTACTTGAAAAACACCCTCAATCATCGAGAGAGCATCAGCATCAATGAGTCCTTCCGCTTGAGCTTCGCGCAATGTATCGATTAACTCTTGACGTCGTTCGCTTGGACTGGTTGGCTGTGGGGATAAAAAATCAACGAGGCGATCTAATAGGGATTTGGGGTCGGGCATGGAATAAGAATAGCTTAGAAATGTGACACAGTAAAAATTAAAGCGAAAGATACGGGTTTGAGAAACCTAAGGCCTCTAGTAGTTGTACTTCACGAGACTCCATTTTTTTGGCATCTTTCGCGTGTTCATGATCGTATCCTTGGGCATGAAGACAGCCGTGAACTATTAAATGCGCAAGGTGGGCTTTAATCGTCTTGCCCTGCCTTTTAGCTTCTTTTTGAATAACAGGTAAGCAGAAAATAATGTCCGCCACAACGTTTTTTTTTGAGCACTCATAGGGAAAAGTAAGTACATTCGTTGCGCACTCCTCCCCCCGAAATGTCTTATTCAGTTTTTTGCCTTCTGCTGTATTGACAAAACGCAGCGTCAATATGCCCCCACTATTCATACTTGTTGTGATCCATTTTTTAATGAGCGAAGATGAAGCAATTTTCCTTAGGGCGGCTTCAATCGTGGGGCTAGCCGTTTGGATATCCACTGTTAGTTTCAAGTTGCTTAATGTCGTTTTAGTTTGCATGGACTTCGATTAACTCACCCCTAAGAGTGTGGTTGAGGACTTCCGTAATTTGTACGTCTACCATTTTTCCGATTAAAGCTTCTATGTCTTCATCTTGAGCGGTGAAATGAACTATCCGATTATTTTCAACTCGGCCTTGTAAATTGACGCCGTCTTTTGCTAGACCCTCAACTAGTACCGTTTCAGTATTCCCCAACATTTTTTGACTAATTTTATTGGCTTGACCTTCAATTACCCCAAGTAAAGTTTGCAGGCGACTTAGTTTGACTTCATATGGGGTGTCATCAATTAAGTTAGCAGCGGGTGTGCCAGGCCTTGGGCTAAAAATAAAACAAAAGCTGTTATCAAACTCAAGCTCCTTAACCATCTTGAGAAGCTTCTTAAAGTCTGAGTCCGTCTCACCAGGAAAGCCCACAATAAAATCACTTGATAAAGTGAGATTGGGTCGTATGGAGCGCATTTTGCGAATGATGCTTTTGTATTCTATGGCGGTATACCCACGTTTCATGGCAGACAGTATGGTGTCTGAACCATGCTGTACTGGGAGGTGCAGATGACTTACGAGTTTTGGCACTTTGGCATAAACGTCAATTAAGCGCTGACTAAATTCTTTTGGGTGACTGGTTGTAAAGCGTATGCGTTCAACCCCTGGAATATCAGCAATATATTCTATTAAGAGCGCAAAGTCGGCCAGTTCTTCGGTGCCACCCATTTTGCCGAGATAAGCATTGACGTTTTGTCCGAGTAAAACGATTTCTTTGACGCCTTGGCTAGCGAGATCAGCAACTTCGGTCAGTACATCATCAAATGGCCTAGAAACTTCTTCGCCGCGAGTGTAAGGAACAACACAATAGCTGCAATATTTTGAGCAACCTTCCATGATGGAAACATATGCTGACCCTCGAGTCTGGCGTGAAGCGGGCAAGTGATCAAATTTTTCGATCTCTGGAAAAGAAATGTCTACTTGAGGGAGTCCTGTTTTGCGACGCTGTGCGATGAGGTCACTCAATCTATGTAGAGTTTGAGGGCCAAACACTACATCAACATAGGATGCGCGACTGACAATTTGCTGACCTTCTTGACTGGCAACGCAACCGCCAACGCCAATTAGCAAATCAGGCTTCATTTTTTTGAGTTCCCGTAAACGGCCTAAATCTGAGAATACTTTATCTTCAGCTTTTTCCCGAATGGAGCAAGTGTTTAAGAGAACAACGTCTGCGTCCTCAGGAGAATTTGTCATCACCATACCTTCGTCAGCATGGAGAAGGTCTACCATCTTGCTCGAGTCATACTCGTTCATTTGGCAGCCAAAAGTTTTGATATAGAGCTTTTTCATATGCCGTTCTCAGGTTGATAACTGGGGGCGCAGCTCGGATTTTACTGTGTCAGTATTATCTTGGTCTCAAAGGAGACGATATGCTGCGATTGCTACTAGAGTGGGGGGCAATGCTGCGATAAATAGGTAAATTGCCGAAACTGCGCCACCAGGGAAGTAGCTGCGCAAGATGGCAATTCCCGCGGGGTTGGGGGCGTTCGCAATAACAGTGAGACCTCCGCCTGCAACTGCGCCCCCCACTAACGCTAATTTGAACTCGGGAGAGGTGCCGGTCACCAACGATCCTAGATAAGTAAGCGCAGCATTATCTGTGATTGCTGTGAGGGCCAGGCTGCTATAAAACACTGCTGTAGGACTCATCATTTCTAGAAGAGGTTGGAGCCACCATCCTTGTAACGCTCCAAGGATAGCTAAGCCTGCCAAAAAGAAACCCACTAACAGAGCCTCTTTTAATATGAGCGGGCTTTGGTGTTTTGGATACGCCGTGGTGTAGCCAATAAAAAACAATAAGAGCCATATAAAAATAATCGGATTATGTGCGAACACCACCACACCAAATAGAAAAAGTAGGTGTACTGCAATAACGGCTAAAGGAATTTTGTTTGGTTTGTTTAACTCGCTTGGTTCTATCAGTTGACGTTGAAATAAGAGCGTTGCAGTAAGTGCATTGACAAAAATAGCAATGCAGGACTCCAGTCTAAAATTAGTAAACATAAATGGGGTAGTCCACCCCCAGGTTGATGCGACCATTAGTACAGGCGGTGCGGCAAAGTTTGTCAATGTGCCGCCAATCGAGATATTCACAAAAAGTACGCCCAGAGTTCCAAATAGCAAAGCTCTGGAGCATTGATGGCGGTAGACCAAGTCTCGCAACATAAAGGCTGCCAGCGTCATCGCTGCAGGCTCGGTGATGAATGACCCCAAGAGTGGTGTAATCGCCAGAGTGAGGAAATAAAGAATCGGTGCACTACGTGTATGAAGTAACGCCTTCATTCCATTTGTCAGGCCATGCAGAATTTGAGTTGAACAATACAAAATCGGCTTGCTGCCGGCCACAATCATGATGGCAAACACGAATAGGGGTTCAGTAAAATTACGTTGATTTAAGTAGGCTTTTGCAGTGCCAATTTGATCAATACAAGCAATATAAATAATGAGCACTGCAGCCCAAAAGCCAAATACGATTTCAACTTCGCCTAAAAGATGCCAAAGACCAGCATGGCGCGGTGAATTTTTGGCAAGTGATTCAAAATAGCCGGTACAAAAAGTATGCAATACGGCAATTGCAAAAATTATGCTTGCGCCGAGTTCTGTGAGGGTAAAGTTCATAGCAGAATGGTAGCAGGTGGCTTAGAAAGATTAGGCGTTGTAACTTTAGGAGATTTTGGTGAAATTAAAGATTGGATATCGCAGTTTGATTGATAGTGCCATGGCTCAAATTGAGACTATTCCTTTGGATCAGGCAAAAACCTGGTTGTCAGAGTCCAATACGGTTTTTGTGGATATTCGAGAGCTAGAGCGTGATGGCATGATTCCAAATGCCATACATGCGCCAAGGGGTATGCTGGAGTTCTGGGTAGACCCAGAAAGTCCGTATTACAAAACTATCTTCGGTGAAGAAACGCCTAGTCCTGTACTGTGCGCCTGCTTGGCGATCCGCGTTAGCGGCGGAGACTTTACAAAAAATGGGCTTACCCAGTGTATGTCACTTGGAGGGTGGGTTTGGGGCTTGGAAAAGCGCAGGCCTGCCCACTGCCGAAAAAGTCAGCAAGCCTCATAGCAATTAAACAAATCTAAAAATCAATGACTAGGAAAAATGATGAGAAAAGTAGTGTCGCAGTTTGGTGACGGACCATTGCAGCAAAAATTAGCAGCCGGTGATTTGGAATTTTTATCGGACGCATACCCAAGTAATGGCGGTAATGGTGCCGGCCCCACTCCACACGAATACTTGGGTGCCGCCTTAGCAGCATGCACTAGTATGACGTTGAAGATGTATGCCAGTCGCAAGTCTATGAATCTAAAAAATGCAATCGTGACGGTCGATATTGAGCGACTAAATGATGTTGAAACATTTACGCGAGATATATAGCTGGATGGCGATCTCAGCGCTGAAGATAAAGATCGATTAATTGAAATTGCGAATAAGTGCCCAATTCATAAAGCATTAGCGGGTGCTATCCAAATAAAAACCCAGCTTGCAAATTAATGCAAGCTGGGTTGTATTCAATGAAGCAACTGTGCTGAATTAGTTTGGTGCATTAGCAGGCTTATTGTTTTTGCCTGCGTTATATCCAGCGTTGTACGTTGTACTCAGATGCTTGATCTTTCTTATAGGTCGTATACATAGCCAGATGCTGCGCCAACTGCGGCGCCACCTACTGCTCCCCAGATTGGATTGCCATGGAAAATGGCTGCATCGACACCGCCAGCAACGGCGCCGATACTGGCGCCAGAGAGTGTGCGTTGTTCAGTAGTGCTCATATTGAAGCAACCAGCAATAGCAAGAGTAGCTGCAGTAATCGCGATAATTTTTTTCATATCAACAGATCCTTTAAGTAAATTTTGAATTGATGATTGGGTTCAGATTATTTTCTGGCGCATGAAAAGCGTGCTGCCAAGAGGCCCAAGAACACACCTGCTGCAGGTTTGTCAGAGGTTTGTGGGTTCTCTTGACCGAATTTCACAAAATCTCCAATCACTTCATTATGTGATGGAGCGGGTTGTTTAACGCAAATAAATGGTTTTGCGCGTTGTGGATGACGTGTAGCTAAATAGGTGCATAAATTGCAGTTGCATAGCCAACGCAGTAGCTACGAGATTCTGGACTTGCAGGTAACTTACAAACATTTACCAATTCTTGGGTGCTGAGTACTTTTACTGGGGCGCTAGCTTGAGCTTGCGCCAGGCCAGAAAATGCTGCAAAAGCTGCTAAAAATACGAGGACTTTTTCATGGATTCTCCCTTATGTGTATGTGAAATCATCATAAACCATAAATATACGCCATTAATGTGCTAAATAAGTGCAATCTGCACCGAAATTGGTTTTTTTGTTCCCCATAATGATGCAAAAAATGGAAGGGGAGAAT
>CAZXSX010000003.1:0-5561 GCA_964643245.1 uncultured Polynucleobacter sp.
CCACACTAGGGTCGCTACTTAGTGGTCAGCTCAGCAATCTCAGTCAAACTCTGGAACCCTTGCTCATTATTCTGGTTGGCATCATTATTGGTGGACTTGTCATCATTCTTTATTTGCTAATATTTCAAATGGGGCAAATCGTTTAATGCATTCATTCACGACCCTCGACTTACCGCGCGCCCTACTGATCGTAATGCTGCTCTACCTGGCCTATATTGATCTGAGAACTTTTCGACTGCCGGATGCCATCACGATTCCATTGGCAGCATTCGGACTCCTCTTCAACTGTTCACCAAAATTGGGCTTTACTGATTTTTCAAATGCGGTTTTAGGCGCCATCTTAGGCTATGTATTTTTATGGAGTCTAAATAGGGTCTATCGATGGGTCAAAAAGCAAAATGCACTGGGCATGGGTGATGCAAAGCTATTAGCCACCCTTGGAGCATGGTTTGGTCTTAGCTCCATACCGAGCATTCTGTTAATAGCATCGATTACGGGACTGATTGGAGGGCTATTTTGGCTCAAACTGCAAAAGCAATCCCTACAATCTGCATTCCCTTTTGGACCATTTCTTGCTATTGCTGGCATCATTGAGTTGTTATGGCCACAGTTCATTCAAACACTCCTCTTGAGCAATCCGATATAAGCGGACTAAAGGGACGACTGCCTCTAATTGGCCTAACAGGAGGCATTGGGTCCGGCAAAACCGTCGTCAGCGATCTTCTTGGCAAGCTCGGCGCTGGAATCGTGGATACCGATCTTATTTCGCATCAAATCACCGCAGCTAACGGAGTAGCCATTTCGGAGATCAAGAAGCAATTTGGTCAAGATTATCTAGATGCTGACGGGGCATTAGATAGGGCTAAGATGCGCACCCTAGTATTTTCTGACCCCGCCGCTAGAAAAACCTTTGAAGCCATTACCCACCCCTTAATTCGCCAAGAGACCATCAAGCAAGCACAAAACTTGGTTGCTCAAGGTGCGCCTTATCTAGTATTTGTTGTTCCCTTATTGATCGAATCACAGTCCTGGCGCAGTCTAGTGGATCTTCTCGTGGTAGTGGATTGCCCAGAAAAGCACCAAATCACCAGAGTGATACAGCGCAGCAATTTACCCAGAGAAGAAATTCAACGGATTCTGAAGGCTCAAGCATCACGAGAGGAGCGCCTTAGATCCGCTGATGTGGTTATTCAGAACCAAGACAGCTTTGCAACTTTAGCGCCTCAAGTAAACCAGTTTCACCAAAAAATCCTGAAGATTCAGAAAGATCAGCTCAGTTCGTCATAGAATATGGGCTTGTGATTGTCTACGAATACCCCTTCAACGAATTAGTTCGAAGCATGCTTCGACTGGAGTATTTGTTCGCCCGCTTTAATCATTTTGTCCGCTCTGATGATCCGGAACTTCATCACAATGCGATCTCCATGCTGTTCGATCTCGGAGACATTAGCGCGCGCGGCGATATTAAATCGCTTTTATTAAAAGAATTTGAGCGTCAAAAGTATGCCCTTAATGGCCTCAAGTCATCTCAAAAAGTGGATCAAGAAGCCCTCTCTCAAACGCTAGATGAAATTGATACTGTCGCCAGCAAATTCAACCAATCTGCTGGCAGACCAAATCTCGCAATCTCAGAAAGCGAGTGGTTAAATGGTATTCGCACACGCTTAAACATTCCTGGCGGAACGAGTCCAATTGATTTGCCCAGCTATCACGCTTGGAAAAATAGCCCGTCTACTGACCGTCGCACGTTATTAGAAAATTTTGTGCGGCCACTCCTACCATGGCAAGATGCCTGCCAATTATTCCTGCGCTTACTCCGCCAGTCGGGCGAAGCAAAAGACGTCGTTGCTCATAATGGATCGTTCCAACAAGCGCCCTCTGGAAAGATTTATCAATTGATGCGCATTACGGTTGAGGATGACACACTCTTTTCTGAAATTAGCGCAAATAAGTACCTCTTGTCCGTACGCTTTATGCAATCGGATCGAGACAAAAAGCCGCAACCCGCTAATAAGGATGTATCCTTCAAATTAACCCTCTGCCAGCTCTAGGGTAAAAGGGCTTTTAGCCTTTCTAGCATTGGCCAGGCTGCCGGCAAGAGGGGTGCCACACTGGGCTTTTCTGCGCTAAGCAACTCCCAAGATAAGACCTGCCCTTCACACCCTCTTGGAACACCCACCCAATCTCGAATTACACTGGCATGAAGACGCACATAAGCATGTGGATAGTCATGCTCCAGCAGCATCAATTCTTCGCTTGATTGAATCTCGATGCCCAACTCTTCTTGCAGCTCTCGCTTGAGTGCCTCAAAAACTGTTTCGCCATTTTCTATTTTTCCGCCAGGCACTTCCCAATAACCAGCATAAGGCTTACCTTCTGGTCGTTGCCCCAACAGAAATCGGCCAGATTGATCGAGCAATATTCCAGCGGCTACCTCAGTAATCGGTCGATTATCTTCGTTCACAAATATAAATATGCTGAGCTGCTCTGTTTAGGCGTGTGAGCCGGCCCAATGTTTAGCAAACTGCCAAGCTACACGTCCAGAACGGGATCCTCGCTCTAAAGCCCAAACGAGCGCCTCGGAACGAGCCGCTTCAACTTGTGCAGGAGTTAATCCAAAGTGCGCCAACCAATGAGCGACGATTGCGAGATATTCATCTTGCTTGGGTGGATAAAATGAGAGCCACAACCCGAATCGCTCTGACAAGGAGATTTTTTCCTCCACCACTTCTCCTGGATGAATTTCTCCATCATCGCTATGAACATAGCCCTTGTTATCTTTCATGTACTCGGGCAATAAATGACGGCGATTGGATGTAGCGTAAATCAAAATATTGTCGACTTGCGCTGAAACCGAGCCATCAAGGGCGGATTTCATGGCCTTATAGCCTGATTCACCATCCTCGAATGAAAGGTCATCACAGAAAATAATGAATCGCTCGAGCCGCTCAGCCAATATCTCAGTGATATCGGCTAGATCCGCCAAATGTTCTTTTTCCACCTCAACTAAACGTAACCCTTGGCTTGCGAATTCATGCAAACTTGCCTTAATCAAGGAGGATTTTCCCGTTCCCCTCGCACCCGTCAAGAGTATGTTATTAGCCGGTTTTTTCTGAATAAAGTTTTTGGTGTTCTCTCGAATCGCATCCCTCTGACGATCGATATTTTGCAAATCTTCAAATGTGATGTCGGAAACGTGCTTCACGGGCTGCAAAAATCCAATACTACCAAAAATGCCATCCCTTCTGCGCCACCGGAATGCTGTTGAACACTTCCACTGCTCTGCACTTAAGGGCTTTGGCAAGAAAGTCTCTAGATGATCCAAGAGATGGTCTAGTTTTTCATTCATAAATTAATAATGGTTAAGAACGATAGTCCGCATTAATGGATACATAATCATGCGACAAGTCACAAGTCCACAGAGTTTGGGAAGCGGCGCCTCGCCCTAAATCAATCTTGATCGTAATCTCAGGCTCTTGCATGACTCTTTGGCCATCCGCCTCTTGATAACTTGGATTACGTCCACCATTTTTGGCAATCCAAACATCACCAAGCCACATTTGGACGTGATTAACATCTAGATCCTTAATGCCTGCGTAGCCTATTGCCGCCAAAATTCGACCCAAGTTGGGATCGCTTGCAAAGAATGCGGTTTTTACTAGGGGCGAGTGCGCTACTGCCTTAGCCACCAAACGGCATTCCTCAGCAGTTTTACCGCCAACTACGTCAATCGTCATGAACTTGGTTGCGCCTTCACCATCGCGCACAATCATTTGCGCCAATTTCCTGGCCAACCCAATCAAAGCATCGTGCACGACAGCATAAACAGGATCCTGAATAGACTTAATGTGCACTGACGATTGACCAGTAGCCATGATGATGAAGGAATCGTTAGTCGATGTATCTCCGTCAATTGTGATGGCATTAAATGAAAGGTCGGCAACCTCTTTCGTAAGACTGCTTAAAAGACCGGGTGCAAAACCTGCATCGGTAGCAATAAAGCCCAGCATGGTTGCCATATTCGGGTGAATCATGCCAGCACCCTTACAGATGCCTGTGATGGTAACCAAGCCAGTGGAGGTCTCTACAGTGACTGATGTAGCCTTTGGTTGAGTATCGGTGGTCATGATGGCTTCAGCCGCATCAAACCAGTTATCCTCACGTAAATTGGCTACCGCCTTTGGCAAGGCGGTGATAATTTTTTCAATCGGCAGCGGCTCAAAAATTACGCCCGTTGAAAAAGGCAAAATTTGCTCAGGATTAACCTTCAGATCTTTTGCCAAAGCTGCACAGGCTTCTAGAGCGTGTTTCATACCCCACTCACCAGTGCCCGCGTTCGCATTGCCTGTATTAACGACTAACGCACGAATTTCGCCATTGCGACCATCTTGGGTTAAGTGCTCACGGCAAACCTGAACTGGGGCAGCACAAAAGCGGTTCAACGTAAAAACGCCTGCTACCTGGGACCCAGGAGCCAAGGTCATTACCAATAAATCCTTGCGGTTTGCCTTTTTAATGCCGGCTTCGGCGATGCCCATTTCAAAACCTTTTACGGGCTTCAAGTCTTCTTTTTTGGGAAGGGGTAGATTCACGGTCATAGTCTAATCATTGTAGAGGACGGACAAAAACAAAGCGCGCCATTATTCAGCGCGCTTTGTTGCCCATAAAAATCCTGGACTGTAGGCTTATAAACTAGGCCTTAATAGGTAACTCCCGGATACGCTTACCTGTAGCTGCTGCAATTGCATTCGCTAAAGCAGGTGCCACCAGAGGGACCCCAACCTCACCCAAGCCTCCTGGCTTCTCTTGACTTGGAATCAAATGAACTTCGATGGTGGGAACTTGGTTTTGACGCAAACTTGGGTAATTATTGAAGTTTGTTTGTTGTACTCGGCCATTTTCTAAGGTAATCGCATTATTCAAGGCCGCACTCAGTCCATATATGACGCCGCCAGTAAGCTGAGCCCTAGCCTGATTGGGATGGACGGTAATACCGCAGTCGGAAACAAAGGTGATCTTTTTCACTTTAGTCTCTGGCGCCGCAGAATCCAACTCAATCACGCAGGCAGAGTATGTGTCATAGCACTCCATTTGCGCCACACCAAACCGTTTACTGCCCGCACTATATCCAGACTTCTTCACGACAGTTTCTAAAACGTGTTTTGCTCTTGGATGTTTACTCAGCGAAGCCAATCGGAAGGCAACAGGGTCTTTACCAGCAGCTTTTGCCGCTTCGTCCTCAAAGCTCTCAATAGCCAATGCATTTAAAGCGTTGCTGACGGAACGCCGATAGCCAACCCTGACACCCATATCGGTAATGGCGTTTGTAATCTCCAAATTGGGAATGTCATACGTCAGGTAATTCGAACCTTCCACCATGAATGGATCAAAACCATCTTTAACAAACCCTGGGAATGCTCGGGCGGGGACCGACTGAGAAACCATTTTTGCTTTCATGGTTGCCAATTGACCATTCGCACCAAGAACCCCCTCTACCTTATGAATACTCATCGGACGATAGAAGTCATGCTGAATGTCATCCTCTTTAGTCCAAAGCATCT
>CAZXSX010000003.1:5661-29053 GCA_964643245.1 uncultured Polynucleobacter sp.
CCGGCATAGAGGTATAAACGTCTTGACCCATTTCTGAGCGAGCACAAATTAAGATAATTTGATTGCTTGGAGTAATCTGGATCCAGGCATTTGCTAATGCTGGTTTTTCTTCAGCACCCGTTGCGGCCTCGCTAGTCATGGGCAAATACACACCGAGCACAAAAGCGCCACCTAGAGTAGTGCTTTGCTGAATAAATTGACGACGGCTTTGATTTTTTAATAATGGATTTTTCATATTTACCCCCTTAAGCCAATTTATCGGCAGCACGTTTAACTGCTTTTTCAATACGGGAATAAGTTCCACAACGGCAGATATTGCCGCTCATAGCATTCTTAATATCGTCGCTATTTGGTTTCTTATTTTTAGCAAGTAGATCCGGCGCAGACATCATTTGACCGGTTTGACAGTAACCACACTGAGGCACATCAAACTCAATCCAAGCGTCCTGCAATGCCTTACCTACATTTGCAGGCAATCCCTCTAAGGTTGTGACTTTTTTACCAGCAGCTGCAGATACAGGGGTTGAACAGGAACGAATAGCTGCTCCGTCTAGATGAACAGTGCATGCACCACAAAGCGCCGCTCCACAACCATACTTTGGACTAATGACGTCTAAATGGTCTCGCAAGACTCAAAGAATTGGCGTTTCTGCATCGCCATCAAAATTAACGGTCTTACCGTTCAGAGTAAAAGTTACAGCCATAGTATCCCCTTAGCAACATGAACAAATGTGAAGCACTTTTATACCCTCAGATCATGACAGATCTGACTATTTTCAGTACACAGAACTGCCTAGGGATTCCACCAAGAAAAATGGCTCAGATTGATCTGAGCCATATATACGTCCAGCAAGTATGAAATTACTACGTCAATGCGCCGCAACAATTTTTATATTTCTTACCACTGCCACAAGAACAAGGATCATTGCGGCCAATCTTTGGCCCAGTACGAACTGGTGCAGGCTGAATATCAATTGCGGCACCACGATCACCTGTAGAACCAGCAACCTCCATATCGGCATCGGCATGCTGATATTGAAGATCTTTTAGCTTCGCTAAATCCTCATTCATGGACTCAGAGGCTTGATCCAATTCGCTTGCGGTCCGAATTTGCACAGTCATGATGCTCTTCACAACATCATTCTTGATGACATTCAAGAGT
Source organism: uncultured Polynucleobacter sp. (assembly GCA_964643245.1). GTDB lineage: Bacteria > Pseudomonadota > Gammaproteobacteria > Burkholderiales > Burkholderiaceae > Polynucleobacter. The sequence continues at coordinate 6,824 of CAZXSX010000003.1, forward strand.
TCACCATACAACTCAAATGCTTCGCGACGATACTCTTGTTTTGGATCTTTCTGAGCATAGCCACGCAGATGAATACCTTGACGTAGATGATCAAGTGCAGCTAAGTGCTCTCGCCAGTGAGTATCAACGCTATATAGCAGCACGGAGCGCTCAAAACCAGCAAAGGACTCACGCCCCACCATCTCCACCTTGGCCTCATATGCCTCTTTGGCAGCATTTAATACTCGCTCTACGATTTCGGTGTCATCAATGCTTGCGGCACCTTCAACCCATTTTTGCAAATCAACGGTAAGGCCCCACTCACTGGCTAAAACATTCTCCAATCCTCGTAAATCCCACTGCTCCTCCATCGATTCATGCGGAACATAGAAAGAACAAACGGAGCGCAATACGTCTTCACGCAAATTGGCAATTAACTCACCAATATCCTTGCTCTCAAGGACTTCGTTTCTGAGGCGATAGGTTTCTTTACGCTGATCATTGGCAACGTCATCGTACTCAAGTAACTGCTTACGAATATCAAAGTTGCGCCCTTCTACTTTACGTTGGGCAGACTCGATAGAGCGAGTCACCATACCGGCCTCAATTGGCTCACCATCGGGCATCTTCAAACGCTCCATCACGGCACGTAAACGATCGCCAGCAAAGATGCATAGTAATGGATCATCCAATGAGAGATAGAAACGCGAGGATCCTGGATCGCCTTGACGACCCGAGCGACCCCTTAACTGATTGTCGATTCGACGACTCTCATGACGCTCTGTACCAATAATATGCAAACCACCAGCAGCCAGCACCTGATCGTGAATGCTTTGCCATTCGTCTTGCAGCTGTTTAATCTTCGTCGCTTTTTCAGTATCGCTTAAGCTTTCATCGGCCTCAATGAGGGATGACTGCTTACCTACATTTCCGCCAAGCACGATATCTGTACCACGACCGGCCATATTGGTAGCGATCGTGATCATTTTTGGGCGGCCTGCCTGAGCAATAATTTCCGCCTCACGGGCATGTTGTTTTGCATTCAACACCTGGTGAGGTAATTTACGCTTATCGAGCAATCCTGAAATTAATTCAGAGTTCTCAATCGAAGTCGTACCCACCAACACCGGTTGACCACGCTCATAGCAATCTTCAATATCTTTGATCACGGCATCATAGCGCTCGCGAGAAGACTTGTAGATTTGATCTTGCTTATCTTTTCTCTGGCTAATCCGGTTGGGTGGAATCACAACGGTTTCAAGGTTGTAAATCTCTTTGAACTCGTAAGCCTCTGTATCAGCGGTACCTGTCATACCAGCTAATTTTCCGTACATCCGGAAATAATTTTGGAAGGTAATCGTTGCTAGTGTCTGATTCTCATTCTGAATCGGTACACCTTCCTTCGCTTCAACGGCTTGATGCAAACCATCAGACCAACGACGACCTTGCATCAAACGGCCAGTGAACTCATCAACAATAATGACTTCTTTGTTCTGCACAACATAGTGTTGGTCACGGTTATACAAAGTGTGTGCACGAAGAGCTGCATATACGTGATGCATTAAGGTGATGTTTTGCGGTGAGTAAAGCGAATCACCTTCATTCAGGGCGCCAATCTGCACTAGGATCTGCTCTGCTCTGTCATGACCCTGCTCGGTCAAATAAACCTGCTGAGACTTTTCATCTACCCAGTAGTCGCCTGGCTTCTCCACGCCCGTACCATCAGCTTTTTCTTCACCAATTTGACGCTCCAGATGAGCGGGGAGTTGATTAATTTTGATATACAAATCAGTATGGTCGTCTGCTTGACCAGAAATAATGAGCGGAGTACGCGCTTCATCAATCAAGATGGAGTCGACTTCGTCGACGATGGCATAGGCTAAGCCCCGCTGAACGCGTTGATCCAAATCTTGGACCATGTTGTCACGTAAATAATCAAATCCAAATTCGTTATTGGTGCCGTAAGTAATATCAGCGGCATAAGCTTCTTGTTTTGTCTTGTGATCCATCTGAGATAGATTGACACCAACTTTCATACCCAAGAAGTTGTACAGTTTTGACATCCACTCAGCATCACGTTGCGCCAAATAATCATTGGCAGTTACAACATGCACGCCTTTGCCAGTGAGAGCATTTAAATAAACAGGGAGCGTAGCGGTTAAGGTTTTGCCTTCACCGGTTCCCATTTCGGCGATCTTGCCTTGATGAAGTGCAAGTCCACCCATCAGCTGAGCATCAAAGTGGCGCATTTTCATAACGCGCACGCTGGCTTCTCGCACAACCGCAAATGCCTCAGGCGCAATATCATCCAAGGATTCGCCAGCGGCTAAACGGGACCTAAATTCAGCAGTTTTAGCAGCCAGGGCCGCATCATCCAAAGCCTGAAGGCTTGGCTCAAGGGCGCCAACCTTGGCAACCACTTTGCGGTATTGTTTCAAGAGGCGGTCGTTACGACTACCAACCAGGGTTTTAAGAAGACCGATTACCATGGGATATAGAGGAAAATGAAGTCCTTGAGTTTATCACCCGCAACCCCATTTTTTATGAACTTTGCACCCAAACCATCCCGCAAGCAAACAGCCCATGAATGGCTCGATTACCTGCGTGAATCAAATGGTCTTGGAGGGGTTTTGGCCAAGACGGAAGATCTCGCCAAACTCAAATCCACCCTAAAGTTGGCATTAGGAAAACTAGGGCTCGAGCACCTCAACTCAAAAATCGATGTTAGTTGGCGCTCTGGTAGCCAAAATGAACTGTTTTTACGCGTTCATAGCGCCAGTACCGCCAATCGCCTCCAACAGATTTTACCCAGCTTAATCAATGAGTTATCAAAACTTGGCATTATGTGCAGCGCCATTAAAGTCAAAATTAAGCCCTCAAATACGCCTTGGGAAGTAAAGCCACGAATCAGCGACGCGCCGCATCACAAACCGAGAGGATTTAATGCAATTGCCAAAAAATCTTGGGAAGAATTATTGGAAAAACTTGCTCCAGATTCCGAATTACGAAAAACGGTAGAACGCTTACTTCGCAATCGGCTGAAGTGATCAGCTTGCTTCTTTCTTAAAAGAAAAGGGGTTGATTTTCTTGAGAGTATGCTTCGGGAGCTTTATTTTCTGCAAACGTACTGATTTCGTAGGAGGCTGGATCCTCTAACAACTTTCGAAGTAACGCATTGTTCAGAGCATGTCCAGATTTTTCGGCAACGTATGCGCCCACAATAGGATGACCTACCAAATAAAGGTCGCCAATCGCATCCAAAATTTTGTGACGCACGAACTCGTCTTCATAACGAAGCTCTTCATTGTTCAAAATACGATGCTCATCCAACACAATCGCATTATCTAAACTGCCGCCTCGAGCAAGCCCCATTTCTCTCAAGGCCTCCACCTCATGGGCAAAGCCAAAAGTGCGAGCTCGTCCAATTTCGCTACGGTAAGCATGTTCCGCAAAATCAACAATGAAACGTTGACCTGTTTTGTCCACAGCGGGGTGTTTAAAGTCAATCGTGAAATCCAACTTAAACCCAAAGAAGGGCTCTAGACGAGCAAGCTTGTCACCATCTCGCACTTCGACCGGTTTTTTAATGACGACAAATTGACGTGGGGCCTCTTGCTCAATAATTCCTGCAGATGCTATCAAGAATAAAAATGAGGCCGCGCTACCGTCCATGATGGGAACTTCTTCGCCATCAAGCTCAATCAAAAGATTATCCAATCCCAAGCCAGCACAGGCAGAAAGCAAATGCTCAACGGTCGAAACTCTCACGCCATCTTTTTGAATTACCGAGGCCAGACGTGTATCGCACACGGCCAAAGCCGTCGCTGGCACCACCGATTGTTCGGGAGTATCAACACGCACAAACTGAACCCCCGAATTAACTGGCGCAGGTTTGATCGATATCGTCACCTTACGACCTGAGTGCAAACCAATTCCCACGGTTTTTACCAGCGTGGCAATGGTTCTTTGCTTCATCATATTGGGGTCTTTATTCAGGAGTTTAGATTATTCGAAAATAATTACAGCTTTTTCAAAATGGACGCGGCATCACTTACTTCAAATTTACCTGGAGCTTCGCGATCTAAGCTTTTTACAACACCGTCTTCCACAATCATGGCATATCGATCTGAGCGAACGCCTAAACCTCGAGCAGTTAAATCGAGCTCTAGGCCAACTTTCTTGGTGAACTCACCACTTCCGTCACCAAACATACGAATCCTTTTCCCAACCTTTTGATCGCGTCCCCATGCGCCCATAACAAAAGGATCATTCACGGAAATACACCAAATTTCATCTACGCCCTTCGCTTTAATCGCATCACAAAACTCAACGTATCCAGGCACCTGCTTGGCAGAGCAGGTTGGCGTAAATGCGCCAGGAAGCGCAAAGATCACAATCTTTTTACCGGCCACAAGCTTTTCAACCTCAAAAGCATTTGGTCCTAAAGCGCAACCCTCAGTTTCTTCGTTAATGAATTCATAAAGAGTGGCGTTTGGTAATTTTTGTCCAACAGCAATCATGGTGTCTCCAATAGGAAATTGTTAGTAAGGATGCCAACGCAAGCGCGGGATTCGTCGTCCGGAGGGGCGCCGCGCTGGCATTTCGCAATAACCTATTGTATTAAGCAGTCAATTAATCTGCTTGCTTACGCAAAAACGCAGGGATTTCATAGTAATCAGCCCCTTTATCAAGCAAGGTCTTTGCCTGAGGAGAACTATCTGCCCCTAGTGTAGGTGCAGCAGTCGTTTCACGAGAGCTACGAAACACGCGTGGCAAATCATATTGACTGTAATCAACCCCACTACTCGCTGGCTGCGCTGCAACTGAAGGCGCACCTGCCGCACCAGTTAAAGCCATTCCAGCGCTGGTATTTAATGCAGAATCCAAACTTACTTTACTAATAGCCGCAGAAGCGCTTGCTGGAGCAAACGTGTTGAGGTCAGCCATAGTAGGAATTGCATCATGCGTACCAATCGCTTGTCTCCAAACTACTTCGGGTTGATTTGCTTTACGAGCTTGTGGATTATTTAAACCGGTTGCAACCACGGTAACACGCAATGCGTCACCCAAACTCTCGTCGTACACAGTGCCAAAGATCACTGTTGCATCATCCGCCGCATAGCCACGAATCGCTGCCATCACTTCGCGGGTTTCAGAAAGCTTCAATGAATGGCTAGCAGTAATGTTAACCAATACACCACGTGCGCCAGACAAATCAACACCTTCAAGCAACGGAGAAGCTACTGCGGCCTCAGCAGCTAAACGTGCACGGTCCATGCCAGAAACAGTTGCTGTTCCCATCATTGCTTTACCCTGCTCACCCATCACAGTCTTCACGTCTTCAAAGTCCACGTTAATTAAACCTTGAACATTGATGATTTCTGCAATGCCAGAAACTGCATTGTGTAATACATCATCAGCGCATGCAAATGCCTTATCAAACTCGGCATCTTCGCCCATTACCTCAAAGAGTTTTTCATTGAGAACAACGATCAATGAATCCACATAAGACTCGAGTTCAGCAGCTCCATTTTCTGCAACCTTTAAACGCTTCACGCCCTCAAAGTCAAATGGTTTGCTAATCACGCCCACCGTCAAAATACCCATCTCTTTAGCAACTTGAGCAACAATTGGGGCTGCGCCAGTTCCAGTACCGCCACCCATACCCGCTGTAATAAATACCATGTGTGCGCCTTGCAATACATCCGCAATGCGCGCACGTGCTTCTTCTGCAGAAGCTGCGCCGATTTCAGGTTTTGCGCCAGCACCTAATCCGCTAGAGCCCAGTTGCAAATTCACAGATGCTTCAGAGCGCTGTAATGCGCCAGCATCGGTGTTCATGCAAATGAACTCTACGCCATTTACTCCGCGACGGATCATGTGTTGGACTGCATTACCACCAGCACCACCGACTCCAACCACTTTAATGATGGTTTTGCCAGCTGTTTCTTGATCTAACATTTCAAATTCCATATACCCTCCTAGGTAAAAAACATACTACGTTGACGACGACGAAAAAAACTTAAAAATTTCCTGCGAACCATTCCTTCATACGCGAGATCACGCCTTGCAACGCGCCTGACTGAGAGACACGACGGCCACGCAATAACTGCGCTTGGCCCTCCATTAACAAACCAATGCTGGTAGCAAACCTTGGACTACGTAATACTTCATGCAAATGGCCGCGATACTCCGGGATACCGATGCGAGCAGGCCTTAAAAATACTTGCTCAGCAAGCTCAACCATTCCTGGCATCAATGAAGTACCGCCAGTAAGAACAATCCCCGAAGACACCATGTCTTCATACCCAGAATCGCGTACAACCCCCCTAACCAAAGTAAAGAGCTCTTCAACGCGTGGCTCAATCACTGCTGCCAAGGCTTGTTTGGACATGGGACGTGGCTCACGATCGCCAACGCCGGGCACATCAATCATCGCTGCAGGATCAGCCATTTCTTGACGGGCAATGCCGTGCGCAATTTTGAGATCTTCAGCATTGATTGTTGGCATACGTAATGCCATTGCGATGTCATTCGTAATTTGATCCCCAGCAATCGGAATGACTGCGGTATGGCGAATCGATCCCTGGCAATAAATAGCAATATCCGTTGTGCCGCCACCAATATCAACCAGCACGACTCCAAGCTCTTTCTCGTCTTCGGTTAATACCGCAAGGCTAGAGGCTAAAGGCTGCAGAATAAGGTCGTTTACTTCCAAACCACAACGTCGCACGCACTTCACAATATTTTGGGCAGCACTTACTGCGCCAGTAACAATGTGCACCTTTACCTCTAAACGCAAACCACTCATACCGATTGGCTCACGAACATCTTCCTGCCCATCGATAATGAATTCTTGAACCAAAATGTGCAAAATCTGTTGATCTGTCGGGATATTGATCGCCTTTGCAGTTTCAAGCACCCGCTCCACATCGCCAGCGCTAACTTCCTTATCCCGAATGGCAACCATGCCGCTTGAGTTAAAGCTCACAATGTGGTTACCCGCAATACCAGTAAAGACCTGAACAATCTGACGATCAGCCATGATCTCAGCCTCTTCTAAAGCTTTCTGAATCGACTGCACAGTTACTTCGATATTGACGACGACGCCCTTCTTCAGACCCTTGGAAGCAGTTTGTCCAACACCGACCACATTGAATTGACCATCCGGAGCTAGTTCGGCAACCAAGGCAACCACCTTGGAAGTTCCAATATCTAAGCCCACTAATAAGTCGCGATTGTCTTTACTCATTCTGATTCCTCATTGCTTCAAATCGCTTTTCTTACTATCAACATCACTCTTTTTCAAACTTGCAGAGGCAAGATGGACTGCAAAACCGTTGGCATACCGCAAATCCACAGCATCAATTCGGTTAGCCCACTTCTCTTGAACTTGTGGCCAATATTTAAAGAGTCTTGCAACACGCTCTTCTGTCAGCGTTTTATCGGAACTTTCTTCGTCACGACCAAACTCCACTTTCATCCCGTTTGAGAGCTTGATATGCCATGCATATCGCTCCGTCAATGCCAAGCTAATGACCTCTGCACCCCAAGGCTTAAACCAGTTATTGGCCTTTTCATAAAGACTCATCACTTCTTTGCCCGCATCCTCAGGCCCTTGAAAGTCAATCAAACGCACATCGTCCCCAACTTCAGAAACGCGGCCAACAAAAATTTCCCCGTGATCATTGATGAGTTGATGACTATCGGCACCACCCCAAGTTCCAAAAGGTTTTTGCTCTTCAATGCTCACAATCAAACCATTGGGCCAAACACGGCGCACATTGGCATGGCGTACCCACGGCATACTTTCAAAGCCACGTTTCACATCCTCAAGACGCGCGCTAAAAAAATTTCCTTGTACAGTTTCCAAAACTTGTTGACGAACAAGGGATTTTTTAATGTGCTTTAAGGTTTGACCAGTCACAGGCTCAACTTGAATTTGCTTTAATGCAAATACAGGGCGCTGACTCAACCACACCAGCACTCCAATAACCATCATCACGGTAGAGCACCGCATCAAGAAACGACTAAGCTTTTGCATCCGATCCGGATGATTCCAGAGCGGTGACATCAACATGGAGAAAATTTCGCCGAACCGGTCCATGAAATTGCTCATGTGGCAACACTCTCTTTTTCTTGCAATGTTTGACTAAGCAACCAGAGCACCAAATCGGCATATTCGACACCAGCAGCTTTTGCAGCCATCGGCACCAATGAGTGAGAGGTCATGCCTGGGGATGTATTCATCTCCAATAAATACGGTTTACCAGTCTTTTGATCCAACATAACGTCTGCACGGCCCCATGTTCTGCAGCCCAGCGCTTTATAGGCCGCCAAAGCAAGCTCTTGCACTTTCTGATTCACTTCAGGCGCCAACCCTGTTGGACAGAGATACTTTGTCTCATCTGAGAAATACTTGTTATGAAAATCGTAATTGGCTTGTGGTGGAATAATTTTGATGACAGGTAAGGCCTCAGCGCTATTGCCTTGGCCAACTAAAGGACAAGTTAATTCATCGCCAACGATGCAAGTTTCTGCAATCACTTTGTTATCAAGTCCAGCAGCAAGCTGATAAGCAGCCGGCAGTTCTTCTGCAGACTTGACTTTGGTCAACCCCAACGAAGAGCCTTCATGAGCCGGCTTCACAATCAGCGGTAAGCCCAAACGCTCTACCACCACATTCCAGTCGCTGTTCGCGGTTAACTCTTCAAACTCAGGTGTAGAGAGTCCACTGCTAATCCAAACCTGTTTAGTAACTATCTTGTCAATTGATAATGCAGAAGCAAGAACACCACTGCCGGTGTATGGCAATTCGATTAAATCTAATAGACCCTGAATCATGCCATCCTCGCCATAGCGACCATGCAAGGAAATAAATACGCGATCAAAGTTTTCAGAAACTAGTTCAGTTGGATTGCGAACACCGGGGTCAAAAGCATGGGCATCAACCCCCCTGGAGAGAAGTGCTTGTAAAACGCCATTACCCGACATTAATGAAATCTCACGCTCGCCAGATCTCCCGCCTAACAAGACGCCCACGCGACCAAAGGCTTTTACATCCAAGCTTGCCAAGCGTGATTTCACACGCTCACCCCAGAGGCTCAAATCTTGCTTAGATATTCTTTGCCTCCGCTAAGGTATGAGGCAACGCTGAAATTGAACCAGCACCCATTGTGATCAACACATCTCCATCTTTTAAAACTTGGCCTAACTTTTCTGGCATCTCCGCAACATTGGATGCAAATACCACCGCAGCAGAATTAAGTGGTGCCTTTGACTTTTTATCTTCTGCAAGGGCTGCTTTGATCAAGCTTTTGCCGTCCGCCCCTGGAATCTTGGCTTCACCCGCGGGATAAACCTCGGTTAATACCAAGGCATCAAAATTACGCAAAACTTGCACAAACTCACCAAAGCAATCGCGCGTTCTTGTATAGCGATGTGGCTGGAACGCTAAAACTAAACGACGCTCTGGATAAGCGCCACGTGCTGCAGCCAAGGTCGCAGCCATTTCAACAGGGTGATGGCCATAATCATCAATTAGGATAAAGCTACCGCCAGAAGCTAGAGGAATATCACCATAACGTTGGAAGCGACGACCAACACCGCTAAATTCAGATAGGGCCTTAACAATTGCCTCGTCACCAACACCCAATTCTGTTGCAATTCCAATTACGGCGAGCGCATTGCGAACATTATGTAAGCCAGGCAAATTCAAAGTGATATTTAGCGGGCCGGGTTTGTTACCATGACGACGAACTGTCCGACGCTCAACCGTGAAGTGCATCCTTGTACCATCGACACGCACATTACTTGCACGAATATCGGCATCCTCTGAGAGTCCATAACGTAATACCGGCTGCGAAACGAATGGAATGATGTCGCGCACATTGACGTCATCAATGCATAACACTGCAACACCATAGAACGGCATACGCTGAATAAATTGGACAAATGCCTGTTTCAGTCTTGCCATGTCATGCTGATAAGTATCCATATGATCAGCATCAATATTCGTTACCACTTCCATAGCTGGAAATAACTGCAAAAAAGATGCATCGGATTCGTCAGCTTCGACAACAATAAAGTCGCCACGCCCGAGGCGGGCATTAGCGCCAGCAGAATTCAGCTTGCCACCGATGACAAATGTTGGATCCAGGCCGCCCTCAGCCAATACGGAAGCTGCCAAACTGGTTGTCGTTGTTTTGCCATGCGTTCCAGCAATTGCAATACCTTGTTTTAAACGCATTAACTCGCCAAGCATGACTGCTCGTTGAATGACCGGAATCTTTACCGCACGTGCAGCCAAAACCTCTGGATTGTTACCAGCCACTGCCGTAGAAATGACCACCGCCTCAGCAGTACCGACATTTTTTGGATCATGACCAATATGGATAACTGCACCCAATTCTTTGAGGCGCTTTGTAGTGACGCTCTCTGCCAAATCAGAACCAGTAACTTGATATCCCAAATTCAATAAGACTTCAGCGATACCGCTCATACCTGCACCGCCGATGCCCACGAAGTGAATTTGTTGAACGATATGTTTCATACACCCACCCCCGCACAATCTGCACACACTTCCGCAACACGCTGGGTTGCATGGGGCTTAGCCAGAGCATGAGCCCGTAAGGCCATCTCCTTAAGATCATTACGATTAAAGTTTTGAATCATCAAGGCCAAATCTTGAGAATTCAACAATGATTGAGGCAATAGCACGGCGGCATCAGCATCCGATAAGAATTTGGCATTTGCGGTTTGATGATCATCTATTGCGTGCGGAAATGGAATCAAGCAAGAAGCCACACCGCATGCAGCTAATTCGGAAACTGTCATTGCACCAGACCGGCAAATCACTAAGTCTGCTTGTGCATATGCGGTTGGCATATCATCTATAAAAGGTCGAATATCTGCCTCAACACCCAATTCCGCATAGCGTTTCTGCAAGTCTGTTAAGTGCTTATCACCCGCTTGATGGATCACTATTGGTCGACTTTCTTTTGGAATTAATGCCAATGCGGCAAGAATGTTTTCGTTCAAGGCTGCAGCACCCAAACTACCCCCAACCACCAAAATCGATAATGGCCCCTGACGCTGCTCATAGCGTACTTCGGGTTTTTGAATGTGATCAAACTCTTCACGAATTGGGTTGCCTGTCCACTCTGCGTTTTCCATCGTATTTGGAAAACCAGTTAAGACACGCATGGCAATTTTGGCAAGCGCACGATTTGCGCTACCCGCTACAGAATTGGATTCATGCAAAACTAATGGTCGCTTTAGCAATTTACTTACTAAACCACCGGGAAATGTGATGTATCCACCCATGCCCAAGATAACGCAGGGCTTTAATCGACGCACAATCTGCCAACTCTGAAAACATGCACGCGCTAAATTGATTGGCAGCATCAGTTTTGCTTTCAGGCCTTTACCGCGCAGCCCGCCAAAGTCAACAGCTTCAAATGGAAAATCGCAAGCCTTAACCAATCGATATTCCATGCCGTTTTGATTACCCAACCAAGAAACCTTCCAACCGCAAATTCGCAAATATTCAGCGACGGCAAGGCCTGGGAAAATGTGCCCGCCAGTACCACCAGCCATCACCAATATTGAGGGTTTAGTCACAATTTCCCTCCGCGCATCAAAATGCGATTCTCATAATCGATTCGCAGCAACATCGCAATTGCTACGGCATTCATCAAAATTCCAGAGCCGCCATAACTAACCAATGGAAGAGTTAAGCCTTTTGTGGGCAATAGACCCAAATTCACGCCCATATTGATAAAGGCCTGCCAGCCAATCCAAATAGCCACCCCCTTTGCTGCTAAGCCAGCAAAGCTCCTGTCCAATTGCAAAGCCGTGCGGCCAATCAAGAATGCACGACGCACGATCCAATAGAACAAGAAGATCATGACAACAACACCAGCAAACCCAAGTTCTTCACCAATCACAGCCATGATGAAATCGGTATGCGCTTCAGGTAGGTAATGTAACTTTTCAACACTTCCACCAAGCCCAGTTCCAAACCATTCGCCTCGACCAAATGCCATTAGCGAATGGGTTAATTGATAGCCTTTGTTTGCTGCATTCTCTACCTGCCATGGATCCATGAACGCCAACATACGGCCGCGACGGAAAGGGGAAAGCGCAATCATTGCAGCCCCGCTTAATAACCCTACCACAATCAAGCCACCAAAGAGCTTGGCATTAATTCCGCCCAAAAACAAAATTCCAAATGCAATGAGAGCAACAACAACAAATGCACCCATATCCGGCTCTTTCATTAAAAGGCCACCAACCAGTGCAACTGCAATACCCATTGGCAACATTTCCTTAGAGAAAGAATGCAAATACTCCTGTCGTTGTACGGTGTAGCTTGCGGCAAAGATCACAGCAGCGAACTTCATTAGCTCGGATGGCTGAAAATTCATCACCCCCAAAGGAATCCAACGTCGGGCTCCATTGACACCCTTACCAATCCCAGGAATGAGAACCAAAACCAGCAATAGAACCGTAAAACCAAAAATCACTGGCGAGTAACGATCCCATACCTTAGATGGGATTTTGAATGCCCAAATACCCACCACAATTGCAATCACTAATGAAATTAAATGCCGCACTAAAAAGTAGTTACTACTGTAATTGGCATATTTGGGGCCATCTGCCAATGTAATTGAAGCGGAGTACACCATCACCAAGCCAATCAGCATTAGGGATAAAACTGCCCACACTAATAATTGGTCATACTCCATCATGCGTGAACGTGTTTGCTCAACACCCGAAACAGCATCACGCAGTCCCGTGCGGAAATTATCGATTCCACCTCTAGAGAAATTCCAGAATCGATCTAGGCTGAGACGATTCTGTGGAAATAATTTTTCTCTTAAGTTCATGCTTGAACCCCCTCGAATCGCATACCCAGCTCTTCAACTTCAGAAGCGAACATGTGTGCACGCTCTTTGTAATCTCGGAACTGATCTAGACTGGCACATGCAGGAGACAACAAAACCAAGTCTCCTGAGACTGCTTTAGCTGCGGCAGCTTGAACCGCCGTTTGTAAATTGCCGCTATTGGTACAAGGGATGTCAGCGCCTAATGCTTGCGCAATCCTCTCTCCGTCCTTACCAATGAGGAAGACACCTTTCACAAAACGAAGGGCGGGCTCTCGCAATGGGCTAAAGTCTTGACCCTTCCCATCGCCTCCTGCGATGAGCCAAATGCGCTTTCCAGCTTCATTACTACCTAACCCATTTAATGCAGCGACCGTTGCACCCACATTCGTACCCTTACTGTCATCTACATACTCAACATCGTTCACGATCGCAATACTCTGTACACGATGTGGCTCGCCTTGATAATCGCGTAAACCGTGAAGCAATACATTCATCGGCAAATTAGCTGCTCGTGCTAGAGCGAGAGCAGCAAGTGCATTTAATGCGTTATGGCGACCTCGAATACGCAATGCATCTGCCGAAATTAAACGCTTCAAGCGCAATGGCTCACCCTCTTCAACTGCTGCAGACTTGCGACGACGCCTTGGCTTAGGCTCAAGATCCTCATCCACTTCAGCCCATACCAACCAATCAATGCCACCGGCTCGCAAATCGTGCTCAATTCCGAATGCGCCCTGCTCATCAGGACGATTAGAACCAAAGGTGACAACGGTTTTTTCCGCTTTTTGATCATCGGTCAACAAACTCATAACGACAGGATCATCGCGATTCAGAATACAAACCGTGTCGGCGCCAAATATTCTTGCTTTCGCTTGCATGTATGCCGACATATCACCATGCCAATCCAGATGATCTTGGGTGATGTTGAGAACCGTAGCTGCTGTAGCATTTAAGGAATCGGTATAAACCAATTGAAAGCTGGAAAGCTCTAATACCCAAATATCCGGCATGTCCTCAAGCTGATCAGCACCATCTAGACAACTCATCAGCTTATCGAGCGCTGCCGGACTAATATTGCCCGCAACCGCAACTTTCTTGCCAGCTCTTTCGCAAAGCTGCCCAGTAAGGGCGGTCGTGGTTGTCTTCCCATTTGTACCTGTTACTGCAAGCACTGATGATGAATAGCCTGATTCTTTCACTTGCGCCATACGAGAGAGCGCAGCCATGGCACGCGCAAAGAATTCAATTTCACTCCAAACGTCTATGCGGGCTTTGCGAGCCTTCACCAAAAAGGATTCAGTCGGCTCTTGCAAAGGAGATAGGCCTGGACTAATGCCAATGACATCGACCTCATTCAGCAGCTCGTCATCGAGGGGTCCAAAGTGGGTATCTTTTAAGCCCGCGAATTCAAGCTCTGCAAGCCACGCGAGTTGTTTTTCAGTGAACGATCCTCGCTCACGTGTATCAACAAGGCGTACTTTGGCGCCATTGCGTAAACACCACTTCGCCATTGCGACACCAGACTCTCCCAATCCAAGAACAAGGAATCGGTGCGGTGCCTGATAACCTAAATCTGCAACGGCAGCAGGATTAGCAAAGGTATTTTCTAAGGTCGGCATAGGATTCTTTGGCTCAACGCAATTTCAGGCTAGATAGACCAATCAAAACTAACAGGATCGTAATAATCCAGAAACGCACAACAACTTGAATTTCTTTCCAACCACCCAATTCAAAATGGTGATGTAAAGGAGCCATTCTGAAAATGCGGCGCCCTTCGCCAAAATGTTTTTTAGTTAGCTTGAACCAAAACACCTGCAACATGACTGAGAGTGTTTCGGCAACAAAAATGCCACCCATCACAAAGAGAACAATTTCTTGACGCACAATGACGGCAATAGTTCCGAGCGCACCACCTAAAGCCAAGGCCCCTACATCACCCATAAACACTTGCGCGGGATGAGTGTTGTACCAAAGGAAAGCCAAACCCGCTCCACCCATAGCGCCGCAGAAAATCATTAATTCACCTGCACCCGGAATGTAGGGAAAAAGTAAATACTTAGCGTAAATTGCATTACCCATGACATATGCAAATGCACCTAACGCTCCGCCCACTAGAATCACGGGCATGATCACCAGGCCATCAAGACCATCTGTCAAATTCACAGCATTACTACTCCCAACAATCACCAAGTAACTCAAAATAATGAAGCCCATCATGCCTAATGGGTAGCTCACTTCCTTCATGAATGGGATTAATAAATCCGTTTTCGCTGGAAGATCTAATGCGAAACCACTCTTGAACCACTCATAAAATAATTGGAGCACTTTGAGGTTATTCACTTCAGATACTGAGAACGCCAAATAAATTGCAGCAAATAAGCCTATGAGCGTTTGCCAGAAAAACTTTTCTCTTGAAGCCATCCCCTTGGGATCTTTGCGCGCCACCTTACGGTAGTCATCAACCCAACCAATTGCGCCAAAACCAAAGGTTACGATCATGACAATCCAAATAAAGCGATTACTCAGATCGGCCCAAAGCATGCAAGAAACAAAAATGCCAATCAGAATGAGCGCACCGCCCATAGTTGGCGTTCCAGATTTCACCAAATGAGTTTGAGGGCCGTCTGTGCGAACAGCTTGTCCCATTTTTAGCGCGGTCAATTTTCGTATAACCCATGGTCCAGCAGCTAACCCAATTAATAGAGCCGTCACTGTTGCCATCACCGCCCTAAAGGTAATGTAGTTAAAGACTCGCAAAAATCCAAAATCATCTTGCAACCATTGCGCCAGAATTAAGAGCATGTTTTAGCCTCCTCTAACAAGGCTTGCACTACACGCTCCATGCGCATAAAACGAGAACCTTTAACCAAAATGTTGAGATGCTCATTGCTATTAGCCAATTGTGTCTGCAATGCATCTCGTAATTGAGCAATCAAGCTATCGACATCTGAATAATGCAATCCCTGAGAAGTTGAGATTTTTTTGGCAGCTTCCTGGAAGCCCTGAAGAGCACAGTGACATAGATCACCCAAAACAAATAGCTTGGCAATTCCTTGTTGTCCAGCATAGGCACCAACCTCATGATGAAACTCAGGTCCTTGATCACCAACTTCACCCATATCACCTAATACCAACCAGGAAAGATTTCCAGACTGTCTCAATGCATCAATAGCAGCACGAACTGAATCGGGATTAGCGTTATAACTGTCATCGATCAAGGTGACGTTCGAGCTAATTTTTTTCGCCTGCATACGTCCATTTACCGGCATAAATGACTCGAGACCTTGTTTGATCTCTTCAAGACCAATTTCTGCTGCTAGCGCTACCGCTGTTGCAGCCAAAGCATTGCGTACATTGTGGTTGCCAAGCGTATTCAGTTGAATCTGTATGGTTCCTCTATCTGTCGCAACCTCCACATGGCCATTATTTAATAGGCGGCCAGGCACCGAAGCTTTTACATTCGATGCGGAAGGCGTCAGAGCGAAATCAATCACTTTTCTTGTGCCAGCAGCCTCATGCCATACTGATGCGAATTCTGTATCCGCCGGAAATACCGCAACCCCATTCTGAGGTAATGCGCGGATGACATCAGCATGCTCCTCAGCGACTGCGGCCACCGTAGCCATAAATTCTTGATGCTCACGTTGCGCGTTATTGATAAGCGCAATATTTGCTTGAGCAATTTTTGCTAATTGTGCAGTCTCGCCAGGATGATTCATGCCAAGCTCAACCACGGCAAGTCGATCATCCGCATCCAATTTCAACAAAGTTAAAGGCAAACCAATGTCATTATTGAGATTGCCGTTGGTGACTAATGTGTGAGACTCGCCAACGGCCACCTTAAAGATCGATGCAATCATTTCTTTGACAGTGGTCTTACCATTACTACCAGTTACCAAAGCCAGAGGAATCTCATGCTTTGCGCGCCAAGCTTTTGCGAGATCACCCAAACCAACACGCGTATCACTGACGCATACTGCAGGTAAATTTATAGGGCACTTTTCTTTACTACTGATTACTGCAGCTCCAGCTCCTTTGTTAGCAACTTCTGCTAAGAAGTTATGAGCATCAAATCGTTCTCCAGATAAAGCGACAAACAACTCGCCCGCATCAATTTGGCGGCTATCCGTTCCAACTCTACTGAGAGTCAATACATCTGCTGCCTCTAATGAAATATTCAATAAAGCACTACCTGGCAACATAGCGTGAACTTGTGCAAGCGACATCATTGCCATCAGATCAATCCTCCCGCAGCAAGACGAATATGCTCTTGATCTGAAAAGTCAAAAGTTTTGCCGTGAATCTCTTGGGTAGTTTCGTGACCCTTACCTGCAACTAAGACAACATCACGCATATCAGCATGTCGAATTGCAGCCATGATCGCCGCGGCGCGATCGGCGATTGTTTGTGCATTGACATGCGCTGGGATGCCCTGACAAATCACCGCCATGATCGCTTGCGGATCCTCAGAGCGAGGGTTATCGCTGGTAACAATCACTTGGTCAGCTAAGCTTGCGGCAACTGCACCCATTTGAGAACGTTTGCCACTATCACGATCGCCACCACATCCAAATACGCACCACAACTTTCCACCACGTTGATCAGCAATGGATCGCAAGGACTCTAATGTTTTTAGTAGCGCATCCGGAGTATGCGCATAGTCAACAATTGCTAAGGGACCATCCGACTTTGGATGCTTACCTAAGGAAATAAATTCCATTCGGCCTATCACTGACTGCAATTGACTTACTCGTTTGCTTGCTTCATCAGTAGCAATGCCTTGGGTCAGCAAAACGGTCCAGACCGCAAGCGCGTTACTGAGATTAAATTCCCCCAGCAATGAAATAGGCAATGGATGAGAAGCGAAACCTTCTTGTGTGAAAACAGAGTTGTATCCAGCGCCATTGAAAACAGTATCGGTAGCGTAGATACGCTGTAAACGATCGCCGAACTTTTCAAAGCCATTGAATGCATTTCTATTTAGGGCATAGGCCCATACCTGCAGCTCCTTTCGAGCTAAGAGATTCATCGCCAGCTCGCGCCCAAAGGAGTCATCCAAATTCACTACCGCATGATCTAATCCTGGCTGATTAAATAGCTTTGCTTTTGCCTCAGCATAATTTGCCATGTTCTCGTGGTAATCGAGATGATCTTGCGTCAAGTTTGTAAACACAGCGCAATTGAACCAAGCGCCACCGACTCTCTCTTGATGAAGAGCATGCGAAGAAACCTCCATCACAACTTGTTCTGCACCGGCATCTAATAACGCTTTTAATTGGGTTTGTAGTTTTGGTGCGTCTGGGGTGGTATACCCCGTTTTTTCCAGTACACCGGGAAAGCCGGTTCCCAGGGTCCCTAAAACGGCAGTGCGATGGCTTGGCTGATCTAATGTTTTGGCCAACCATTGTGTAATGCTGGTTTTGCCATTCGTTCCAGTAACGCCAATCATGTTTAATTGCTTACTTGGCTCGCCGTACCACTGAGCACAGAGCTTTCCTGCGTTATGAGCAAGGTTTTCAACAGCAAAACATTGAGGATGATCTAAATAATGATGATCGAACTCAATTGGATCGTAAACCACTGCAGCAGCACCGTTTGACAATGCAGCATCAATAAATTGACGCCCATCACGCAACGCTTTTCCATGCCCAACTGGATAGGCAAAAAAGATATCTCCTGGCTGAATGTAGCGACTGTCAGCACTCACTTTAGCCGACGCATCTACTAGAGAATGCAGGTGCTCAATCAGATGATTGGGTTCTATTTTCAAGGCCGCCCTCATCGTTTCAGTGCCACATGTTGCGTTTGCGTATTTGCAGTACGAACGTCTGCTGGCTTCTTATCATCCAAAGCCATTTGCTTGACCTTACTGTCAGGAAGAACATTTAGTGCTCTTAATGTTTCACCAACAATCGTAGAAAAGACTGGTGCAGCTACATCGCCGCCATAGTGACTCCCGCCAGTAGGTTCATCGACCATCACTGCCACCACAATTCTTGGAGAGCTGATGGGAGCCAATCCAGCAAAATAGGCGCGATATTTATTGCCGTAACCCTTACCAACTAATTTATGGGCTGTACCGGTCTTACCGCCTACACGATATCCCTCGGCCTGCGCCTTAACTGCCGTACCGCCTGGCTCTGTCACGGTCTCTAACATTTCGCGCATCTCAATCGCTGTCTTAGCGGAAAGCACACGTGTACCAGGTTTCGTATCTGGGCTTCGCTCAATGGTGAGTGGCACTAATTCACCATCGCGTGCAAATACGGTGTATGCGAGAGCCACTTGAAAAAGTGATGCAGAAATGCCATAGCCAAATGCAATTCGCGCCTGATCAGTAGGCATCCATTTTTTGAAAGGATGTACAGTCCCAGCAACCGCGCCAGGAAATCCAATCTTAGGTGACTGCCCCAATCCAACAGCTGTGTAAAAGTCCCACATTTCTTCTGGCGAGAGGTTATTCATGGCAATCTTTGCTGTGCCGATATTGCTCGACTTCTGAATAACTTGGGCAACCGTCAAATTACCGTAAGGATGAGTATCGGTAATTGGCTTGGGGCCCACAAGATAACTAGAGCCAATCGCCATATTCTGATTTGGTGTCACTGCGCCCTTTTCTAGAGCAATGGCAACTGTCAGGGGCTTCATCGTAGAGCCAGGCTCAAAGGTATCTGTGAGAACACGATTGCGCAGCTGCTCTCCCGTTAAATTTTTGCGATCGTTTGGGTTGTAGCTTGGGTAATTCGCTAACGCCAAAATTTCTCCGGTTTGAACATCTAGCACCACTGCACCGCCTGCTTTTGCCCGATGCTGCTCAACTGCGCTCTTTAATGCGTTGTAGGCTAAAAATTGAATCTTGCTATCAATGGAGAGCTGTAAATCTTTACCGTTTTGCGGCAACTGTTCAATCGCGACATCTTCAACAACACGGCCAAGACGATCAATTACCACTCGTCTTTGACCAGGATGCGCAGCAAGATCTTTCTCTCGAGAGAGCTCCATGCCCTCTTGGCCTTTATCGTTAACATTAGTAAAACCAACAACGTGCGCCATTGCTTCACCTTCAGGATAGAAGCGGCGATATTCGTTATTTAGACCAATGCCAGGAATTTCGAGTTGCTTAATCTGCTGCGCAATTTCTGGATCAACTTGGCGCTTCAAGAAAATCTGCTTACGCTCGTCCTTCAGTTTTTTACGTAACTCTGCCTCACTAATTTGCAATAAATTAGCCAGCTTTTGCACCTTGTCTGCAGCCAAGTCATCAGGCACTGTATCGTTGTAAGCAATAATCGACTTCGTCTCAAGACTAGTGGCAATCACTTGGCCATTGCGATCCAAAATTTTTCCTCGGCTCGCAGGTAATTCCAATTCACGTTGAGTACCGCGCACTCCCTTTGCCTCATAAAACGCATTGCCTGGGCCCTGAATCCAGAAGGCACGCAGCAATAGCAACATGAATACAAAGAATAAAAGGAACAGCATCAAGCGTGACCGCCACATTGGCAGACGCAATACTAAATTTGGGGTAGTTGAAAAACCTACTGGCCTCATTGAGCCTCCTTCAAGTACAAAGTACGTTCGGGAGAAATTGGCACCATGCGTAATTGATTCCGAGCCACATCACGAATTCGCGCAGACTTGGAAAGATTGCGTTGTTCATATTCAAGACGCAACCACTCCTGATTCAATTTACGCTCTTCAATTTGCGCGCGCTCTTGCGCTATAAACAGTTTGCGTGCACGCTGTTGAGCGGCTACCAACGATAAAGCGCAAATCAACAACAAGGCCAATAAGGTTAAGGTGGCACGATTCATGCGAATGCCCCCATACGCTTTTCCGCTACACGCATGATCGCCGAGCGTGCGCGAGGATTTTCGGCAATCTCGGACTCGCTTGGTTTAACACGGCCAATAATTTCAAGAGTACTTTGAGGTAAATCTTTTTCGCGAACCGGTAGGCCACGAGGAATTTCTACTTTTGCATGAGCTTGCAAAAATTGCTTCACGATGCGATCTTCCAACGAATGAAAGCTTATTACAGCAAGACGAGCTCCTGGCTTTAATAATTTCAAGGCAGCTTTAAGCCCTAATTCCAGATCGTCTAATTCGCGATTAATAAAGATGCGAAATGCTTGAAAGGTTCTTGTTGCCGGATCTTGCCCCACCTCTCGCGTACGCACCGCGCTTGCCACAAGACTTGCCAGTTGCGTCGTTGTTTTGGGAGGCAACCCCTCCTCTCGCTTAGCCACAATGGCTTTTGCGATTTGAAAGGCAAAACGCTCTTCACCGTAAGCCTTAATCACGCTCGTGATTTCCTCCAACGGCGCATCCTCCAACCACTCTGCGACAGTTTGACCTTGATTGGTATTCATCCGCATATCGAGTGGGCCTTCGCGACGAAAAGAAAACCCCCGATGCGCTTCGTCTACTTGAGGTGAGCTGATTCCTAAATCCAACATAATTCCATCGACGGATTCCGCTTCCGCATACTGATCCATGTGCGCAAAACTGTCGTGCACAACTGTCAAGCGCTGATCGTTGATTTGATTTGCCACGGCAATCGCATCTAAATCCTTGTCGAATGAAATCATGCGCGCACTTGCCGGCAATTGTTTGAGCAAAGCTTGTGTGTGGCCACCGCGCCCAAATGTTCCATCGATGATTAGGATGCTCTGCGCAGGGTTTTGATGTTGAATGAGCGGGCCATTGGTCAGCGCCGTCACCGCCTCGGCCAGCAACACTGGGCGATGAGTATTGTTCATAGCACCCTGTCATCAAAAATTGAATTGCTTTAGTGCTTCAGGCATGCCTTGTGCAATCGCAGCCTGCTCTTTTGCAGCATAGGTAGCTGCGTCCCACAACTCCAAGTGACTTCCCATACCAAGCAAGATCACTTCTTTTTCAATCCCCGCTGCGTTACGCAACTCTGGACCTACTAAAACACGACCTGTCGTATCAAGGTCGACCTCAGCTGCATTTCCTAGAAAAATTCTTCGCCACCAATGTGCATCCATTGGCAACTGCGCAACTCTTGCGCGAAAACTTTCCCACTCTGGTCTTGGGAATAACAGGAGGCAACCGTCTGGGTGCTTTGTTAGGGTGACACGTCCCTCACCCTGCACCAAAAGGGCATCACGATGCTTTGCCGGGATCGACATCCTGCCTTTTGCATCTAAATTGAGAGCTGACGCACCTTGAAACACCATTTACCCCACTTTTTCACACTTCCTCCCACTTTAGAGGATCGGATTCAGAGGGTCAAGTGTTTTGAGGTATTTTTTAGGAATTTCTCTAGTGTTTACAAACACTTAGCGTCATATGTTCAGAAAATAATGCTAATAAAATTACTACTTGAAACAAAG
>CAZXSX010000004.1:0-27922 GCA_964643245.1 uncultured Polynucleobacter sp.
AGACAACGAGCGAAAAAACCCAAAATCACCAAAAAATTATTTTTTAGCCTGTAAAGGTTGCTTCCTAAGGATCAAATTTTGTACGCGGTGGTCGTCATCACTTTAGCAGCGAGTTTCATCGCTTTCTGAATGGGCTCGGGCAAGGTCACTCCACCAGCATGCAACGCTGCTTGTCCATGTTCAATTTCATCCATGCGCATCTGATCCACGATTGCACGTGAACGATGATCTTCTTCTGGTAATTTTTCTAAATGACTCTCTAGATGGCTCTCAACTTGCTTTTCTGTCTCCACGACAAAACCCAAACTCCACTTGTCACCTGCTATACCAGCTGCTAAACCAATAGCAAAGGATCCTGCGTACCACAATGGATTGAGATAACTTGTATGTGAGCCAAGCTCATGTAGGCGCGTTTCACACCACGCCAAATGATCCATCTCTTCTTGCGCAGAGTGATTTAGCATGGCTTGAATTTCAGGATTTCTCGCGACAAGTTTTTGCGATTGATACAGCGCTTGCGCACATACTTCACCAACATGATTAACGCGCATTAAACCTGCAGCATGTTTACGTTGTGCCGCATCTAATGATGTCGTTTTTTCAACGGAAGATCCTGGCGTTGGACGACCCGAATTTGCGCCACCCACAACGGATCTTAAGGCTGTATCAAACTCAATAATGAGACGATCAAGCATTGATGGCATTGGTCAATACCTTAGACCAAAACCTCAGCTTTACAGCTTTGCTTGGTCTTAAGACCCAATTCTGCCAAGAGCGCATGGTCTTGTTCTGCTCCGGGATTACCGGTAGTGAGTAGTTGCTCACCGTAAAAAATAGAATTGACTCCAGCCAAGAAACACATGGCCTGAACAGCCCTTCCAAGCTCTTGCCTGCCAGCCGATAAACGCACGCGCGCTTCTGACATCGTGATACGTGCAACAGCAATTGTTCTCACAAATTCAAGTGGATCTAACGGCTTTTGTTCTGCTAGTGGAGTACCTGCAACAGGGACCAAATGATTAATTGGAACAGACTCTGGGTAAGAAGGGCTTAAGTTGGCTAAACGCGTTAAAAAAGCTGCGCGTTGTTCACGAGATTCATCCATACCAACAATGCCACCACAACAAACTGACATACCAGCTGAGCGCACGTTAGAAATCGTATCTAAACGATCCTGATAACCGCGGGTTGAAATAACTGAGCGATAAAAATCTTCGCTGGTATCCAAATTGTGGTTATAAAAATCAAGGCCGGCATCGGATAATGCCTGCGCTTGATCTGCTTCAAGCATACCCAGTGTTGCACAGGTTTCAAGACCTAGCGCCTTGACACCTTTAATCATCGCCGTGACTTTTTCAATGTCACGATCTTTTGGTTCACGCCAGGCAGCCCCCATGCAAAAACGATTAGAGCCCGCCGCTTTAGCTGCTTCTAAAACCTCTTCCAAACCCATCAACTTTTCAGCTTTGACATCGGTGTCATACCGCGCCGCTTGAGGGCAATAACCACAGTCTTCTGGGCAACCACCGGTCTTAATAGACAGCAAGGTGGCCAATTCCACGTCACCCTCAGGGAAATAGGCCTTGTGGGTTTCCTGAGCCTTAGACATCAACTCATTGAAAGGGAGGTCAAATAAAGCCTCTACCTTGGCCACAGTCCATTCACCCGCCAAATCAAGCTCTTTGCGTAGATCAGCCTTTGATTTGACTTATGTAAGGGGTTTTTCAGCAGTTTGGGCGTCCAACATGGGCAAATTCCAGAAAATGGGTGAATCCAAGGCATAAACATAACAGATACAGAGCTGAAACAGGAAAAACTAGTGGTCAAATATCAAACATAAAGGTTATTTCTGATTTAAATCAAGCCAGCCTCGTTGATCGCAGCCTAAATGCCGTTTGGCACCCCTGCACACAGATGAAGCATCATGAATCCTTTCCTTTGGTTGCAATTGCTAAAGGAAAAGGGGGCTGGCTTTATGACGAGCAAGGAAATGCGCTGCTTGATTGCATTAGCTCTTGGTGGACCAATCTATTTAGTCATGCAAATCCTCAGATTAACAATGCAATCACCGCACAACTCGAAAAAATTGAGCATGTTATGCTCGCGGGTTTTACGCATCAACCAGTTGTAGAACTTTCTGAAAAACTCACCGCCCTAACCAAAGGGAATCTAGGTCACGTCTTTTATGCATCGGATGGCGCCTCCGCAGTAGAGATTGCCCTCAAAATGAATCACCATTTTTGGCAGCTCAATGGAAAATCTCAAAAGAAAAAATTTGTTTATCTTGAAAACGGATATCACGGAGAAACGCTTGGCGCACTGGCCGTCACAGATGTTGCTATTTTTCGTGAAAGCATACGGCTCGCTTTTACAAGATATCTATACCGTGATGTCGCCTGATGCACGCAAAGCGAAACAAGGCGAGAGTACCGAGACTGTTGCTATCAATGCTGCGCACGAAGTAGAGCAATTGTTTGCCAAAGAACATGAACAGATTGCAGCGATTGTGATTGAACCACTCGTACAATGTGCCGGCCAAATGGCAATGTATTCGCCAGAATATTTACGTTGCGTTAAAGATCTTTGTGAGCGCTATCAAGTTCATCTAATTGCCGATGAAATCACTGTCGGCTGTGGTCGCAGCGGTAAATTCTTCGCGTGCGAACATGCGGAAATTTGGCCAGATTTTCTAACGCTTTCCAAAGGACTTAGTGGTGGCTATCTACCACTATCACTTTGCATGACAACTAAAAAAATTTATCGTGCCTTCTATCAGGATCAAACTAAGCAAGGGTTCTTACACTCCCATTCTTATACGGGTAACCCGCTAGCTTGTGCGGCGGCATTAGCTTGTCTCAACATATTTGAAACAGAAAATGTTCTTGAAAGAAATATTGGTCGCTCTCAAGAATTAGCTAATGCATTTGCCTGGGCAAAATTCGATCCTCGAATTGAATTTTGGCGTCAACAAGGCATGATTTTGGCCTTTGATGCAAACCGTCCGCCCTCAAAAGCATCAATACATTTCCTCGAGAAATGTTTGCCAAATGTTTGAAGAGGTTGTTTTATTCGCCCCATTGGCAATACAATTTATGTCATGCTGCCCTATATTCTCTCTGCTCAAGAAACTGAACAAATGGGTCAATCAGTACAACGCGCTTTGAATCTAGTTTTAAATGGCTAATTCTTTAAACAACTTTAATGCACTTAAGTTGGCAGAGGATCAAATTACCGACTTAGATCACCAATTACTCAAGCGTAAATTGCGCACTAATCAGTTGGCATGTGACACAGTGGCACTGGTCGATGATCGCAAACTAAAAGCTTTTTGTAGCAATGACTACCTTGGTCTTGCAAACCATCCAGAAATTACCAAAGCATTATCTGAGGGAGCACAAAAATATGGCGCGAGTAGTGGTGCTTCACATCTTATTAGCGGCCACAGCATTGCGCACGAGCAGCTAGAAAAACGATTGGCCTTATTTCAAAGTGAACATATCCCCAATGCGCATGCATTATTTTTTAGCACAGGATATCTCACTAACTTAACAGCCATCACTGGACTTGTAAGGCTTGCGCCACAAGGTAGTGCGAGCATTTACTCTGCCAAACTCAATCATGCCTCACTGATTGACGGTGTTCGCCTGGCAAGCATCCAAACGAGCACTTCGGTCACCCTCTTTGATCACACGATTCCAAACTCACTAGATGATCAGCTTAAAAAGATGTCAAACCTCTCAAGCTCATTGTGACGGATGGTGTTTTCAGCATGGATGGTGATCTTGCACCCATCAAAAAACTGTTGGTAATTGCTAAGCAATACGATGCACTTTTGTTGGTAGACGACGCCCACGGGTTCGGGGTTTTAGGAGAGCATGGTCACGGCATTCTAGAGCAGGAAAACATTTGCTCCGATCGAATCATTTATATCGGCACCCTAGGTAAAGCTGCTGGCGTTAGCGGCGCTTTTATTTGCACACAGGATTCGTTTATCGAGTGGTTGATTCAAAAAGGTTGCCCTTATATTTACAGTACGGCAACACCCCCTGCAATAGCCCATGCATTGCTCAGAAGCCTAGAGATTATTGAATCGGATGAAGGCAACAACGTCGCGCACACCTACATCGCTTAATTGATATTTGGCGACAAGAAATGGTTTTCTCTAGTTGGAAAAAGGTTGCCTCCTGCACCCCCATTCAACCACTGATTCTTGGTAGCAATGCCAGTGCTTTGCTAGCAGCCAAATTACTAGACGAAGCGGGATATTGGATCCCAGCCATTCGCCCGCCAACCGTACCAATTAGAAGTTCCCGTTTGCGCATCACTTTCTCAGCAAACCACACTGAAGATAATTTGCGCGCACTTATTAATACACTGAAATCAATTGAACAACATGCGATTGAGAAAAAGCTTTCATGAGCAATCACTCTGGATACTCTATTACTGGCACTGATACTGAAGTTGGAAAAACATTAGTATGTGGAGCCCTCATCGTTCAACTCAGAGCACGGGGTAAATCGGTTCTTGGGTTTAAGCCAGTAGTTGCTGGGACATATCAAGGAAGTGACGGTCAATTACTCAATGAGGATATTGAAGCTCTGCGCACCGCCCTAGGCAATGCCTGCGAAGGGCTAAATCTATGTCCTTACATACTGAATACTCCAGCTGCACCCCATCTCGTTGCCAAATCCGAAGGTATGGAATTAAAACTTGAAGTGCTGATGAAGTCTTTTCGCACAATTGAAGAGCGATGTGATTGTGTAGTAACTGAAGGAGCTGGTGGCTTTTTAACGCCATTAAATGAATCCGAGGACTTAGGAAAATTTGCCGAACAAATTGGCTTGCCCATCATTTTGGTTGTAGGCTTAAAGCTGGGTTGTATTAATCATGCGATTCTTACCGTAGAGGCAATTCAATCGCGCAACTTAAGAATTGCTGGTTGGATTGGAAATACCCTGACGCCGGAGATGCAATTTTTATCTGAAAATATTGAAACGCTTTGCTCCAAAATTGATGCCCCGTTTTTAGGGTTAATTCCAGAATTGCCATCTGAGCTCAAAGAAGCTGCCCACAGCCCCTACACTATTGAAGCACTTGAATGTGCTGCGCAGCACATTCAATTACCAAAATAAGACCCTAGAACTTCCCCAATTAAGTGCGCCGCAGCCCACTTTGGGCTAAGATGAAGGGGTGCATTTACTCCCTGAAATAGCGGAATCCACAGAGGCGATTCAAGGAATTCGACGCAATATTCATGCGTACCCTGAATTACGTTTTGAAGAGACGCGCACATCCGATCTAGTTGCAGGAGCATTGTCCAGTTGGGGCATCACTGTATTTCGCGGTATGGGCAAAACTGGCGTTATTGGAAGACTGGATGGCGATCTTGGCCCAGGAAAAATGATTGGTCTGCGTGCCGACATGGACGCATTATCACTGCAAGAACATAATAATTTTGCCCACACTTCTCGCAACCCTGGAAAGATGCATGCTTGCGGTCATGATGGTCATACCGCCATGCTATTAGGCGCTGCACAGTATTTATCTAATCATCGTGATTTCAAAGGCACTGTCATTTTTATTTTTCAGCCCGCTGAAGAAGGGGGCGGGGGGCGCGCGAGATGATTAAAGATGGTCTGTTTGAACAATTCCCTTGTAATGCCATCTTTGGTTTACACAACTGGCCTGGCTTGTCTGCTGGCCACTTTGGTGTGACTGCTGGTCCCATGATGGCCTCCAGCAATACCTTTGAGATCACGATTACTGGCAGAGGTGGGCATGCCGCACTTCCGCATAACAGCGCCGATCCTGTTCTCACTGGTGCACAGGTTGTCATCGCCCTGCAAAGCATCATCACACGTAATAAGCGTCCAGTCGATGCTGCAGTTCTCTCTGTGACCCAATTTCATGCGGGCGAGACTAGCAATGTGATTCCTGACAGCGCCTTTATTGGCGGTACCGTGCGTACTTTTACGCTTGAAGTGTTGGATTTGATTGAGCAACGGCTTCGCGAAATTACTCACAGTGTTGCAGGCGCATTTGATTGCCAAGCTGATATTCGGTTTGATAGAAACTATCCACCATTAATCAACCATGAGAGAGAGGTTGAGTTTGCCAGTGATGTCATGAGCGAGTTGGTTGGCAAACAACATGTGAATACCGCGATTGACCCCAAGAGGATTTTGCATTTATGTTGCTCGACAAGCCAGGATGCTACGTCTTTCTGGGTAATGGCGATGGGGATCACCGCTCCGTAGGCCATGGCATGGGCCCATGTCATCTCCACAACCCCTCTTACGATTTCAATGATGCATTGATCCCCGTAGGCGTGAGCTATTGGGTCAAACTTGCTCAGCGTTACTTAGAAAAATCCTGACGCGCTAAATAAAGCGTATTCTCAAGAATTCGTAAATTTTGCCGGACGCTTTTCGATAAACGCTGCCATACCTTCTTTTTGATCATTGGTGCCAAAGCAAGCATGAAACAAACGGCGTTCAAAATGAATGCCTTGTGACAACGTCGTTTCATAAGCGGTATTTACCGCCTCTTTCACCATCATGGTTGTTAACAAAGGCATATCCGCAATCTCTTTGGCAATCGCTTTAACTTCCTTTAATAAATCCGCCTTAGGAAATACGCGTGCCACCAAACCCGAACGCTCCGCTTCGGCCGCATCCATCATGCGACCGGTTAATGCCAAATCCATCGCCTTGGCTTTTGATATAGCCCGTGGCAAACGTTGCGCTCCACCAGCACCGGGAATAATTCCTAATTTGATTTCGGGCTGTGCAAACTTCGCATTATCGGCCGCCATAATGGTGTCGCACATCATGGCTAACTCACAGCCACCACCTAATGCATAGCCTGAAACTGCAGCAATCACAGGTTTGCGAACTTTCAGAATATGTTCCCAATTACTGGAGATGAAGTCTTGGCGATAAACATCTTGCAAGCCACGTTTTGCCATGGAAGCAATATCTGCTCCTGCCGCAAACGCTTTTTCACTTCCAGTAACGATGATGCAACCAATATCATCATTCGCATCAGAATGGAGTAGTGCTTCGCCAAGCTCATCCATTAATTGATCGTTGAGTGCATTAAGCACCTCAGATCGATTCAACGTAATCGTAGCAACCTTGCCATCAATCTCAGTCAAAATGGTTTTATAGCTCATCATTTTCTTTCTAGGGTGGTATTCGTTAACGCGGCAACAATAGCCACATCTTGCCATTTTGTTTCATTCGTCCAGCCATTTCCCCAGCAGCATCCCCTGAACCCCAATAGTAATCAGCTCTGACGCCGCCCACAATAGCTTTGCCAGTATCCTGTGCCATCACTAGCTTTTGTAGGGATTGGCTGCTTAATGGCTTGGTTGTAGATAAAAACACGGGCGTCCCAAGTGGCATCGCCTGAAGATCGATTGCAATGCTTCGCTCAGCCGTTAATGGAACTCCCAATGCACCTATGGGTCCTAAATCGGCATCCACATTCCCAGGGAGCTCCTTGAAGAAAACAAAACGCGGATTGGCGCTAAGCATTTCATTCACGCGCTCTGGATTGCGCTTTGCCCATTGCGAAATCCCTTGCATGGTTGCTTCGCTGCGGGTGATTTCTTTTCTATCCAATAACCATTGTGCAAACGATTTAAAAGGTTGGTCGTTAGTGCCAGCAAACCCTAAGCGGACAATACGCCCATCCTCTAACCGAATTTTTCCAGAACCTTGAATTTGCATGAAGGCGGCGGCTACCGGATCTTGTACCCAAGCGATTTCTGACCCCTTGAGCACTCCTGAGCTAATTAATTCAGCACGTGTTGGCCCTGGATTCGGTTTCGTTTTTTTCCATGCACTTGGATACCCATACAGAGGAACGTTATACACACTTGTTCGAGTGAGCGATCCGTTCATCACTGGCTCGTAATACCCAGTAATTAACCCTGTTTCGCTGCCTGAGGTATTGCGAATTTCATAGGCCTGAAAATTACCTTCAAAGTATCGACGTATTGCTGGTGTATCTCGACTGGATACATTGCTAGCTTGAGCACACACCTGACGCCAATTTACTTCACTACTGCGTTTGCGCACAACGTCGCAGCTCTTAAGCCATGCTAGCCATGCTTGAGACAAATCATCTTCTTGCCAACCAGGCAAGGCTTGCCAATTGACAGCGCTAAAGCTTGCAATGGGTGAACTATAGGAAGATGGGGCCCCTCCTGGCACGGCAGAACGATATCCTGTTCCACGGGTAGGTGACGTAGAGCACCCAGCAACCCAAGAAGCAATCACAATAGCGAATACACTAACCTGAATTAATTTAATCTTTGAAATCATGATCGCTAATTTACTGGATCAATACCCAATGCTACTGTTTGTCATTGAGGGCGCTATTGCCCTAGGACTTCTGCTTTTTATCGTCCTGTGGACCGGCAAAGGTAAAAAATAATCGTTTATCGATGATTAGTGCAGGGTTCGCGGCATCACGAGAGCGAATTCTGGTATCGGGGCCTGAAAGAACTGTGCGTCTTCCGTAACGCAAAAATATTCTCCACGCATCGTTCCCGCTGGGGTTGGTAGCGTGGTCCAACTGGTGTATTCAAAATGCTCTCCTGAGCGTAATAAAGGCTGTTGGC
The DNA here is from genome assembly GCA_964643245.1 of uncultured Polynucleobacter sp. Taxonomy (GTDB): domain Bacteria; phylum Pseudomonadota; class Gammaproteobacteria; order Burkholderiales; family Burkholderiaceae; genus Polynucleobacter. The sequence goes on from CAZXSX010000004.1 coordinate 8,630, forward strand.
CCACAACCCCAAGTCCACGAACCTCTTGAACGTCGTTATCCCCATCCGTAATGAACCAATGGCGTGCAATAAGCTGAATGCTGGCTGACCCCGTATTGCGGATCGTGACCGTGTAGGCAAAGACAAACTGCCGGTTGTCTAGCTCAGATTGGTCCGGAAGGTACTGAGTCTTAACTGTAATGCTGATTTCATGGGGGTTCATGCTCGAATTCTGCTCCATCCCAAGGCCAACTGCAAGCTAGAATCTAGGGATGGAAAGCCAAAAAACACCAGCTCAACGTCAATTTCTGATTGCCCCCTCTATTTTGTCAGCCGACTTTGCCTGCTTAGGCAAAGAAGTGCAAGACGTTTTATTGGCTGGCGCTGACTGGATTCACTTTGATGTGATGGATAACCATTACGTTCCCAACCTAACTATTGGCCCTCTAGTGTGTGAGGCTATTCGTCCATATGCAAACAAAAATGGGATGCCCGCGCTGATTGATGTTCATTTAATGATTGAACCTGTCGATCGGATCGTTCCCGATTTTGCAAAGGCAGGTGCAAACTTAATTAGCTTCCATCCTGAGGCTAGCCCTCATGTGAACCGCACATTAAATTTAATCCGTGACCAAGGTTGTCAAGCGGGTTTGGTGTTTAATCCTGCAACCCCCCTAGATCATCTCAACCATACCTTGGATCTTGTTGATCTAGTATTGCTGATGTCAGTAAACCCGGGATTTGGTGGCCAACCCTTTATACCCAGCACGCTACAAAAAATTTCTCAAGTACGAGACCGTTTGGATCGATACACCACTGAAACTGGACGACATATTCGTCTCGAGGTTGATGGTGGGATTAAGGTAGACAACATTGCACAAGTTGCAAAAGCTGGTGCAGATACCTTTGTTGCCAGCTCTGCCATTTTTGGAAAAGATAATTACGCACAAGTCATTGAGGCGATGCGCACCGAATTAAGCAGCATAGGAAAGCCAGGAAAAGTCTAATGCTACGCGAAGAATTTAACGCCCTTGCAAAGCAGGGTTTCAATCGTATTCCCTTGGTGAAAGAGGTTTTAGCAGATCTAGAGACCCCACTTTCACTCTATGTCAAATTAAGCCAAGCATTTGGCAACAAAAATACGTATCTATTTGGAGCCTGTTTTAGGGGGAGAACGTTTTGGTCGCTTCTCTTTTATTGGCCTACCTGCAAAAACAATCATTCGCACTGTAGGCAGCCCAACTCAACCTATAAATGAAGTAGTAACTGATGGCAAGGTTGTTGAAACGAACACCGACAATCCACTTGATTTTGTGGACGCCTATTTCAAGCGTTTTCAAGTTGCAGTGCAAACGGGCCCTCTAAGATTTCTCGGGGGTCTAGCAGGTTATTTTGGTTATGACACTGTTCGCTATATCGAATCTCGTCTTGCTAAACATGCTCTACCAGACGAACTTGGTGTGCCAGACATACAACTCATGCTGACTGAAGAGTTAGCGGTTATTGATAACGTTGCTGGCAAAATTTATTTCATTGTTTATGCAGATCCAAGCATCGCTGATAGCTTTGAACAGGCGCAAGCTCGCCTAAAAGAACATCTCGCTTGCCTCAATAAGCAAGTGGCGATGCCACCTTCATTAGCAAGCACTAAGACTGAATTGATTCACAAATTTAAAGCCGCTGACTTTGAAGATGCTGTTCGCAAAACAAAAGACTATATTTTGGCCGGTGATTGCATGCAAGTGGTCATTGGTCAACGTATTAGCAAGCCGTTTACCGACTCACCATTGGCGCTCTATAGAGCCTTACGTTCATTGAATCCATCGCCATACATGTACTTTTATGACTTTGGTGATATGCAAATCGTTGGCTCTTCTCCAGAGATTCTGGTTCGCCAAGAAAAACGTGCAGAAGAAAAAATTGTGACGATTCGCCCGCTGGCAGGTACACGCCCTCGTGGCGCAAACCCAGAGGAAGATGAGCGCCTTGCAAAAGAACTCCTGGCTGATCCAAAAGAAATCGCTGAACACGTGATGCTTATTGACTTAGCCCGCAATGATGTAGGTCGGATTGCTAAAACTGGCTCGGTCAAAGTGACCGACTCAATGTCGATTGAAAAATATTCTCACGTACAACACATCGTGAGTTCAGTCGAAGGCAATCTTTTGGACAATATGAGTAATATGGATGTATTGCGTGCAACTTTTCCAGCAGGAACCCTGTCTGGCGCCCCAAAAATTCGAGCAATGGAAATCATTGACGAGATGGAAATTGTAAAACGCGGTGTGGGCGATATGGATGTGGCGATTGCAATTCGAACTGGTATAATTCTGGATGGCATGCTGCACTCGCAAGCGGGTGCTGGTGTAGTAGCGGATTCGGACCCAACTGCCGAGTGGAAAGAAACTGAAGCAAAGGCACGTGCAGTATTAACTGCGGCAGATTTAGTGCAAGGAGGACTCGATGCTCCTAATGATTGATAACTACGATTCTTTTACCTATAACCTGGTTCAATATTTTGCTGAGCTCGGCGAGGAAGTAAAGGTCTTTCGTAATGATGAAATTACCGTTGATGAGATTTCTGGACTTCATCCTGCGCACATTTGCATTTCACCTGGTCCATGCAGCCCTGCGAAAGCCGGTATTTCTGTTGAAACCATCAAACACTATGCTGGAAAAATTCCGATTTTGGGCGTTTGTCTCGGCCACCAAGCTATTGGGGAGGCCTTTGGCGGGAGAGTTATTCGCGCCCAAAAAGTGATGCATGGCAAGACGGACAATATCCATCACACTGGTGTTGGCGTATTCAAAAACTTACCAGATCCATCCAAGGTGACCCGCTATCACTCCCTAGCAATTGAAAATGCGACATTGCCTAATTGCCTAGAAGTTACTGCAACGTCTTCCGATGGTGAGATTATGGGTGTGCGCCACAAGCAGTTGGCCGTTGAAGGCGTGCAATTCCACCCCGAATCCATCCTCTCAGAGCATGGTCATGCCCTGCTCAAGAATTTTCTACAAAATAAGTAAATAATCACAAAACGATATGGCAATTACTCCTCAAGAAGCACTGCAACGCTGCATTGAACATCGCGAGCTTTTTCATGATGAAATGAGTACTATGATGCGCCTCATCATGAGCGGCGAAATGTCGCCAGAGCTCGTCGCTGGATTATTAGTTGCCCTGCGCACCAAAAAAGAGACTGTTGGTGAAATTGCCGCGGCAGCGCAAGTGATGCGTGAGTTTGCCACCTCAGTTGATGTAAAAGATCGCACCCATCTTGTAGATGTTGTAGGAACTGGCGGCGATAGTGCCCATACGTTCAATATCTCAACCACTGCCATGTTTGTGGCGGCGGCTGCAGGGGCAAAAATTGCAAAACACGGCAATCGCAGCGTTAGCAGCAAATCCGGGAGCGCCGATGTACTCGAAGCGCTTGGTGTGAACCTTGGACTGTCTGCAGAACAAGTTGCAGAGTGTATTTCTAAGGTTGGCGCTGGTTTTATGTTTGCACCGAATCACCATCCCGCCATGAAAAATGTCGTGCCTATTCGCAAACAATTAGGCGTACGTACGATTTTTAATATTTTGGGTCCATTAACCAACCCTGCAGATACCAAGCGTATTTTAATGGGCGTATTTCATCCTGACCTTGTTGGTATTCAGGCTCGGGTATTGCAAGCACTTGGCATGGATCATGCTCTCGTAGTCTATGGCCGCGATGGTCTTGATGAAATTTCGCTCGAAGGTCCCACCCTAGTGGGAGAGCTAAGGGATGGGGCTGTTCATGAATACGAAATTCATCCGGCTGATTTTGGCTTGAGTACAGCTCCTACCAATAGTTTCAAAGTTGCTAACGCGGAAGAATCTAAAAAGATTGTTCTTGGGGTTATTGACAATAAACCCAGCGCTGCAAGCGATATTGTTTGCTTGAATGCGGGTGCAACGCTTTATGTTGCTGGTGTAGCACCAGACATTGCCAGCGGCATTACCAAAGCAAAAGCTGTCATTGCTTCTGGCGCCGCCCGTCAAAAGCTCGATGCTTTTGTTGCCGCAACCCAATCAAAATAAATTTACGTACATGAGCGCTATTCTGCAAAAAATTGTTGCAACCAAAAAAATTGAAATCACCAACGATTTAAAGCGAGTCTCATTGGCCAATCAACGAGAAAGAGCGGAATCAAATAACCAAGATGCAGCCTTGAAACCGAGGGGATTTATTCGCTCAATTAAGCAAAAAATTGCTTCTGGCAAAGCTGGGGTGATCACTGAAATCAAGAAGGCCAGCCTAAGCAAAGGGTTTCTGCGCGAGAACTTTATTCCCGCAGATATTGCTCAATCCTATGAAAAACATGGTGCAGCATGCTTGTCTGTCTTAACCGATGTTGATTACTTTCAAGGCTCTAATATCTTTCTGCAGGAAGCCCGCGCTGCTTGCAATATTCCCGTTCTGCGCAAAGACTTCACTATTGACCCTTATCAAGTTTATGAAGCACGTGCGATCAGCGCAGATGCCGTTTTATTGATCGTCGCCTGTCTCGAATTAAATCAAATGAAAGAGCTCGAGGCATGCGCTCATGAACTAGGTCTAGATGTATTAGTGGAGGTGCATAACGCACCCGAACTAGATCAGGCGCTTGAACTAAAAACGCCTTTACTCGGAATCAATAATCGCAACTTGAAGACTTTTGAAGTCACTCTGGAGACTACGCTTTCGCTTTTATCTTTAGTGCCAAAAACAAAAACCCTGGTCACTGAGTCTGGGATACTGAGTCGCGCTGATGTTCAGCTGATGCGAGACCATCAAGTCAATGCTTTTTTGGTTGGCGAGGCATTTATGCGCTCAGCGGATCCCGGAACTGCACTTAGCCAATTATTCTCCTAAATCGTCCTTATAGACTCGTTGTGAATCAAAACCTCCCAATCTTCTCAAAGAATCAAGGCAACTTTTGATCAACGAAATTAGCAGCAGAGATCCTAATACATCACCAATAAACATCGCCAAGAAGTGATTAAGACTTCCGCTGTCTTCCAGATTCATGGTCGCATACCAAACTTGATGCAATCCAGCGCTGAGTAAGGCATAGATCAAAATACATACTAGTAACTTAGGCAGACTGAGGTTGCTCAAATCCGATTCCAGCTTGATATTCTGAAAAACAAAAAGCCGAGCTAGATAGGGCGCAAACCCTGAGATCAAACCCGTTCCAATGCATAGCGTTAAATCAGGAGGTAACTCGCCAAAGTAACTGATCAAAAATGAGGCAATGGCAATTCCAAGGGCGCCCGATACACCAAAAATTAACGTTAAAAAGAGGCGTAATCCAGCCGGCAGATAAATCCAATTAACCCCAGTGCCAAATATGATTTCACTGGTAAGCCATAAATTGATATAAAAAGCATTGCATAAGCAACTGCACTTGTCACAATACCAATCAACTTCGATCTCAGGCCCCAAAAATATTTAGTCACTACTTTGAGTATGGATTGAATTACGATTGACTGATATCAATTGCTTAAAATGAGAAGTTAAAATAAACTGCTTTAAATCTTTCGGTAAGAATGCCAAAACAACCTATATGACAATTTCTAAGCAGTCTCCCTATCTTCGCTTTCTAAACTTGCTTGATGCGCTTGACCGCATCAATCCCGGCAAGAAACTCGATGCTATCGAAGAAAGCCTTCTAAACAAAATTATCGCCTCCGCTCACGCAAAGCAGCCAGTTTTGGTGGGTAACCTCATTTCCTTAACCGAACTTGGATCACAGGCTACTCTGCACGGGCGCTTGAAAAATCTGAGCGCCATAGGCTACATCAAAATGGCGGCGAATGAAGATGGCCGAAAAAACAGTTCTACCAACCAAGCTAGCCGTTAAACGGTATGAAAAGATTTCAAAATGTCTAGGGAAGACCACTCGATCAGCCTAAACTTTTTCTCTTAGAGCACAATAAAAAAGCCCTGAATTCAGGGCTTTTTTATTGTGTACATCGGTAAATTTCAAGAGATTAGGCATTAAAGAAAAAGTTCAAGACATCCCCATCCTTCACGACATACTCCTTGCCTTCGGCACGCATTTTCCCGGCCTCTTTGGCACCAGACTCACCTTTAAATTGGATGAGATCATCATACGAAATTGTCTGCGCACGAATAAAGCCTCGCTCAAAATCCGTATGGATGACTCCTGCTGCTTGTGGCGCTGTATCACCTTGGTGAATAGTCCAAGCACGCACTTCTTTTACGCCTGCCGTGAAATAGGTTTGCAAACCCAACAGGGCATAACCCGCACGAATGACACGATCGAGACCAGGCTCATTCATCCCGAGGTCCGCCAAGAACTCGGCTTTATCAGCATCCTCTAAATCAGCAATTTCAGCTTCAATTGCCGCGCACACCGCGACAACCGGAGCTTTTTCTTTAGCGGCATACTGCTTAACGGCCTCAAGATGAGGATTATTTTCAAATCCATCCTCTTTAACATTGGCCACGTACATCGCAGGTTTATCGGTGATTAAACATAGAGGTTTAATCAGCAATTTTTCCTCATCACTCAAATCCAAGCTTCGCACTGGTTGTGCAGAATCTAAATGCGCCTGAACTTTTGTCAGCACGGCAACTAAAGCGGCGGGCTCTTTATCGTTTCCTGATTTGACGGCCTTACTGGATCGCGCAAGTGTTTTTTCTACTGTAGCTAAATCCGATAGCGCTAGCTCAGTATCAATCACGCCGATGTCAGCAATCGGATCCACTTTCCCCGCTACGTGAACCACATTCGGGTCCTCAAAACAACGCACCACATGCGTAATAGCGTCCGTTTCCCGAATATTGGCCAAGAACTGATTGCCAAGACCTTCACCCTTAGAGGCGCCGGCCACCAAACCAGCAATGTCGACGAACTCGACAGTGGCAGGCAGAATGCGCTCAGGCTTGACGATCTCGGCCAAGGCAGCCAATCTGGGATCAGGAACCTCAACGACACCTACATTGGGCGCAATTGTGCAGAAAGGGTAGTTTTCCGCTGCGATTCCAGCCTTGGTAAGCGCATTAAAAAGTGTAGATTTGCCGACATTAGGCAGGCCGACGATGCCACATTTCAAAGACATGACCTTATTGTAAAGGGGCTAGTTTCGATATCATCGAGTTATGACAGAAGTGCACCAAAATCATTCAGGCAAAAAGCCCGCCAATTCCTCGCAAATTCGTTCCGTTGACGTGGTGGTGGTGGGCGGAGGCATTGCCGGCAAGGCTTGCGCCCTTGGGCTGGCACAACTAGGGCTTCAAACCCTCGAAATCGCCCCCGATCTGGATCAAACTATCCCGAGCCCAGAAGGCCCTCAATGGGGGCAACGAATTTACGCCTTTTCACCGAGTACCCAAAAGCTGCTGGCCCACTTGCAAGTTTGGGATGCATTGGATCAGAGCCGCCTGCAAGTTGTGCGGGATATGCGCATTTATGGAGACCGGGCTGAAAAAAACGACCAGCTACATCTTTCTGCCTTTGAAGCTGGCGCACCACAATTGGCATGGATTGGTGAATCCAGTCTGATTGAGCATACGCTTGATCAGGCATCGCGCTTTCAAAATAAATTGGAACGACTTGCTGATGTTGCGGGGAAGATAGAATTTGATGTCAATGGAAGCACCTTGCATTTAAGGAGTGGCGCCATCATTCGCTCACAACTCGTGATTGCCGCTGATGGAGCAAACTCACCCATTCGATCCAAGATTGGCATCAACGCTAGCGAAGAAAGTTATTCGCAAAGTGCCGTGGTCGCAAACTGGATTTGCACTTATCCTCATCTTGAAACTGCATTTCAGTGGTTTCTGCCTGGGGGAGATATTGTGGCTATGTTGCCATTACCAAATAAGCAGGCGTCCATGGTGTGGTCAACTTCACCAGAATATGCGGCAGAGTTATTAAAACTCAATCAATCCGAGTGGATTGAACGTTTCTCAGCGATTGCCAATGGTACCATCACAAAACAACTCGGCGAGTTAACGCTAAATTCCACACCAGCCGCTTTTCCATTAAGAAAGATCCACGCTGCTCGCTTCATTGGCCCCGAGACCAACCCCAAAGTTGCTTTGATTGGGGATGCCGCTCATGTAATGCACCCTTTGGCAGGGCAAGGATTGAACTTAGGATTGCGAGATGTTGCTGTACTACTCAATATCTATAGCAAGCGTGAATCTTTTCGCTCATTGGACGATCTTACGTTACTTCGTCGTTATGAACGCCAACGCCAGGGGGATACGAGCGCTCTTCTGTGGGTGACCGATAAGCTCAAGAAATTATTTTCAGGGACTAGCGAGACAGAGAAGCAGTTACGTAACTGGGGTCTCGGTCTAGTAAACAAAAGTCATTTTGTTAAACAGCGCCTCATTGAACGCGCATTAGGAGAAATTCATTTTGACTAAATTTTTGCCAATGCTTGCGACCATCGCCACCCTGATTGTTGTCGGGGTTGCTTATGTGAGCCCCGCTCAAGCCCAAGCCGAGCAACAAATTAAAACGGAGATCCAGAAGAAATTGGGCTCTAACGCAAAAGTGCGAAGTGTAACCCCTAGCCCAGTTTCCGGAGTTTATGAAGTCCTTGTGAGTAATGAGGTTTTTTATACCGATGGCTCAGCCAAATATTTGATCCAAGGCGAAATTATCGAGCTTGCTACCGGCAAAAACATCACCGAGCAAAGATTGGCGGATATTAATCGCATTAAATGGGCGGATCTCAATCAGGCCAACGCCTTCAAAACAGTACGCGGTAATGGTGCTCGTCAAATCGCAATTTTTTCTGACCCTAATTGTGGTTATTGCAAGCGACTTGAAAAATCACTACAACAATTGGATAACGTCACCATCTATACCTATCTCATCCCCATTCTCTCGGCAGACTCCATACAAAAATCAAAGCAAATATGGTGCTCCCCTGATCCCAATAAAGCTTATTTGGACTGGATGATTAATGGTGTTAGCCCAAACGGTAAGTCGGATTGCACCAATCCATTAGATAAAATCTAACTTACGCTAAATCCTACGGCATTACTGGCACTCCAACCATCTTCTTTACAGACGGTAGTCGCTTTCCTGGTGCAGTTCAGATTTCCGATATTGAGAAGAAGTTAGCCTCTTTGAAACAGTAAGCACTACAAATATGAATGCCGCCGATTTGCCAGAAATCCAATACACCGTATGGCCTGCAGGCCTTTATGGCCATCGCTTTCGGGTAAAGCTCCATATTGCCAATCCTAATCCGGCAGAACAAGTTCTGCAGATGCCTGCTTGGATACCAGGTAGCTATTTAATTCGCGACTTTTCCAAACATATTGAATCCATCGAAGCATTTATAGCCAATCCACTAAAGAAAAAAATTGCGCTAGAGCGAATTGATAATGATCAGTGGCTTTTGCCAGCCGTAGATATTATCACAACCGTTTACGCTTTTGATGCCTCCGTGCGCGCAGCGTATCTTGACACTGAACGTGCATTTTTCAATGCAACCGGCCTTTGCCTGATGGCAAAAGGACAGACGCACATTCCCTGCTCGCTTGCGCTCGTACCACCAGAAAGCGCGCATGCCGAGAGTTGGGTAGTTCAAACCAGTCTTACACCAGCCAAAACGGACGCGCGCGGCTTTGGCTTTTATCTTGCGCAAAATTACGATGATTTAATTGATCACCCAGTAGCTATGGGCGAATTCCGGATCCTGCGTTGGACGGCAAACAATACTCCGCACAGCATGGCCATTCAGGGCTGCATCCATCCAATCGATGTATCGCGCCTTGCAAATGATTTGCAAGCAATTTGCTCAGCAACGATCAACCTATTTGAACCTAAAACAAAACGGGCGCCATTCTCAAACTACGTCTTTTTAGTAAATGCGGTTCGGAATGGCTACGGCGGACTTGAGCATCGCAATAGCACTGCTCTACTTTGTCGCAAAGATCAAATTCCTCAGAAAGACATCCCGCTTGATGAAGTCGGCTATCGTGAATTTTTGGGATTATGTAGTCATGAATATTTTCATGCTTGGTTAGTAAAGCGTATTCAACCGAAGGCATTACAGCCCTACCAACTTAACAATCGAAATCACACACGCCTACTTTGGCTGTTCGAGGGCTTTACAAGCTATTACGATGATTTGCAACTCTTTCGCAGTAAGCGAATTGATCTAGCCACCTATCTAAAACTCCTTTCTGATAATTGGAATGGCATCCTACGAGGCCCTGGTAGACGAAAGCAAAGCCTAGCCGATAGCTCGTTTGATGCTTGGACTAAGTACTACCAAGCCGATGAGAACACTCCCAATGCCGTTGTGAGCTATTACGGTAAAGGCGCCCTACTTGCTCTTGGGCTAGATTTGCAAATTCGCGCATCACGAGGAACGAAAAATCTCTAGATGATCTAATGCGATTGATTTGGCAAAAGCACAGGGTCACATTCGATGGAATCCCTGAAAACGCCCTTGATGAATTAGTAAACGAGCTACTTGGCATTGGCTTCATCAAAATCTGGAGTGAGTTTAAGTCACGCTACATTTTTGGTGTCGAGGATATTCCCATTCAAAAATGGATAGCCTCAAAACATGTTTCGGTTAAACCGAAGTCCCATACAAAGCTCGAGAAAATCAAACTACAGTTAGGCATGCGCCATATTGACTCGAATGGCTGGCTGAAGATTACCCACGTTTTAGATGGGGGTGCCGCACAAGCAGCAGGACTAGCTCCAGGCGATTTATTGGCGAGCATCAATGGTCAGCGCATTACCAATGCACGCCTAGATAAAGTGCTATGTAGCCTCACGGAAAATCAAAGCATCAGCCTATCCTTTATCGTGACGATCTAGAACATGAGCGGATCCTGATTCTTCAGCCATCCCAAATACCAAAACAATACGAGCTTGCTCCAACCAAGACTAGCAATTAGTAATTCGATGCCCCCATTTTCCAAAGATGCTATCCCACAAGATTGGCTCAATCTACTAGGCGATTATTTTGAATCCTCCGCATGGAGCACATTGGAAAGCAATCTTCAATCGATCTTGGCGAGTGAATTGGCTAACGTCCGACCAGAACCTCAGAAATTTTTTAAAGCCCTCGAGTTAACGCCAGTAGAAAGCGTCAAAGCGGTCATTCTTGGTCAAGACCCTTACCACTCGCCAGGACTTGCGCAAGGACTTGCATTCTCGATTCCAGCCAATATTCCAGTCAATTCAAGAGCGTTTCCAAGCTCACTTCGCAATATCAGCAAAGCACTAGAACTTGAGGGCTTCGGGAAATTGCCAAATGGTGATTTACAAAGTTGGGCTGAGCAAGGAGTACTGCTTTTGAATACGGCACTGAGCGTCAAACTAGGTGAAGCAGGTAGCCATACAGGTATCGGATGGAAATTTCTGATTGATCGTTTAATTTCTGAACTCGCCAAGAAAAAATCGCATTTAGTTTGGATACTCTGGGGCGGCCATGCACAATCTAAATTACCTCTGATTGAGGCAAAAAATGATCATCTAATTTTGCAGTCCTCCCACCCCTCTGGTCTTGGCGTTTATAAAACCAATCGGCCTTTTTTAGAGCCAAACGATCTGGGGAGTTGTCAACATTTCACCAAGACGAATGCTTGGCTAATGAATCATGGACTACCGCCCATTCAGTGGGTTCAAACAGCCCAGAAAAATCGAAATCAAAGCCTGCAAGCTGACCTATTTAGCCAGGGCTGAGTAAAATCCACCAATAACGGAGGAGGCAACAATTGCGCTTACCCACTCCAACATTTGGCCTGATTGAAAATATCCCATGTATTACCCTAAGTAAGCGCTAGCGCTGGCCGCTAGAAACCCCAAAAAAGCTGCCATCATCAGCCCCTTACTATTTTTGAGCCTTTGGATCGCCTCGGGAAGAAAATCCAGGCAGAAACCCCAGATGCACCCCCAATTAGCAGAAAAGCCAAAAACCCCATTCTTACCCCCAATAATGATGTCATCAAATCTATAATCACCATTATGAAGTTGTTGACACTCGGCATCAATCATCACACAGCGCCGGTCGCCATTCGGGAGAAGGTCGCCTTCGATCCTAAATTTCTTCAAGAAGCGTTGCATGATCTCCGCCAGCATTTGCTGGGGGCGAATCATTCTGGGCTGCCCGAAGCCACTATTTTGTCCACCTGCAACCGCACGGAAGTCCATTGCGCCACTAACGATGCGAATGCCGCCAGCATTCTTCACCAAGCAACTTTTGATTGGCTAGCTAAAACACAGCAATTGGCACCAAGCAGTCTTGAGCCGCACATCTATTCACTCCCTCAATCGGACGCAGTACGTCATGCCTTCAGGGTAGCTTGCGGTTTGGATTCAATGGTCATTGGTGAAACTCAAATATTGGGTCAGATGAAAGATGCTGTACGTACAGCAAATGATGCTGGTGTTTTAGGAACCTATCTCAATCAGTTATTTCAAAAAACATTTGCTGTTGCAAAAGAAGTGCGTGGATCAACCGAGATTGGCGCGCACTCCATTTCAATGGCCGCGGCTTCTGTACGACTTTCTGAGCGCATTTTTGAAAAGATCTCGGATCAGAAAATTTTGTTCATTGGCGCTGGTGAAATGATCGCCCTGTGTGCCACTCACTTTGTGGCGCGTAAACCCAAGAATGTCGCAATTGCCAATCGCACGATTGAACGCGGTCAAGAATTGGCCGACTCGATTGCTGCACAAGATATACAGGCAGAGTCATTTAAGCTCTCAGAGCTACCCGGTCGTCTACATGAATTCGACATCATTGTTTCTAGCACAGCTTCTTCCCTCCCCATCATCGGGCTTGGCTTGGTCGAAAGCGCCTTGAAACAACGCCGCCATAAGCCTATGGTGATGATTGATCTAGCAGTGCCCCGAGACTTTGAACCCGAAATTGCTAGACTCGATGATGTGTATCTTTACACGGTTGATGATCTGGGCGTCATGATTCAAACTGGCACCAATTTGCGACAGGCTGCTGTCAGTCAAGCCGAAGCCATTATTGAAGATCGTGTTGGCAACTTTATGCATTGGATGCAAGGACGCAATGCCGTTCCATTAATTCAAGATATCCAACAGCAAGGTGAGCACCTAAGACAGCTTGAGCTTGAGCGCGCTATGAAGCGCCTCATGCGCGGTGACGACCCACAGGAAGTTCTTAATGCTATGGCGCAAGGTTTGACCAATAAATTTTTACATGGTTCACTCCATGCTTTGCAACATTCGAACGGCGCAGAGCGCGACGCCCTGATTAAATTGCTTCCCAAATTATTCGCCTCCCATACCAAACCTGAAGATCATTAGATGAAGCCCAGCATGCGGGCTAAGCTGGAGCATCTAGACACGCGCTTAGCCGAACTTAATTCCCTTTTAACCTCCGAAGAAGCAACTAAAGATATGGATGCTTACCGGAAACTTACCCGCGAACATGCCGATATCGCCAACGTGGTCGAGCAGTTTGGCTTATACAAGCAAGCGGAGGCTGATGCACAGGCTGCCGAAGAAATGCGCAAAGATCCGGATATGAAAGACTTTGCGGACGATGAACAAAAGCAAGCTCAAGCTACCATGGAAGAGCTTGAAGGTACCTTGCAAAAACTGCTATTACCTAAAGATGAGAATGATGAACGCAATGTTTTTTTAGAAATTCGGGCGGGAACTGGCGGCGATGAGAGCGCCCTCTTTGCTGGAGATCTTTTGCGAATGTATACCCGCTTTGCCGAGCGTCAGGGCTGGAAAGTAGAAATCGTCAGTGCAGCGGAATCCGATCTCGGTGGCTATAAAGAGGTTGTTCTTCGCCTTGTAGGTCAAGCGGTTTACTCGCGCCTGAAATTTGAGTCTGGCGGCCATCGCGTTCAACGAGTTCCCCAAACTGAGACCCAGGGCCGCATTCATACTTCGGCATGCACGGTTGCCGTGATGCCAGAAGCAGATGAGCTCGAGGCAGTCAAAATCAATCCTGCTGAATTGCGCATCGATACTTTCCGCGCCTCTGGTGCCGGCGGTCAACACATTAATAAAACCGATTCTGCGGTACGCATTACCCACCTCCCAACTGGCACTGTGGTGGAATGTCAGGATGATCGCAGTCAGCACCGTAATCGCGAACAGGCGATGAAAGTATTAGTCTCTCGCATCATGGATGCTCGTGAACGCGAGAAGCATCAGTTAGAAGCACAAACTCGAAAATCACTCATTGGCTCAGGGGATCGTGGTGACCGAATTCGTACCTATAATTTCCCTCAGAGTCGAATCACCGACCACCGCATTAATCTCACCCTTTATAAGATTGATGCCATGATGGATGGCGATATTGATGATCTGTGCAATGCGCTAGCATCGGAGCATCAAGCTGAATTGCTTACCGCTCTTGGTGATAACTAAACAACTCAAAACATTTCATGAGCAATGATTTTAGTTTGCGCTCCTTGTTGAGCGAAAGCCCACTTCCCTCAAATGAAGCCAAAATTCTGATGGCTCATGTGCTGGATAGGCATTACCAACTCCCTCGCTCCGCCCTTCTATCACGTGACGATATGAAGCTCAATGGTCTAGCGCTGGATGAGTGGAAAACCCTTGAATCCAAAAGGCAACGAGGGAAACCGATTGCCTACTTGATTGGGAAACGGGGCTTTCACAATATTGAGCTTCAGGTTGCGCCTAGCGTATTAATACCACGCCCAGAAACTGAGCTCTTAGTTGAAATCGCACTTCGTGAAATTGAGCACCTAAAAAATGAGGTTCCAACAGCTAAGGTGCTCGACTTAGGAACAGGTTCAGGAGCAATTGCCTTAGCCATTGCAAATGAGGCACCCAATGCTCAGATGGTTGCTACAGATCAATCCGCCGAAGCGCTTGCTATCGCGAAATTAAATACAAAATCCTTAGGGCTAGAGGCTCGGGTTGCATTAGCCCAAGGCGACTGGTATCAAGCCCTAAAAGAGAATGCTATTTTTGACATCATTGTAAGCAACCCCCCTTACATTCGCGCTCAAGATTCCCACTTACTGGAAGGCGATCTTCGATTTGAGCCTGCAGATGCATTAACCGATCATTCCACTGGGCTTAGCTGTCTTGAGGCAATCGTCATGGGGGGCAAAAATCACCTTAAAACAATGGGTTTGCTTGCTGTAGAACATGGATTTGACCAGTCAGGTGCAGTGGTTGAGCTCATGAAAACAGCAGGCTTGCGAGACATTCAAGCCCACCAAGATTTAGCTGGACGCTTCAGAGTTGTCTCAGCTAGAAAATAAAGTTTGCGACTGTCTTTTTTTGGATTACGTCTTAAAATCAAAGCTATTAAATTTTTAAATAGTTTTTACTAAAGTTAGGCATTATTAGGAAAGATTTATGGACACTCAAGCTCAAATCAAAGAAATTATTACCAGCCATTCCGTTGTTCTATTTATGAAAGGCACGGCACAATTTCCGCAATGCGGCTTTTCTGGAAATGCGGTCAACATTCTTCGCGCTAGTGGTGTTGAAAAGCTACGCACTGTGAACGTCTTAGAGGACCCGGCTATTCGTCAAGGCATTAAGGAGTTTGCAAATTGGCCAACGATTCCACAACTCTATATCAACGGTGAGTTTATTGGCGGCTCAGACATCATAACTGAGATGTATCAGTCTGGCGAATTGCAAAAATTAATTAAGGCCTAATTTTTTACGCCCACTTCGTGACCTTCGATTTATCCTCTCTTTTACTATTTGACCTGCCACTCGGACTGTGTGCAGGCCTTTTGGTTTATGCACACAATTTACGCTCTAGTCTTGCAAGAGCTCAACTACAAGCCCAAACAGAAACTGCGCTAATCACAAGCCTCAGGTCTGAACGAGATCAGGCCTTACAAAATACCATACGTCTTGAGGCTAAACTCGATTCAGAGCGTAAACTAGGCTTGGGTCGCATTGAGTCGCTCAACGAAGCAAAAGAAGCATTGACCAGCCAGTTTAAAAATCTGGCTAATGAAATTCTAGAAGATAAATCAAAGCGCTTTACAGAACAAAATGCGGCCAGCCTTGATGCCCTCTTAAAACCCTTACAAACCAAGCTCACTGAATTTAAAGAGCAGGTTAATAACTCCTATGGTAATGAAGCTCGTGAACGCTTTGCTCTTAAAAATGAAATTGAACGCCTAGCAAACCTGAACTTGCGCATGTCTGATGAGACGCGCACTTTGACGCAGGCACTAAAAGGCGACTCCAAAGTTCAGGGCAACTGGGGAGAACTCGTACTTGAGTCTATCCTTGAATCTTCTGGTCTGCGCAAAGGCGAAGAATATGTAGTGCAGGATAGTCATACACAGGCCGATGGCTCACGTCTTCAGCCTGACGTAGTGATTAAACTCCCCGAGGGTAGAAGCTTGGTCGTCGACAGCAAGGTTTCTATTACGGCGTATGCACGGCATGCTGAAACGAATGATGCAGATACCGCAGAACGTGAACTCGCTGCCCATATTCAATCTTTACGCCAACATATACAGGGGCTTTCCGGAAAAAACTACAGCTCCCTGTATGGAGCCGGCTCGGTAGATTTTGTGCTCATGTTCGTTCCCATTGAGCCCGCCTTCTTATTGGCCCTCAAAACTGCTCCGAACCTCTATCAAGAAGCTCTTGCAGAAAATATTGTGCTGGTATGCCCAAGCACGCTAATGGCAACCTTACGCACCGTTGCCCATCTCTGGAGACAAGATCACCAAAATCGTAACGCCCTAGAAATTGCAAAACAGTGCGGCAGTCTTTACGATAAATTTGTTGGATTTGTAGATGACCTTGAAAAACTCGGTCAACGCTTAGACCAAGCCCAAACGAGCTATCACGATGCTTTTAATAAACTGAAATCGGGCAAAGGCAATCTGATTCGCTCTGCGGAGAAAGTGCGTGAGTTAGGCGTAAAGCCAAGCAAGAATTTATCCGCGCCCTTGATTGAATCTTCATCAGATTCCGAATAAAGTGATCCGCCCCGAAAAGATGGATGGCGAAAAGGTATCAGTAATTACAGAAAAGTAGCCATTGCTGCTTGTTTTGGAACTTTTTTAGAGTGGTATGACTTTCTCACCTTCGCAACCCTAGCAGTTGTTCTAGGTCCATTATTTTTCCCATCCAATGACCCTAACGCCGGTCTTCTAGCCAGCCTGGCAACCTTTGGCGTTGGAATGGTAGTGAGACCCATCGGATCCGCCATTTTTGGCTCTTTAGGAGATCGCATAGGCCGCAAACCCGTGTTCATGATGACAATCGATTTAATGGGTGCTGCAACTGTTTGCGTTGAATTTTCACCTACCTATTCACAGATTGGGATTTGGGCGCCCATTCTTCTGGTGACCTTAAGGCTTTTGCAAGGATTGTCCGCAGGGGGTGAAATCGGCGGTGGAGCTGTATACCTTACAGAGCATGCAGGAAATCGGTTTAGGGGTTTTAAAACTAGCTTTTTACAACTTATGGGACCGCTGGGAACCTAGCATCGACAATCCAAATTTCTGCCCTACAAGCCTGGCTTACGCCAGAAGAATTCGCAGCATGGGGCTGGCGCGTACCATTTTAGATTTCCCTTGGTCTACTCATCATTGCAATTTATATTCGGCAATCCCTTGAAGAGACTCCCGTATTTTTAGAGCTGCTAAAAAATGATCAAGCCCAATCACAGCTATTAAACAATTTTAAAGATGCCGTTATACGCAAAAGAATGTTTATATTGTTTTTTTTTGCGTATCTTCAAGCGGGGCAATTTTATTTTTTTGCATTCAAGTTTATACGGCAATTTTTTTGAAGACATCGGTAAAATGCCTTCACCGCTAGTTGGCCAATTGAGTATTTTTGCAACGCTTATCCTTATTCCTCTCACCGTTGCTGCCGGATGGCTTTCAGACGTATTTGGCAGAAAAAAAATCGTAGTGCTGGGCATTGGACTTGGTGCACTTTTTATATTCCCGTCTTTCAGACTACTGCAGTCCCTAGGAAACACCTTCAATCAAAATCAATTGCAATCCACTTTGTTATTGATTTTTCTGATTTTGATTTCTTTAACCTCTATTCTTGCCCTGGTGGTTGGTCCGCAAACCGCTTTACTAGCTGAACTTTTTCCAGCAAAAAACCGAAATAGTGCAGCAACACTTCCACACAATCTCGCAGCCGGCTGGATTGGGGGCTTACTGCCACTCATAGTGACATGGTTAAATCAATACTGGGGAGGCAATCAGATTGGGCTACTATACCCAACCCTCTTTCTTACTATCGCTGCCATATTAGCGCTAAAGCAATTGCCTGAGACCAATATTTGAATCTCTGGTAACGTTAAAATTAGAATCTTTTGCTATTTTTTGGGCAAGAATGGCTAAATCCGATTGGGTTGTACGACATCAATCCAATTTTCAGGTTGAGTTTATTGATAAATTGTTGCTGTCGGATACCATGGGCTATCACGACGCCCTCTTAACCATCGCCAGCATGAATCATATCGATTCATGATCCAAACGGGCTTTCCTAATGCTCCTGCGAGATGTGCAACAGAAGTGTCAACGGAGATAATGAGATCCAAGCACTCCATCAAGGCAGCAGTATCTGCAAAATTGTTGATCTTGCTTCCAAGGTGAGTAATATCTGGCCAAACCAACTCTTTTCTGCTTAACAATTCTGACTCTGCCGGGTCACCTTTTTGCAAACTGTAAAAATCAATCCCATTCACTTCCTGTAAGCTTGCTATTAAATCTAAGTTTAAATTACGCCTCTGAATCTCAGCATATCCGTAGTCATGGATTAAACGATTACTGTCACTCCAAACTATCCCAACCTTTAACTTTGATGAGAGCGCAACGAATTCGCTAAATTTCTTTTGCTTATCATTGTTTGAAAATAAATAAGGGATTTCATTTGGCACAGAATCAACAGTAGTGCTAAACAATAATGACAATGGCATCAAAGAGGTATGAAAATCAAAATTTTCGGTAAGCGCATCTTGATATATCTTTATCGTACAGAGGTGATCAAACGAATCTTGCAAAAGAGTCTCAAGTTGTTGTGGCACTAAAAAAGGTAACTTTGCACCCCTTATCCACTGGTAGCTTGATGTATCGGCAGAACTGAATAACATCGCCTAAACCCTGCTCTGACCAAACAAGGATACTCTTGCCCTCCAGGTCTTGAAGGGATTCTAATCGTGACAAGTGTCGGTATTGAAACGTTATTGGGTCAGATTTTGACCACCTTGCCTCATAATTTTGAAAGCCCAACTCATAATTGCCCCCAGATAATTGATTCATAGCTTTTTGCCAATAGGCATCAATATGTCCTGGGTTAATTTGTATCGCC
>CAZXSX010000005.1:0-27073 GCA_964643245.1 uncultured Polynucleobacter sp.
GAATTATTCGCCGCAGCTTTAGTTGCCAACGGATGCTCAGCAGCAACTGCACAAAATGTCACCCCCATAATGGTGTCAGCGCGCGTAGTAAAGACGTACAACAACCCATCTTGAATAAAGTTGCCGTGATCATCGGCAATTTCATGCTTAAACGCGAAGCGAACACCGTGACTTTTGCCTATCCAATTCTGTTGCATAGTCTTCACGCGCTCAGGCCAACCCAAGCCCTCTAGACCAGAAAGCAACTGCTCTGCGTAAGCAGTGATATTGAAGTAGTAGCCTGGAATCTCGCGTTTTTCAACAAGAGCGCCAGAGCGCCAACCACGGCCATCGATAACTTGTTCATTTGCCAAAACGGTTTGATCAATCGGGTCCCAATTAACTACCTGGGTCTTGTGATAGGCAATCCCCTTTTCGAGCATCTTTAAAAAGAGCCATTGATTCCAGCGGTAATAATCCGGACTACACGTTGCAACTTCCCTAGACCAATCAATTGCCAGACCCTTCGCTGCCATTTGCTTTTTCATATAAGCAATGTTGTCGTAGGTCCATTTTGCTGGTGGCACTTGATTCTGAATTGCAGCATTTTCAGCGGGCATTCCGAATGCGTCCCAACCCATTGGCATTAAAACGTTATAGCCCTGCATACGAAGCTGTCGCGCCATTACATCGTTGATGGTGTAGTTTCGAACATGACCCATATGCAACTTGCCAGATGGGTAAGGCAGCATAGAACAAGCGTAATACTTTGGCTTTTTCTTACCGTCAGCACTAACAGCGTTTTCAATTACTTTATAGACTTGCGCACTTTCCCAATCAGCTTGTGCTGCCGCTTCAATTCTGCGGTAGTCGTATTCCTTACTCATCCCAAAAAACTCTTTTCTTCTATTTTTAGATAATGATTTTGGCTACCATTTTCAGCCCTAGTTATTTGCGCAACCCAAGAACATCTTGCATGTCATAAAGCCCTGAGCTTTTGTTTTGCAAGAAGCGAGCGGCGCGTAATGAGCCTTGTGCATAAGACTGACGACTTGAGGACTTGTGGCTGATTTCAATGCGCTCGCCATCGCCCGCAAAGAGAACGGTGTGATCCCCGACAATGTCGCCGCCACGAATCGTGGCAAATCCAATCGAGCCCTCTTTGCGCTCGCCAGTATGGCCCTCACGTGCATATACAGCAACATCATCCAATTTTTTGTCTAGCGCATCCGCAATCACTTCACCCATCTTGAGAGCAGTGCCTGATGGCGCGTCGACTTTATGGCGATGATGGGCCTCAATGATTTCTATGTCATAGCCTTGATTGAGCATCTTGGCTGCGATCTCAAGTAATTTAAATGTAGCATTCACGCCAACGCTCATATTCGGCGCAAACACAATTGCTAACTTCGCAGATGCTTGCTTTAAATTCGTAATTTGCTCAGCACTTAAGCCAGTGGTACCAATAATCATCTTGGTGCCGGTTTTTTCAGCCACAGCCAAATGCGCCATAGTGCCCTCAGGCCTTGTGAAATCAATCAAGAACTCTGCATTGGCTAACACTGATGCAACGTCTGATGAAATGTGTACGCCCGTTTTTTTACCCAGAAAAGCTCCCGCATCTTCACCGAGTTGGGGGCAAGAGGCGTGCTCCAAAGCGCCAACAAGTTGCGCATCCGCTGTATTCAAAACAGTCTCAATTAACATCTTGCCCATACGGCCTGTGGCGCCAGCAATTACAATCTTCATCATGAGTTTATACTTTTATTTAACGTTACTGGGGATGCTTAATATTTTTTAGCATCTATTTAAATTTCTATTACTTGGCTTCGGTTGCTGGTGGGATATTGGCGGCACCAGGGCCCAAAGGTTCAGGTTGCACTACCTGACCATCAGCGGATTTCGAAAAACTAAAGTAATCCCAGAATGAGCCTTTACTTTCAGTGGGAACTGGTGGCACAGCAGCGCCTTTTGGCAAGTTATCGGTAGGACTTGGCACCAACAACTCGGGCTGCTGTAAGGGCGGCGTTACTGGTGGTTTATTCGAACCAGTCATCACATCCCAGAATGAGCGTTTTGTCTTGGCGTAGTTATCAATTTCGGCAACGAGTTCAACATCCGTTGGTAAAGCATCGCCCTCAAACTTGACGACTTTGTCACCTTCAAAAAACACGGTCACAAGGTGCTCTTTGCCAACGCGTTGTCCGGCGCGCTTAAATTCAAAAACATAATCCCAACGATTTGCATGAAAGTAACTCGCCAAAAGAGGGGTGCCTAAAATTTGCCACACCTGCTCACGAGACATGCCTAATTGCAATTTAGCGTACTGCTCACTGGAAATAAAGTTCCCCTGAACAATGTCAGGAATGTGAGGTCTAAAGACTTTGTTCATCCATGCACGCTGCGTATCGTCTACCGCACTCGAGCAGCCCGTAATTCCCACTATTCCAAAAAACGTAACCGCCAATACCCCCCTAGAAGAGCTAAAAATCCACTTCAAAAGCGGGTCAAAAAAGCGTCCGAAAAGTTCAAGGCAAATTTGCATGGCTGGCCGTATCATTAAGATATTGATTTTAGCTCGCAAAGCCATGACTACGAACCAAAACCCCACTCCTGAGAATCTTCGCGATATTGGCCTAAAAGCGACTGGGCCACGTATGCGAATTTTGGACTTTTTTCACCAAAACGGAGGCACCCACTTTAGTGCGGAAGATGTCTTTATGGCCCTGGCCAAAGACGACCAGGAAATTGGCCTTGCAACGGTCTATCGGGTCTTAACCCAATTTGAACAGGCAGGCCTATTATTAAGAAGCCACTTTGAATCCAGCAAAGGTGACAGCCGCGCAATTTACGAGCTAAATAAAGGTCGTCGTCATGACCATTTGGTCTGTTTGGACTGCGGGCATGTAGAAGAATTTGTGGATGAGGCCATCGAAAAACGACAAAGAGATATCGCGAAAAATCTTGGATTTAAGCTACAAGAACACTCCCTCGCCATGTATGGACACTGCCAAAAGAAAAATTGTCGAAATAAACAAAAATGAGTGAATTTCGTAGTTTTTAGTTGAAATTTAATCCTTTAGATGTGAAAAGACCTCGAATTGAGGTCTTTTTTCATTTTTTAGCTTCTTTTAACTACAGAAAGCGTAAATTAAATACTTTTGATCACTTTAATGCCATTAAAACGCTTCGGCCGCATTCAACATTTGAACTGAGTAACCCCATTCATTGTCATACCAAGCTAACACCTTAACCAACTTGCCATCGGCAGAAACGCGGGTTTGGGATGCATCATAAATACTGGGGCGGGGATCATGATTAAAGTCAATCGAAACCAAAGGCAGAGTATTGAAGCCCAAAATACCTTTGAGCTCTCCCTCGCTGGCTGCTTTCAGAATGGAATTAACCTCATCCACACTAGTTGCACGACTAGCAGCAAAGGTTAGATCAACCACAGAGACGTTAATCACCGGCACTCGCATTGCAAAGCCATCAAAGCGGCCCGCCAATGCCGGCAATACCAATCCAACTGCTTTTGCCGCACCAGTTTTCGTCGGAATCATGCTCGTAACAGCAGAACGCGCCCGACGCATATCCTTGTGATAAACATCCGTTAAAACTTGATCATTGGTGAACGCATGGATGGTTGTCATCAAACCCGATTCAATGCCAATTTTTTCCAGCAATGGCTTTACCAACGGCGCCAAACAGTTGGTAGTGCAACTTGCATTCGAGACCACCACATCGCTTGGCTTAAGTACATTTTGGTTCACACCGTACACAATCGTGGCGTCCACATCTTTTTCGCCAGGAGCAGAAATCAACACTTTCTTCGCGCCCTGCTGAATATGAATCATGGCCTTTTCTTTTGAGGTGAACTTACCAGTGCACTCCAGAACAAGATCAACGCCTAATTCACCCCAAGGAGTTTCTGCAGGGTTGCGAGTCGAAAACATCTTAATGCGATCGCCATTCACCACCATGCAATCGCCATCCACGGAGACGTCAGCCGGGAAGCGGCCATGGGCAGAATCGAATTGGGTTAAATGGGCATTGATTGCAATATCACCCATCGCATTGATTGCAACAATCTTGATATCGCGACGTGGCTTGCCATTGACCTGATCTTCGTACAAAGCGCGCAGTACCATGCGACCAATACGCCCATAACCGTTAATTGCGAAACGAATTGTCATTGATTTCCCCTTGCTAATATTGAATTCATTTCTTGCTGATACATTGCTGAACTGTCTTTGCGATTTGATCGACTGTTAGACCAAAATACTCATACAGTTGACCTGCAGGCGCTGACTCTCCGAAAGTATCTACGCCATGCACTGCAGCGCATCCACACTTCCACCAAAAATCACTCACACCCGCTTCAACCGCAATGCGTGGAACATTGGCAGGTAATACTTTTGCCTTATATGCAGCCTCTTGCTGATCAAACACGGTAGTCGATGGCATCGATACCACACGAATACCCAGTCCATTGTTTTCAAGTTGTTGCGCTGTTTGTAAAGCTAACGCAATTTCCGAACCCGTGGCAATGATGACTGCATCAATTTTGCCCGATTGCGAATCTCTTAATACGTAGCCACCACGAGCAATGTCTTTAATTTGCTGAGGGGTACGTGTGACGAATGGGCAATTTTGACGACTGAATATCAAAGCGCTGGGGCCATTCTTACGCTCAATGGCTGCACCCCACGCTACGGCACTCTCCGTTGTATCGCAAGGGCGCCAAACCATGAGATTTGGAATCAA
The DNA here is from genome assembly GCA_964643245.1 of uncultured Polynucleobacter sp. Classification (GTDB taxonomy): domain Bacteria; phylum Pseudomonadota; class Gammaproteobacteria; order Burkholderiales; family Burkholderiaceae; genus Polynucleobacter. Next base: position 4,747 of record CAZXSX010000005.1, read on the forward strand.
CCGGAGGCTGGCAACATGCTCCACAGACTGGTGCGTTGGGCCATCCCCCCCCAAACCAATCGAGTCATGGGTGAAGACAAAAATGCTGCGCAATTTCATCAAAGCAGCCATGCGAATCGCATTGCGACTATAGTCTGAGAACGTTAAGAATGTGCCCCCAAATGGAATATACCCACCATGCAAGGCAATACCATTCATGATGGCGCTCATACCAAATTCACGCACACCATAATTAATGTGATTGCCCCATTGGTCACCACGCACAGGCTTGCATGCTGACCAGTTCGTTAGGTTTGATCCTGTTAAGTCTGCTGAACCACCCATAAATTCAGGCAGGGCTGGCGCTAACGCTTCGATAGCATTTTGACTTGCCTTACGAGTAGCAACCGTTTCTGCTTTGGATTGGCAAGTTTTTAAATACGCATTTAAGGTCTTAGAAAAATTCGTCGACAAGTCACCCTGCATGCGACGCTGTAATTCAGCTGCAAGCTTCGGAAATTTATTTTTGTATTTTTGGAATTCTTTATTCCACTCATGCTCAAGTGCCTGACCTCGTTTCTTAAAGTCCCATGCAGCATAAATATCTTTCGGGATTTCAAATGGGGCATAGGGCCAATTCAAAGCGATGCGCGTAGCAGCGATTTCTGCTGCGCCTAATGGTGAACCATGAACCTTATCCGTTCCCGCCATGTTTGGTGAACCTTGTCCAATAGCAGTCTTACAGCAGATGAGGGTTGGTTTATCACTTTTTTTAGCGCTGGCAATAGCTGCGGAGACCGCTTCAGCATCATGGCCGTCGATATTGCGTATGACATTCCAGCCATATGCCTCAAAGCGCTTCGGAGTATCTTCGTTGAACCAGGAAACCACTTTGCCATCGATGGAGATGCCATTGTCATCCCAAAGGGCAATTAACTTATTTAACTTCAATGTTCCTGCCAATGAGCAGACTTCATGACTGATGCCTTCCATCAAACAGCCATCACCTAAGAACACGTAGGTGTAGTGATCAATGATGTTGTGACCAGGACGGTTGAATTCTTCAGCCAATAATTTTTCAGCAAGTGCCATGCCAACTGCATTCGAAATACCCTGACCCAGTGGACCTGTAGTCGTCTCTACCCCTGGAGTAATTCCATACTCAGGATGTCCAGGAGTTTTGCTATGCAATTGACGGAAGTTTTTCAGCTCATCTATTGGCAAGTCATAACCTGAGAGATGCAAGAGTGAATACAGCAGCATCGATCCGTGACCATTTGACAAAACAAAACGGTCACGATCAATCCAATGCGGATCAGTCGGGTTATGTTTTAAATTTTCATTCCATAATCCAACCGCAATATCTGCCATCCCCATCGGCATACCAGGATGCCCTGAATTTGCCTGCTGAACTGCATCCATGGATAGGGCGCGAATGGCATTGGCCATGCGAATTTGAAGGTTTGTCATCGTAAAAGCGGTCTCGAGGAAAATAAATTGGCTATATTTCAGTAATGTCTCAATTTTATCTTCCCAGACCATGGGAATCCCAAAAGCCAACCCCCCTCACCCCCGAGATTGCTCACCATTTACGCGTAAGGCGCATTCAAGTCGGCGAGTCATTTCCCATATTTGATGGAAAGGGACAGGTTGCCAAGGCAGAACTCCTGTCTCTAACCGGGAAAAGTGGCTCTGCCCAGCTCAGTGAAATTCGCACCGATACGCATCGCGAGACCCCATACGCCATTACCTTGGCTCAAGGCTTGGCTGGGGGCGACAAAATGGACTGGATTGTGGAAAAAGCCGTTAAAACGGGCGCCCAAATAATTGCTCCCATGCAATGTAAACGCTCTATCCTAAAACTTACGCGCACCAGTGATCATGATCGCGCCCAAAAACGACTTACCCATTGGCAAGGAATTGTTCAAGCCGCATGTGAGCAATGTGACAGAATGGTGCTAGCCAAAATCGAGCCTATAGTCACTTTTGACGAGTATTTAAAAACCAGTCGAGAGAGCACAAAACCGGCACTCAAATTATTGCTAAGTCCGGATGCCACCAAAAGCATGTACTCCGTTTTAATCGAAAATGATCCACAGGATATTGTCTTAATGATCGGCCCTGAAAGGTGGCCACTCACCCGAAGAAGAAGCGCAAGCTGAGGCTGCTGGCTTTCAAATTGTTTCCTGGGTGAGCTGGTCTTGCGCACCGAAACAGCGGGTGTTGTAGCCATAACGGCTGTGCACAGCATTTGGAATCCTGAAATGCAAAATCGCCTCAAATAGAGGCGATTCCAGGGTTTGCGGTTGCTTGCTAATTAAGCGAAAGAGTAGAACACGCGATACGGTGTACGACGCTCAGCCCAATAATCAACCGCGTCACGGAATACATCTAACATAGTTTCACGGGCTTCTTTGTCAAATTTCTGCGTGCATGGCAAGCCTTCAAGCACCACCACAAATCCGGGTTGTTGACCCGCTTTATCGGTAGTCGTCGTCAAAGCATCCAACAATGGATCAAAGTTTTTAGCTTGTTGCTTTGTAAAGGAATAAGCAATTGCAATCGCCTCCAGCACTTCACCTTTAGTCATTGCATTGGTGCAGTTGGCATAAATGAAATGCTGACCAAGTTCAGTCGCGGCCTCCTGCAAATCTGGTGTACGGAAAGCACGAATCGATTGCACGATGTTAGTGCGCACGCTGCGCAACATCGCCGGCGGTCCGGCATCGCAAACGGCCAAAGCAGCACGCCAAGAAGCTGTCACTTTTTTTCCTGAAGCTTGATTTGCTGCATAGGTTTGTAAACAAGATAAACCGCCCTGAGCGTAAATATTGGCAGCGGACGATTCGGTTTCTAGGCGATCATTACTATCCCAACTTTCAGCGCGGCTATGTTCTTCGAAGCTGGCTGCACTACTATTTTCAGAGCGATTATTCATGATGGCTATTAGGTTACCCGTAACCCGTCATCAAATCAAGCCCAAATACAGGGCTTATTTTATAAGTTATTGATTTATATAGATTTAATAGATGTAAGCAATTGCTAACTTACATCTATTTTAGGGGGCTACGAGATGCCTCTAGCGTTACTGGCTGCCTCTACAACCGCTAATGTAGTCACATTCACGATACGGCGAACGGTAGCGGCCGGGGTCAGAATGTGGATTGGTTTAGCAACTCCCAATAACAATGGCCCAATCGCAATGCCATTACCAGCAGCGATTTTGAGCAGGTTGTAGGAGATATTTGCTGCGTCAATATTAGGCAATACCAACAGGTTTGCATCCCCTTTTAATGGCGATGATGTGACCGTGCCAGAACGAATCGCTTCATCCAACGCGCTATCCCCATGCATTTCACCATCGACCTCCAAAGTTGGATCGGTTTTTTGGAGTAACGCTAAGACTTCACGCATCTTCACTGCAGAAGGCGCATTGCTTGAGCCAAAATTGGAATGGGATAAAAGTGCCACTCTTGGAACCAAGCCCAATTTACGCATTTCACTAGCAGCCATTAAGGTCAACTCAGCCAATTCACATGCGCTTGGGTCGATATTGATGTGCGTATCCACTAAGAACACCTGACGGCCCGGCAGAATTAAACCGGACATTGCGCCATATACATTTGCTCCAGGCTCACGACCAATGACCTCATCCACATATTTCAGATGGGTAGCAAGATTGCCGACTGTCCCAGAAATCATGCCATCCGCCATGCCTTTTTTAATCAACAAACTGCCGATCAAACTATTGCGACGACACACTTCCAACTTAGCAAAAGACTGGGTTACACCCTTACGCTCAGTGAGCCCTAGGTAGGTTTGCCAGAAATCACGGAAACGATCATCTTTTTCAGGATTGACGATTTCAAAGTCATCGCCAGATTTCATGCGCAAACCAAACTTCTCAATACGATGTTCAATGACTGCTGGACGACCAATCAAAATCGGGGTTGCTAAATGCTCATCGATGATGATCTGAACAGCACGCAATACGCGCTCATCCTCACCTTCAGCAAAAACAATTCGTTTTTGGTTGGCAGGAACACGCTTCGCAATGCTGAAGAGTGGCTTCATCAAGGTGCCAGAGTGATAAACAAATTGCTGCAACTGATTGCGATAGGCATCAAAATCTTTTATTGGGCGAGAAGCCACCCCATCATCCATCGCTGCTTTTGCAACTGCGGGAGCGATGACGGTAATCAAGCGCGGATCAAACGGCTTTGGAATCAAGCACTCGGGGCCAAATGAAAGGTTCTCGATGCCATAGACCGACGCTACGACTTCGCTCTGTTCTGCCTGCGCCAACTCTGCAACGGCTTTAACCGTAGCCACTTCCATCCCGCGGGTAATGGTTGTGGCACCAACGTCTAACGCTCCTCGGAAAATAAATGGGAAACACAGCACGTTATTCACTTGATTTGGATAATCGGTGCGGCCAGTTGCCATCACTGCATCGAGGCGAACTGCTTTTACTTCTTCAGGCAGGATTTCTGGGGTTGGATTTGCTAAGGCGTATATCAACGGCTTATCAGCCATTTTCTTCACCATGTCTTGCTTGAGAACACCGCCTGCAGATAAGCCCAAGAAAATATCAGCACCAGCAATAACTTCATCCAATGTACGTAAATTGGTTTCTTGGCAAAACGGTTCCTTCTCAGGATCCATCAATTCTTTACGGCCCTTATAAGCAACACCCGCAAGATCGGTCACCCAAATATTTTTGCGCTGTATGCCCAAATCCACGAGAAGATCTAGACAGGCCAAGGCTGCTGCACCAGCACCAGAGGTAACCAGTTTTACATCTTCAACCTTTTTGCCAACAACCTTCAAACCATTGAGAATTGCTGCTGCCACAACAATCGCTGTACCGTGCTGATCATCATGAAAGACGGGGATCTTCATGCGCGCTTGCAACTTGCGCTCCACCACAAAACAGTCTGGAGCCTTAATATCCTCTAGGTTGATGCCACCAAACGTTGGCTCAAGCGCAGCAATGATTTCAACTAATTTATCGGGGTCTGTTTCATTGACTTCAATATCGAAAACATCGATACCCGCAAATTTTTTCAATAGAACCGCTTTACCTTCCATCACTGGTTTACTCACCAAAGGTCCGATGTTTCCTAAACCGAGAACTGCAGTACCGTTGGTAATCACCCCAACCAAATTTCCTTTGGCAGTGTACTTAAATGCATTTGCTGGATCTTTCACGATTTCTTCGCATGGAGCTGCGACACCCGGCGTGTAAGCAAGCGCTAAATCGCGTTGATTTGTTAACTGCTTGGTAGGCACAATTTCGATTTTTCCAGGAACAGGTAATTTGTGATACTGGAGTGCGGCCTCTCTTAACGCTGCAATTTGCTGTTCTTTGGTATTTGCTTTACTCATTTGCTGGCTCGCTAAATCGTATTGTCTATTGTTTTATCTATTTTTTAGCACTTGGCAGTGCTCATTAAGACTTTCATTCTATTCCTCTCTCGCATTGAGCTCTCAAGAGTCATAAAATGGGGCATGCACTCTGAATCAAAACCACTGGGTGAATTCGAACTTATTGAACGTTTTTTTAAAGCGGGCAGCGTTTCGACGAACCCCTCACTTAGCTTGGGCATTGGGGACGACTGCGCCCTAATCAAGCCACTTTCTGGTGAAGAAATCGCCATTACCAGCGATATGCTGGTTGAAAACCGGCATTTCTTTGCTGGCACCGATTCAGAGCAATTAGGTCGCAAGGCGCTTGCAGTCAATCTCTCGGACTTAGCTGCAATGGGCGCAAAACCCCTTGGTTTTACCTTGGCTCTCGCTTTGCCAGCAGTAAATACACAATGGCTTGAGGGCTTTTCAAAGGGCCTTCTGATGATGGCCAATGAATATTCATGCCCACTTGTTGGGGGCGACACCACTGCTGGACCACTCACCATCTCCATTACCGCCATTGGGAGCATTCCTCCAAAATCCGCTCTTTTTAGATCTGGAGCAAAAAACGGTGATGACATTTGGGTATCAGGAACAATTGGAGATGCAAGACTCGCACTTGCTGCACTGCGTCATGAAATCAACCTTCCCTCACAAGATTTTGCGTTCATTTCTCAACGCATGCATCAACCCACTCCCAGGGTTCAACTTGGCATGGCACTAAGAGGGGTTGCCAGCGCAGCAATCGATATCTCGGATGGCTTGCTTGGCGACCTCAACCATATTCTTAAACAATCCAAAGTAGATGCGCAAATTTTGTTGAACAAACTTCCCAAGTCAAACACATTACAAATGCAGTCGCTTGAAATCCAACATCAATTTGCCGCAAGCGGTGGCGATGATTATGAGTTATGCTTTACCGCCCCCTGCAATCAACGTGAAACCATTCAAAAAATTAGCAAAACTTTAGGTCTGCAAATTACGTGCATTGGTCACACTGAATCGATGAAAAATGCATTTCCACAAATCCATTTAATTGCGAGTGATGGGAAAACGCTCGGCGATAAAGAAACTGCCGCCCTTCTCAAATCATTTGATCACTTTTCTAAATGACCAACGCCAATCCCCCCGCAATCACACCAAACTTCCAGTGGATGGCGCAAGGGATAAGCCGCATCCTGGCATTTGGTTTTGGTGGCGGACTGAGCCCCATGGCGCCTGGCACTGCGGGCACTCTTTGGGCCTGGGCGATTTTCCTCGTTGTACACCATTTCATCGGGACGGATGTTTTCTTGTGGGTGATCGGAGTAGGCGCTTTGCTTGGCTGCTGGATCTGTGGTCATGTCAGCGAAGAGTTGGGCAGAAAAGATTTTGGAGGTATTGTTTGGGATGAAATGATTGCTTTTTGGTTAATACTAATTTGCATCATGCCAACGACTATTTGGATGCAGATCTGGGCATTTGCATTATTTCGATTTTTTGATGCTGTTAAACCTGGGCCTATTGGAATCATCGATCGTCATTTCAAAAATCAAGCAGATGACGGTGCGCAGTCCAACGTGTTGAATATTTTTTGGCGGGGATTCGGAATCATGATCGATGATGTTGCAGCAGCTTTTTGCACCCTGTTAGGAATCACACTCACACAAGCATTGATCGCCTACATTGCCTAAGCTTAAAAATGCATACTCTCGATACTGTTAAAACCTTAGCCGAAATCTTGCTAGCAAAAAGCTGGAAAATGGCGGCTGCCGAATCCTGCACAGGCGGACTAGTCTGCGCCTCGCTGACTGAGGTAGCAGGTTCGAGCGAATGGTTTGAGCGCAGCTACATCACCTATAGCAATCAAGCAAAAGAGCAATGTTTAGGAGTCTCAAAAAAACTCATTGAATCCTATGGAGCCGTAAGCGAGCAGGTTGCTAGGGCCATGGCTGAAGGGGCTCAGCGTAACTCTGGAGCAAACGCCGCCATCGCGATTACTGGAATTGCCGGACCTACCGGTGGATCAGTTGAAAAACCGGTGGGGACAGTTTGCTTCGGCCGGGTCATTCAAAATGACCCTGGCAAAAACAGGGTTCTTACAAAAACAATGTTCTTTAACGGAGATCGCAAGGCAATTCGCCAACAAGCCGGCGATTATGTCCTTAGTGAGTTTGCAAAACTTCTAGAAGACTAAAGGACTACCTTATTTCATCCATCCTTTGTGATGGAAATACCAGAGTGGAATAATCGCCGAAATAATCATGGCACAGATTGCCATTGGATAACCCCATGTGGCATCTAACTCGGGCATATGCTTGTAGTTCATACCCCAGATACTAGCGAGCAAGGTAGGTGGCATCAGAGCAACAGAGACCACCGAGAAGATCTTGATGATTTTTGATTGGTTCAAATTAATGAAACCCACGGTCGCATCCATTAAGAAGTTGATCTTATCGAACAAGAATGCCGTATGGTTCTCCAGAGAATCAATATCTCGCAAAATTTGGCGCGCCTCCTCTTGTTGCTCATCAGACAATAATTTGCTGCGCATCAAGAAAGATAAGGCTCTACGGGTATCCATCACATTACGACGAATGCGGCCATTAGTATCCTCTTCTGTTGCAATGGTCTCCAAAACCTCTGCAGCATCAGCGTCATTAATATCTTCAGATAAAACACGTTTACCCGCCTGCTCAAGGTTTTCGTAAACCTCTTCCAAAGCATCGGCAGAGTACTCTGCATCAGTGGAGTACAAATCGAGCAATACATCTTTTGCGTTACTCACAGAACCCGGGCGTAAACGCGCACGCAACCGAACCAAACGGAAGACCGGCAAATCTTCGTCGTGAATCGAGAACAACACTTGCTTGGTAAGAACGAATGCTACGCGTACGTTGCGCGACGTTTCCTCTTCATCCAATAAAAAATCGGTACGAATGTGGAGATGGCCATCATCAGCCTCAAAATACCGGGCAGAAGCTTCCAAGTCACCCAAATCATCCAATTCAGGCAAAAGCACGCCAAACGCCTCTTTAATCCAAACAAGCTCTTCTTCCTCTGGATCAACCACATCAATCCAGATAGGATTGGCGTATTGCAATAATTCATTGCGATCTTCCACTTGCTCTTGAGAGAGGCGGCCATTTTGCAGGACGAACAAGTTGATCATGGTGAACTCCTAAGGAATGTGCGCTAGTTTATCCTATAGACTGTGACAAAATCACTAAAATAAGCCATATCGAATGAACTCACGCTCAAATACCTTTAACCAGCAACTCCAGGCTGCATGGGCTTCCCAAGGCAGCATGTTGTGTGTTGGATTTGACCCAGACCCCAAACGGCTGCCCACCGCCCTGCAAGGGAAATCCGAGGGAATTTTTGAATTCTGCCGAGAGATTGCAGATGCCACGGCTGATTTGATATGCGCTTTCAAACCACAGTTCGCCTATTTCGCCTCTCAAAGAGCAGAGGCTCAACTTGAAAAGCTCATCGCCCACCTCAAAGACCAGTACCCTCATATCCCCGTCATTCTGGATTCCAAGCGTGGGGATATTGGGAGCACTGCTGACCACTACGCTCTAGAGGCTTTTGAACGCTACGGCGCAGACGCAATCACCGTCAATCCCTATATGGGCTTTGACACGATTGAGCCCTATCTCAAACATACAGGAAAAGGTGTGATTGTTTTATGTCGCACCTCCAACCCAGGCGGCTCAGATTTACAGTTTTTAAATGCCTCACCAAATGGTGAGCCGTTGTATCTACATGTTGCCAAGCTGGCAGCAACCCAATGGAATCTGTCCGGTCAAATTGGCCTAGTGGTTGGAGCCACTTACCCCGAAGAAATTGCCAAAGTACGAGCCGTTGTTGGCGAAATGCCGCTACTGATCCCAGGAATTAGCGCTCAAGGTGGGGATATCAAAGCCACGGTTGAGGCAGGCAGCATTCCCGGCAAGCCCGGGACAGGCATGATCATCAATTCTTCAAGAGCAATTCTGTATGCCAGCTCGGGGAATGATTTTGCACAAGCCGCAAGGCAGGTAGCGCTATCAACACGTGACGCCCTAAGATCAGCCACATAAATTGATTATTTTGCTTGCTTGGCGGGCAAAGCCGGTGGCTGCAAAGCTACGCGATCCATATTTTCCAATATAAATTCTTGGCGGGCCGCGTAGTGAATGCTCCCTCGGTAACAATGCTGTTGCTGGTCAAAGCACTTTGGAGCAGGTAAAGCGGAAGCTAAGGCGGTCGACTGATCTCGATCTAAATTTGCAGGACTAACCCCATAGTAGTGTTGCGCAGCGGCACCAATTCCAAAAATGCCCCCCCATTCAACTGAGTTTAGATAAATCTCAAATAATCGCTGCTTAGTGAGTATCAGCTCCAAGAGTCCAGTGATGATGAGCTCTTGCCCCTTACGAAAATAATTTTGCTCCGAGGATAAAAATAGGTTTTTTGCAAGCTGCTGGGTAATCGTGGGCCCTCCTCGTAGAGCAGTTTTGGGTTTTGCGCCAGGTGACTTTTGTTGATTTTGCTGTTGATTTTTTCCCAAGCCTTTTGCATATCCTCTATACGAACACCCTTGTGCTAGAAAAAGATATTGTCTTCGCTGACCAAAACTGCTCGTTTGAGATTACTAGAAATCTTGTCATACGACGTCCACCTTGATTGCACAGAACAAGCTCAGTGCCACCCACATAAACGCCAACGCTCCGCCCTCTGAAAAGCGGTGCTATCCGGATCAAAACTAATCCAAAGGGCAATTTGAATAGCGAAGAACACCTGCATGATCAGAAAACCAGCTAACAGGCATTTATTAGGTAGGCAATCCAACGCATGAGGGGAACGAAATGCGAGTGAAATGAATTAACTGCGTAGTTTCGCTAGCACTGCTCGTGGGTCGATCTGTTTCGCGAGCTCACTACCACGCCAAAGCAAGAATGCATCCGCGGCTTGTTCAACCAGCATCCCCAAACCATCACTAATACGCGATCCACGCTGCAATGCTTGCCGCATAAATGCAGTAGTTTTGCCATAAACCATGTCATAAGCAAAAGAACTGGGGGTAAAGATGTTTGCTACTGCGGTAATACTCAAGGGTGACTCATCTGATAAGCCTGCGGCAGTGGCATTGATCACCAAATCAAATGGATATGGCGTTTTTTCTGGACTCTCCAAATCCGCCAAAGTACGCGATTCGAGCGCAACTTCTTTTGAAGCGGCCAAATTGGCAAAGAGCTTTACCAAATCCGCGGCCTTTTCAGTGGAACGATTAGCGATCACCAAGCACTTGGGTGATTGCTCCAATAATGGCCCAATAACACCACGCGCAGCGCCACCGGCACCCAAAAGCAGGATGTGAGACTCATGAAGAGCGATGCCTTGCGCAAGCAGATCCCTTACTAAACCAGCACCATCCGTATTGTCGCCATGGATTTTTTCATTCTCAATCCACAAGGTATTTACTGCCCCTGCTAACTGAGCACGCGGGGTGAGCTCATCTGCAAATGCCTGGGCATCCAACTTGAATGGCACTGTGACATTCATACCCTTGCCACCAGCAGAAAAAAATCTCTTGGCAGCGTCAGCAAAACCATTTCGCTCAGGCTGCAAGCGACCATAGTGCATTGCTTGTCTGGCTTGCTGTGCAAACTGCTGATGAATTAGCGGTGATTTGCTATGTGAAATAGGGTTTCCAGTAACTGCATAAACATCAATATCCGAGTAAAGCCTAGGATCAATGTGCAGATCGGAGGGTTTATTGGAACTCATGATGGCAACAGAATAAGCGAATTTCGAAAAAATGCGTATGAGACCACACAAGGGAATTAATGCTTTAACTCCAGGCGATCATTTCCCTCTCTCGTGAAATCAAAAGTAGAGATCCAATCCAGTATATCCATCTGATTGCGCATTTCTGTGGGGAATGGGCCAAATGGAGCCGATGCCCGAACAATCGCAAGAGCCTGTCGATCCAACTCGGGATTGCCAGAGCTACGGCCAATCGAGACACCATCCTTGCCTTGGGCATTATTGGTAACGCGCCCCTGAGAGTCCACACTCACGCCAATCACCAAGCTGCCATACAGCGCTCTACCATTTGCTCGCGGAAAGAAAGTGCTGCCATAAACCTCGATCTTTTGACGCATGGCATCAAAATAATGGGCAAACGTGACGGATTTCGTATTAGCGCCCGTAAGCACTTTACGGCGCGGTTGCCGACCATCTACCTGCAAACGTTTTACCAACTCCGCTTCTAAAGAATTGAGTTGCGGCGCAATCTTTTGATCCTCCCCGCTTTTGCGCCCTCCGGATTTGGCGCGTTGCTCATCCAACTTTGCCAGCATTTGTTTTTGCTGCTTTTCTAAAACCTCTAAACGCGCCTCAGCCCCTAATCTGGCACGATGTAACGCACTTGCGTCCTGTGTTTCAGATTTACCACCGCCCTGCAATTCTGCTTGCGCTAGCTTGGTCGCTTGCTTAGGAGGCACTTTGCTGCTGGCATTAACCAACACAACACTCAACGGTGTATTGAGTCGACGACTTTGTATTTCCCCGATTCCCCAACGAAACGACAAGAAGAGAATATGAATGAGGAGTGATATGCATAAGGCCATGCGAAACGGATGCCGTTGCCATGCATTTTGCATATATGCGAACACTCGATTAAGACTCTGCGAGTGCAAAAAAGGTGTAGGCTTAATCTGGAGTAGCATCTTCGTCAGCATCAACCAATGGAGTATCCACCGCCTCTTCTGCGGCAATATCAGGCGACTCTGCCTTAGCCTCAATCTCGAGCACCCTCACCGCTGCGGTCAATTGCAAGAGATCTACGCCCTCTACAACAACTTCGGCGCGCGTCATGCGTGGATGACTTGCTAACTCAGGTATCGGCAAATGAAGCGGGATTGGCTCTACTCGAGACATGCCCTCCTTTAAATGGCGGACATGGACTTTTTTGGATTCGATATCTTGCATCATCCAACGCAAGCACCAATACTTTTCCAAACGATCCTGAAACTCTCCATAGGCTTGATAGCATGACTCAAAGTCAGCAGCAATTCCCATGAGGGTTGCATCCCTAGGCGGGAATGGTGCAACCATTTTTGCAGTCACGCCGTTCTTTGCCAAAGCAATCAGCTGCCATTGATTCACTAGATCGGAGTAACGGCGCAAAGGAGATGTGCACCAAGCGTAATAGTCCAAACCCAAACCCTCATGCGGCCCAGGAGTAGTTTGCATGCGAGTTCGAAGCGGACCCCAACCTTTTTGGGTTCTAAACAATCCAGGCAAACCATGCTCAGCCAGCATCTGACCTGAAGCGCTATTACAGAAAATCATCCATTCCGCAACAATCGTATCCAAAATAGAGCCTCGTTGACGCGGAATAATCTCAACGCATTGCGCTCCAGACCCCTCCACATGCGCATCTTTAATCTGGAAATAAAAATCTCGGGCTAAAGCATTAGGATCGGAAACGCCCAGCTGTTCAGCCCGCAAACCATTTGCCACCCGCTTATCTTGTCGACCAGCATGCAAGTGTTTTGCCGCGCGCCACAAAATTGCCGATTCCTTTCGGAATGGATAATTCGCATCCTCGCTCACCAGGCTTTCTTCGTTCACCAAATGCTCTATATTTTCTAGGCGTAGGTTGGCGAGAATCGGCACCAGCTCGGCGCGCATTTGCAATGTCTCTCTTTTGATAGCGCCATCATTATCAAGATCGACATAAATCGATAGAGCAGGTCTTGGGGCACCCTCATCTAAGGAGAATTGCTGAATTACCGCATCAGGCAACATCGTAATTTTGTCGCCCTGGAAATAGACGGTTGACATGCGATGACGGGCGACCTGATCCAAGGGATCATCTTTTGCGATCACCAAACCTGGTGCGGCAATGTGAATACCGATCCGGCATGTGCCATCGGTTAACTCTGTAACCGAGAGAGCATCATCAATTTCAGTGGTTCCAGCATCATCAATTGAAAAAGCCTTGACCTCAGCAACCGGCAATTCAGCAATCGCCGCTTCATAGGAAGATTGATCAATGCCGATATTTGAGGAATGGGCGGCTCCATTCGGAAAATGGGCTTTCAGAAACATTCCCTGGTGGTATGCCAACGGAGAATCAATAGCCCCACAGCGGATCATGAGTTGCGTCGGAGACTCTCCAGTCTGCGTGCAGACAGCAATCAACGCCTTGTAAGCTGAAGTATTTTTATCAGGCGAAAATAACAACTGTTTTGCAGAAGATTTCAACGCTTCAGGAAATATGCCAGCAACTAACTCTGCCTGCCAAACTGACTGCTGCTCCAACTCTTTTTGCTTACGCTCTAATGCAGCTAGGCCCGCTTGAAGTTGCTCTAGAGGTGCACGCTGAAATCGTCCACGCCCTTTGCGTCGGAAAAACACTGGGGCGCATTGCAATGCAATAGCCAATGCAGCTTGCTGAGAAATTGTGGCCTGCGCGCCAAAATATTCCAAAGAAACCTCTATCAAACCAAACTCTTCTTCAGGTGCGCAGTCCCAAAGCAGTTGCAAATCAATATCTTTAGCCAAGGTAAGCGCTTCATCCATTACCGCTTGCGCTTCAGGTTTTTCAAATCGCAACCAAACCTCTTTGGCTTTCAGTTTAATTTTCTTGCCCGTTAGGCTAGTTGCCTGCCAAGACTCCGAATCACCCGAACCTACTGCAGACTGGACAGTAGCGATTTTGATATCGCCACCCTCTTCATATAAGAGATTCATGCTCAGAGGGAAATCCCGCCGCTAGCCTCTAATGCAACACCATTTACATAGCTTGCTTCATCGCTAGCTAAAAACAAATACACGTTCGCCATTTCTTCTGGGGTACCCAAGCGACCCAACCAGCTGCGCTTTTCAATATCTTGCAAAATATTTTCTGGCATTGCCTTCACCATCTCTGTGGCAATAAAGCCAGGGCACACTGCATTCACTCGGATGCCCTTTGGACCCAATTCACGCGCCCAAGTCTTGGTAAAGCCAATCACCCCGAACTTCGTTGCTGAATAATTGGTTTGACCAAAATTGCCATATAGACCGACTACGCTCAAGGCATTCACAATCACCCCTGAACCTGCTTCAAGCATGTGGGGCACTACCAATTGTGTACAGTTAAAAACACCCTTAAGGTTCACATCAATCACCGCATCAAATTGAGCCTCGGTCATCTTGATCAAACGCGCATCTTGTGTGATCCCTGCGTTATTAATCAAAATATCAATGCGTCTGTGCTTTTGCATCACTGCATCAACACCCCCTGAATACTGGCGCGATCAGTCACATTCATGGCATAACCCTCAGCATTGGGCATTTGGGCAATGGCAGCCATTACTGCCTCAAGATTGATATCCGCAACAATTACTTTTGCACCCTCCTGAGCAAAGCGCTGTGCAGTAGCAAAACCAATTCCTTTTGCCGCACCCGTAACAATGGCTACTTTGTCCTTTAATCGATTGCCCATTTTTTGCTTTCAGTTATGGTTGTGAAATTGCGTGAATTTAAATTGGGTTCATGAAGCAGATAGCGCTTTTAGTATTTTTTGATGGACTCCACCAAAGCCCCCGTTACTCATCACCAAAATATGATCGCCAGGTTGCGCTTCTTTCGCTACGGTGGAAACCAAACTCGCAAGATCATCAAAAGCCTGCGCCTTACTCGACTGTTTAGCATTGAGGGGCTCTAAAACCTCCGCTAAATCCCAACCCAAGGATTCTTTACCACTATTAGTACCATATGCAAAAATCTTGTCTGCCTGTTGCAAGCTATCTGGAAGCTGGGCTTTCATGACTCCGAGCTTCATCGTATTGGAACGAGGCTCTAAGACCGCCAAAATTCGAGCATTACCAACTCTACGACGCAACCCATCGACTGTGGTCGTTATTGCGGTGGGATGATGCGCAAAATCGTCATATACCGTGACATCTTTTGCCACGCCAATTGTTTCTAAACGACGCTTTACGTTTTTAAATTCCGCTAACGCCCGAGCAGCATCGGCAGGCGAAATACCAATATGATTTGCAGATGCAATGGCGGCAATGGCATTCAGCTGATTGTGTCTGCCCATCACCCCAGAATCTAGCGCCCACTTTACTGTCGCAACTTCTTCGCCCTGTTTAAGGACAATAAAGCCATCATCCGACTGAGAAATCAGCGACCAGGTATTACTTGCATCATGCCCAAACCGCTCTACTGGGGCCCATGCGCCACGAGTCACTACCCGCTCAAGGGCTGGCTCTTCACCATTAACCACCAACAATCCATCGCTCGGAACGGTGCGTACTAAATGATGAAACTGCGTTTCGATTGCTACTAAGTCAGCGAAAATATCGGCGTGATCAAACTCCAAGTTATTTAACAAAGCAGTGCGCGGTCTGTAATGAACAAATTTGCTGCGCTTATCAAAAAATGCCGTGTCGCACTCGTCCGCCTCGATTACAAAGTATTTACTCTCGCCTAGGCGCGCTGATACCGTGAAATTGAGCGGAACCCCACCGATTAAATATCCTGGTTTATAGCCGTTGAATTCCAAAATCCAAGTGAGCATGGCAGACGTCGTCGTTTTGCCATGGGTGCCGGCAACCGCTAAAACATGTCGGCCGTACAAGACCTGCTCACCCAACCATTGAGGGCCAGAAATGTATGGAAGACCTTGATTCAAAATGGCTTCCATCAACGGATTTCCCCGAGAAACCACATTGCCAACCACGAATAAATCCGGCATGGATTCAAACTGCAATAATTGATCTGGCGAGAATCCCTCAATCAGCTCAATACCTTGAGCCTCAAGTTGCGTGCTCATTGGTGGATACACGTTGGCATCACAATCCGTAACACGATGTCCGGCTTGCCAAGCGATAGCGGCAATGCCTCCCATGAAAGTACCGCAAATGCCTAATATGTGTATATGCATTAGCGAATTTTAGCGAAGGAGCTGTAGTGAACCGAAGACAGTGGATGATGATTTGCGGAATCAGTCTTTTGGCGTTGCTTGCCGGAATCTTTTCTTCACATTGGATTTCCCAAACCGGCTTGGCTAGCGACCCCTCCATCAAGGCTTTTTTTGCCAACCCTTGGCAATCACCGGATGGAAAGTCGGTTTATTCAGAAAATTGGCGTGGAAAAGTTCTGGTTGTGAACTTTTGGGCCTCTTGGTGCCCTCCCTGCGTCGAAGAAATGCCCACTCTAGATAAAATCGCTCAAGAATACGCCTCTAAAAACGCGCTAATTGTTGGTATTGGCATCGATTCACCCTCTAACATACGAGAATTTCTTAGAAAAACCCCTGTTTCTTACCCGATAGTGGTTGGTGGTTTAGAGGGAAGCAATTTGGCCAAGCAAATGGGCAACTCACAAGGCGCTTTACCTTACACGATCATCCTCAACCAAAAGGGGAAAGCAATTTATGCAAAATTAGGAAAGATAAGCGAAGAAGAGCTCAAAAAAGCGATTAATTCTGCTATTTGATGATTTTTGTTAGAAGTAATAGATTGAGATTTTTCACCAAATTGCCCAATAATTAGGCATTATGAGGATTAATTTTCATTATTTGCTTTTAAAAGCAGTGAAATTTCTCACAAATCCAGCTTTTTTGACTTTTCTGAAGTTTAAGGAGTTATACTTCCCCCATAGCAAGAGAAGTAAAGTGTTGTAATAAGAGCCAAAAGCCAAATTAACGAATTGACACCTAACTGCCTCTAAAAATATGGATCTATGTCTAAAAAAGCTTCAATTCTCGTCATTCAGGGCCCCAATCTAAATTTACTAGGGACTCGTGAGCCTGAGGTTTACGGCAAAACCACCCTAGAAGATATCCACCAAAAGCTGGGTGAGATTGCCAAAGCTCAATCGATTGAGCTAAACACCTATCAGAGCAATCATGAAGGTGAATTAATCGATCGAATTCAGAAGGCAAAACAAGATGGGGTCGATTTCATCATCATCAATCCCGGTGCATTTACCCATACCAGCGTTGCCCTTCGTGACGTTTTGGCTGGTGTGGCAATTCCATTTACCGAAGTACATCTATCAAATATTCATCAACGAGAAGAGTTTCGCAAGCACTCTTATCTGTCGGACATTGCCACTGGCGTGATTTGTGGCCTTGGTGCAATTGGCTATGAATTGGCCTTGCAAGCCGCAATCGCCCGTTTACAAAAATAAATTTTCAGACTTTCTCAAGAGAGGACGCATTCACATGGACCTAAGAAAACTCAAAACCTTAATCGATCTCGTTTCCGAATCCGGCATCTCAGAGCTAGAGGTAAATGAAGGTGAAGATCGTATTCGTATTGTGAACGCCGGTTCTCCATCTCCCGCAGGGCATGTGGTTTATGCCAATCCGGCGCCTGCACAAACAATTCCAGTGGTGCCAGTAGTTACTGCTCTCACAGCCGCAACTACCGCTACAGAGACGCCTGTTGTGGAAACTGGATTTGTTGCACGCTCTCCTATGGTAGGCACTTTCTATCGCGCACCAAATCCTGAATCTCCAAATTTCGTCAATGTGGGTGATACGGTCAAAGTTGGTCAAACGCTTTGCATCATTGAAGCAATGAAGCTTCTCAATGAAATCGAATCTGAAAAAGACGGCGTTATTAAAGAAATTCTTTGCGAAAACGGTCAAGGCGTTGAGTTTGATCAGCCCTTATTTGTTATTGCTTGATCTTTAGTAATTCTCTTTTCAACCCAATTCACCTAACTCAGAGCCAACATGTTCGATAAGATTCTGATCGCTAACCGGGGAGAAATTGCTCTCCGCATCCAACGCGCATGTCGCGAGTTGGGAATTAAAACTGTGGTGGTCTACTCCACCGCTGACAAAGAAGCAAAGTATGTAAAGCTTGCGGATGAGGCGGTCTGTATTGGCCCAGCGCCGTCCCCTCTAAGCTACCTCAATATGCCAGCGATTATTTCTGCGGCGGAGGTTACCGATGCAGAAGCGATCCATCCTGGCTATGGCTTCCTTTCTGAGAATGCTGATTTTGCTGAACGGGTAGAAAAATCGGGTTTTGCATTTATCGGCCCAACTGCAGCCTCAATTCGCTTAATGGGTGATAAGGTTTCTGCCAAGCGTGCCATGATTAAAGCGGGCGTTCCTTGCGTTCCTGGATCAGAAGGCGCGCTCCCAGATGATCCAAAAGAAATCATTGCGACCGCTAAACGCGTTAGCTACCCCGTGATTATTAAAGCAGCCGGTGGTGGTGGTGGACGTGGTATGCGCGTTGTTCATACTGAAGCCGCACTCATCAATGCGGTCAATATGACCAAAGAGGAAGCAGGCCGCGCTTTCGGGAACCCGGAAGTCTATATGGAGAAATTTTTAGAAAAACCTCGCCACGTTGAGATCCAGGTTCTTGCTGACACTCATGGCAATGCGATTTGGCTTGGTGAACGCGATTGCTCTATGCAGCGTCGCCATCAAAAGGTTATTGAAGAGGCGCCTGCCCCAGGCATTGATCGTCGCTTGATCGCCAAAATTGGTGAACGCTGCGCAGATGCTTGTCGAAAAATCGGTTACCGTGGCGCAGGTACCTTTGAGTTCCTCTATGAAAATGGCGAATTCTTCTTCATTGAGATGAACACCCGCGTTCAGGTTGAGCACCCTGTTACCGAAATGATCACTGGCGTCGATATTGTTCAAGAGCAGATTCGGATTGCCGCAGGCCTGAAGTTGTCCTATCGTCAAAAAGACATTGTGTTCCGTGGTCATGCTATCGAATGCCGTCTTAACGCTGAGGATCCATTCAAGTTCACACCGAGCCCAGGCAAAATTGGCTCCTTTCACATGCCTGGCGGTCCTGGTATTCGCGTTGACTCCCATGCTTACAGTGGATATGTCGTGCCCTCAAATTACGACTCCATGATTGGCAAGCTAATTTCATATGGCAATACTCGCGAACAAGCGATTCGTCGGATGCAAATTGCCTTGTCCGAGATGGTGATCGATGGCATTACAACCAATGTCCCATTGCACCAGGAGCTCATGCTGGATCCCAACTTTATGGAAGGTGGAACCAGCATTCACTATCTGGAGCACCGTCTCGAAGAGCAAGCCGCCAGTCGTGGCAAGTCTTAATTACTCTTCTTTCATGTCTGTAATACTGGTGCCTCATGTCCTACCGTGAATTGGTATTCACGGTAGCAGCCGAAACTGCCGAGCCTTTAGGAGATGCCCTACTTGAACTTGGCGCACTATCGGTTACGGTTGAAGATGATGCCGCAGGGGGTTACGATGAAAATCCTCTGTATGGCGAGCCCGGACTCTCACCCGAAGTGCAGGCTTGGGATCGATCCGCCGTCACGGCACTCTTCAATCCAGAACTAGATGACTCTGACAGCGAACAATTTATTCCTGATCTGCTCGCTGCCCTAAAAGAGGCGGGTTTCAAGTTATCACCACCTGAAGAAAAAATTGTTCAAGAGCAAGACTGGGTTCGCTTGACGCAAAGTCAATTTATGCCGATTCAGGTTGGCAAACGAATTTGGGTTGTCCCTTCATGGCACGATGCCCCAACCGATCCGAATGCAATTTGCTTGGCGGTCGATCCAGGACTAGCCTTTGGCATCGGCAGTCACCCCACAACACATCTTTGCTTGCTTTGGCTCGAAGAGCAGACCAACCTGAAGAATCAAAGTCTGCTTGATTACGGATGCGGATCGGGCATTTTGGCAATTGCCGCTGCAAAACTTGGTTGCAGCCCCGTAGTTGGAACTGACATTGATCCCCAGGCGATGATTGCCGCTCGCAACAATGCAGAGGTAAATCACACTGAAATTCGTTTTGTATTGCCTACAGAAGGGGCTCCTGAACTTGCAGCAGAGACCAAATACGACATTGTGATGGCCAATATTCTGGCCAATCCCTTACAAGTTCTTGCGCCAGCATTGGTCAATAAGATGCGCCCAGGCAGTCAAATTGTTCTATCTGGCGTCCTTGCAAGACAAGCAGCAGAGGTAATCGCTACCTATAGCCAATGGTTAACGCTCTCTGTTTGGAAGGAGAGTGATGGGTGGATTTGCTTGCACGGCACTTTGACTAAAAAAAATAAAGTCGAATGAGCCTTCTCCATTTGCTGCACCTGCGCAAAAAAAGTTATAAGTTGGCGCTTCTAGGCTGTTTCTTTGTTCTGCTTCTCATTTTTGGTGAACACCTTTCGAGAAACTGGCTGCTTCCAGCCTTAGCTCCCCGTGTAGATGGCTCATCAAATGCAATTTCGGTTAGTGCATTTTCGCTTTTACAGCGCATAGATGAAAAATTATGTACTGCTCTCAAATGCTTTAATCGACCTGTAAGCGATTTTTCCGCATGGAAAATAACTTCAGTCAGCCTTACGCCCGAAAATGCGCGAGAGGGCCTTAAAAGCCCTGCAAATCAGTCGCAATTGCAAATTGAAATGCAAAATCGTCTTGCGATACCAATTTTGTTGCCCAATTTAGAAATTTCGCTAACCGATACAGAAGAATTGGATTTGAAATCGATTCGACTTGCGCCACAAGATTGGCTACCACCTTCTTGGCAAGAATCGCATCCGGATTTTTCTAGACTTGGCGCACCTGCTGGAGAAATCATTCAAACTCAACTGCCGATTAACCTTCCGCCAAACGCTGCCGGTTATCGGGTTCGTGCTCTCTACACCCAATAAACTGCTTTTATACCCATTTTTCTCACCTCACTTACTCACAGAAAGTAATTTATGGCTAGCCTGATCTGCGGCTCTATCGCTTACGACACCATCATGAACTTTGAGGGCAAATTTGCCGATCAAATTCTGCCTGAGCAGATTCACATCCTGAATGTAGCGTTCTTAGTTCCAACTATGCGCCGTGAATTTGGCGGCTGCGCAGGCAACATTGCCTACAGCCTCAGTCTTTTAGGCGGCGATCCGATCATCATGGCCACCGTTGGCGAGGATGCCACCCCCTATTTGAACCGCTTAAAGCAACTCAATATCGATAGCACCCACATCCGCCAAATTGAGAACACCTTCACTGCTCAAGCAATGATCACTACTGACCAAACCAATAATCAAATTACCGCTTTCCACCCCGGCGCAATGGGTGAGTCACACCTAAATCAAGTTTCCGCAGTAGTCGCTGAGCGCAGCAATCATTCCAAGGCAGCCGCTAAATTTGGGATTGTTGCACCCGACGGAAGACAAGGAATGTGGGAGCATTGTCATCAATTGGCAGAAGCCAATATCCCCTTTATCTTTGACCCGGGTCAGGGCTTGCCGATGTTTGATGGCCCCGAACTATTGGAGCTTGTAAATATCGCGAGCTACTTAGCCGTAAACGACTACGAAGGCGAAATGTTATCGCAACGCACTGGCCTAAGCCTGGCAAAAGTGGCTAAACGGGTCAAAGCACTGATCGTTACCAAAGGCGCAGAAGGCGCTGAGATTTATACCAATGGCAAATGCATCGCTATTCCACCGGTGCCTGCAGCAAAGGTGGTCGATCCCACAGGATGCGGAGACGCTTTCCGCAGCGGACTTCTTTTTGGCCTGGAGAGTGGCATGGATTGGGAAACGACAGGTCGCCTGGCCAGCCTAATGGGCTCTATCAAAATTGCCCATCAAGGTCCACAAAATCATCAGCCCAGCAAAACCCAAATCGCCGAGCAGTTCAAGGCAGCATTTGGTTTCAGCTTCTAAACCTCTCAACATTTAAAAACTTTCGGCAATAAAAAAGGGGTCTCGTGAGAGACCCCTTCTGATTATGGACGTGTGCCAGTTGGGAAGGGCCAAGCAGCGGCAGGATTCAACGCACTAGTCGCTGGTGCAGCTTTCTTAGCTGTGGGCTTTTTTACTGCTGAGCCCGCTTTCTTCGCAGCAGGCTTACTTACTTTTTTTTTGCTACGCTCTTTTTAGCAGCTGGCTTTTTAGCAGCTGGCTTTTTAGCAGCTGGCTTTTTAGCAGCTGGCTTTTTAGCA
>CAZXSX010000006.1:0-24509 GCA_964643245.1 uncultured Polynucleobacter sp.
TTGGCCATGCTGCCACCCATGATTTGCATTTGATGCTCAAAATAGGCTTTCTCGAAAAGATCTCTCGCCTCTCTAAGCGGTAGATCAAAATACGTTTTTGCAATACCGCTAATAAATTCGCCTTCCACAACTGTGGCAACGGGCTCAGCACTCTGAAGTTTTGCTGCAACAGCAGGAGTGCCCAGTGAGATCGTCTTTTCCTCGGCGGGCTCAACATACTTTGACGAACTCTCAAGCGCTTTGCTGACCGTTTTCAATAATTTCTGTAACGCGATTGGTTTTTCTAAAAAATTTAATGCGCCAATGCGCGTTGCCTCTACCGCTGTATCAATCGTTGCGTGACCAGACATCATGACAACAGGCATGGTGAGCTGCCCTGTTTTGGACCACTCTTTTAATAAGGTAATGCCATCGGTTTCTGGCATCCAAATATCCAGCAAAACTAGGTCTGGACGCATTTGCTCACGAATAGTGAGAGCCTGTACAGCACTCTCGGCTGCATATACTGTATGGCCTTCGTCCGTCAGAATCTCGTTGAGAAGCTCACGAATTCCCATCTCATCATCAACGACCAAAATACTTGCCATACTTAGGCTGCCTCTTTTGCTAAGTTCATAAACAAAATTGAAACTTGTGCGCCATTCACTTCATCTCCCTGCATACGGTTTCGTATTTCAATTTTGGCTCCATGATCATCAATGATTTTTTTGGCTACTGCCAAGCCCAATCCCGTACCTTTACTTTTTGTAGTTACATAAGGCTCAAATGCTCTTGCCAATATCTTAGCTGGAAATCCAATGCCACGATCACTTATTGTTAAGCGCACTGCATTTTGTGTAACCCCACTTTGCTCACCATAAGAAACTAATTCGGTTTTGACCTCAACTGGCTCTGCTTGATGATTGCCTTCAAGAGTGGCGTCTTGTGCATTTTGAAGGAGATTATGAATAACTTGTCTTAATTGTGTTGAATCGCCCATAATAGGGGGGCAACTCGGGTCTAAGCGGGTTTTTGGAGGGCTGCCTTCGTATAGGCCCAATATTTCTGAGGTGAGCGTATTGATTGAAACGGGCTTTAATTGCGGGGTTGGTGTTTTTGCAAAATCTCGGAAATTATTCACCATTTCTTTCATCGCTTGCACTTGGCCAATGATGGTTTCTGTACTGCGATTAATCATCTCCTCTTGCTCAGGACTCAACTTACCAGCAAGCTTGTGTTGCAAACGCTCGGCAGAAAGCTGAATTGGAGTAAGTGGATTTTTGATTTCATGTGCCAAACGCCGTGCTACCTCACTCCACGCAATCGATCTTTGCGCACTAACGACATCGGTGATGTCATCAAAAACTACCATCCGCAAATCGTCTATTAGCTTGGTGCCGCGCACGAATAGCGTAACGCCTAAATCATTTTCATATTCAGCACTAGGATGCAATTGAATTTGTTTTTGCCAAATTGGGGAGGGTTGTTGACCCACCTGCATAGTGGTCTCAACAGCCTCTTGCGCTACTGCTAGCTTTAATGTGGCAAAACCCTCTTTAATCGCCTCCTCAAACTCCAAGAGTGCAGAATTGCTGCTTAGGGGCTTGCCATCTAGAAGCGTAAGATCTTGCGCAAAAATACGATCCGCACCCGCATTGCTGGATACAACGTTGTAATGTTTATCGAAGATGCAAACCCCTGCGGTCAAGCTCCCCAAGACCTTTTCTAAAAACGCCTTTGACTCTTGCAGTGAAGTTCGAGTGTCGGCTAGCTGCTTTGTCATGACATTAAATTGTCGAGTAAGCATTCCCAACTCGTCACCAGTATCAAGCTCTGGCTTGGGCGACAAATCCCCTTTAGCTACCGCCTGAGTACCCTTGAGCAGCATCAGCAAAGGCTTTGCTAGTTGACGGCCAAGCATTAGTGCCAATGTCACCGCTACAAATAATGCAAAAAAGAGAGTTAGGGTTAGAGTGCCCACAAACATTTTGCGAAGACCACTTCGACCAAGCGATTTCTCTTGGTAATCGCTGTAAGCAGTCTCTACTGCATTAATGTTTTTTGCTAGCGGGATCGGGATATAGCGGACAAGCTGCAAAAAATAGCGGTCGTCTAAATCTTTGCTCGAGTCAAACTTACTCTGGATTAGCTTCTTGCGAACAACCGGAATAATTGCACGAATACGATAAGTCTTTTGGCCACCATCAACATCCACTTGATCAATAAAGGTTGAGCCTTTCTTTTTAAACGCTTCCGCAATCACATCGGCGCTCGGCGGAGGGAGATATTTCTTGGGCTTTGCTTCGCTGGTAAATATCATGTTGCGCTGGATACTAAAAAGGCTTAGCTCTTGAATACCAAATTGGTTACGAATCTTCATTACCGAAGCAGCCACTTGCTCAGAACTGGATCCCGATGGCGCCAGCACAATCTGCTCGGCAATGTAATTTCCCTCGGCCAAGATTTCTTCTTGAGCTACCCGCAAAGTCACTCGGCCCAACTCTAAGCCGGAATTCAGCGCGGACTCGACCTGCACATCGAACCAGGTCTCAATACTTCTTGATACGAACTGCAGAGAGACGCCATACAAAATTAATCCCGGAACAACACCAACCAGCGCAAAAATCATGGCCAGCTTTGCTATTAGGCGCGTGCCAAAATGGCCGCGATGCCAGCGTATAGCAATGACCACTACTAACGTCAAAATCACTAATGTCAGGCACGTGCCAATCACTACATTAGCCACATAAAGCCAAATAAAGTAGCGATCAAAAAACTCGGTATTAGAAGAGGCGATAGACAATAAAGCCAACAGTAATAATGCGAAAGTGCCTATAACTCCAATAAAAATCGGCAACAGTTTTTTGCGCCAAACTTTCGATTCGAAGAAGCTAGGCTTAAGCGACGCTATGGCTTCTCTCATCGCTTAACTAGGCCGGGACCGCTTGTTGTAAAAAGAATACGTACCCACTCACTAGAGACATTCCATTCTCGATTATTGAGTGCGTTCACTTGAAATGGTTTTGGTAGCTTGCCAAGATCTAAGGCCATACGCAAGCTAGCCGTATAGGTTTTACTCGAATCAAGCTGACTGTTATCAACTACTCGCCATCCACCAATTGTTCCTGTTGCCTGCAAAGCTTCTGCGATCGTTTTGGCAGAAAATATAAAGCCATCAGAAGCAATGCGATATTGCTGTGTTAATGGTTGATAGGACAAACGCGTTTGTCGTTGCACAAAAATAGCCTTCTCATCGAACCAATACCATCGAGATCGCGTCAACTCAAAATCAGTTTGAAAGTACAGCACAACGCCTTTTTGAACTGCGTCTTCCAAACCAGGGGATAGTTCGATTTGAAAGCTGGCATTTAATAACCAGTCGCTGTCAACCTTCTCCAGCTCAAAAGACTTGATTTTGATACCCTCTGCGTTAACAGCGGTCGAGGTCAAACTCAAGCCCATCAGGCAGCAAAAGATGAATTGCTTAATTCTTTGGCTCATGGCCCATTTTTCTTAAACAAAGCATAATAAAAACCATCATTAGCCTGAGAAGGCAAAAGCTGTCCTGGAGCGTCTAATCGTACCGCATTGCTATGCTGCTGCGCAAACCATTCTGCCTGATGTTCGCCCTCCTCAGGAAATACGGAGCAAGTGACATATAAAAGTAAGCCATTAACACGAAGCATTTTCCAAGATTGAATCAAAATCTCTCGCTGCTTTTGCTGCAACGCCCTAATATCTGCCTCACGACGCAAGAAAGGAATATCGGGATGTCTAGAAACGATTCCCGATGCTGAACACGGGGCGTCTAACAGTATCTTGTCAAAGAGGGCACCATCCCACCACGCACTTTTTGATGCGTCGCCACGAAGCACTTTTACTTTAGTTGAATTTAAGCGTAGCCTGTCTAAGTTCCCGCTAATTTTTCCAAGGCGCACGCCATCCAACTCAAGCGCCAACATTTGGCAATTGGCGAGCTCTAACAAATGAGCGGTCTTTCCGCCTGGCGCAGCACATGCATCCAATATTAAATCCCCTGTTTCGGGATTTAATAAGGTTGCCGCTATCTGCACCCCTGCATCTTGTACGGAAGCAGCACCACTATAAAAACCAGGCAACTCAGAAACCGGGACCGGATTAGTAATTAAGAGTGCGCTTGGCAAAAAAACGCCAGCGACTGAATCAATCGGGGCAGACTCAATACCGACATCGCTTAGCAATGATTGGTATTGCTCGCGCGAATATTGCTGTTGATTTACACGCAAAATAAGTGGCGCCCGTTTAGCCTGAGCAAACAAAATGGATTGCCACTGCTTTGAATAGTTTCGTTTGAGATTTGCACGCCACCATGGGGGAACAAACATAGGAATGGGGTCTGGCGGGTATTGGGTTGCCCCCTCTGGAGGCTGTACAGCTTGACTAACCTTTCGAAGTACCGCGTTTACCAAGCCCTTCGCATAGACGGTTTTGTCATACTCGGAACAAGCTTGAACAGCCTGATCAACTATGGTGTGCGTTGCATACGACTTATTCTCTGAACCATCACGGATAAATAATGCAATCGCCACACTCAACAGATGGTCAACCGCCAATGGGGGCGCCTTTGGAACAAACTGTTCTATTAGCTCGTGTGAGCGAACCCATTTACGCAATGCATCAAAGCTTAAGCTTTGTACGATGGGTCTTTCGTGTGGCTCTAGCTGCTCTAAAACTTCAGTCAACGATCGACCGCCCATTACTTCCGTTATTGCCTGCGCAGCAATCGTGATAGTCTCAGAGAGTGGCAAGTTAAGAGAAGTTTTCTGGTCTAGCAATTGGGTTCTCAAAGTCAACGCCACTTTGCCGTTGTTTGAAAACGCAATTGCTTTTCATCAACACTTGTTGCCTGAAAAATAGTTTTTGCAGGCAACTTTTTGCCTCCAGGCTTTTGTAGCTCCAAAACCTCAACAACGCCTGAACCACACTGCACATAAACCCCGCGGGCACCAAGCCCCAATATGCTGCCAGGAATTTGAGGCTTATTAATGCCATCTTTGGCAACTACAGAACCCCAAACCTTAATGGGCTGGCCCTCAAGCAATGAGGAGGCGCCCGGAAAAGGATTGAAGGCTCGTATTCGAGCATCTATTACCTGAGCATCAAGATGCCAATCAATTTCTGCTTCTGCCTTTCGTATTTTCTCAGCATAAGTAACACCTATATTGGGCTGAGAAATACGAATCAATGGCCTTTTGCTCTCCAACTGCGCAAGTACATTCACAATTAACTTTGCACCCAACTGCACCAACCTATCGTGTAATGTTGCGCTTGTTTCTGTAGCAGAAATTTCTAGCTCTTCAACCAAAACCATATCGCCAGTATCGAGACCTGCATCCATTTGCATGATGCATACACCCGTCTTATGATCGCCTGCTTCTATTGCCCTTTGAATTGGGGCGGCCCCGCGCCAGCGAGGCAAAAGCGAGGCATGGATATTAAAACTTCCATATCTACCTGGGCGCTCGCTAATTTCTAATATATCTTGGGGCGATATCAAACCGTATGCCACTACGACCATGGCATCAAATTCAAGATTGTTTAGCTTTTGAAATGCTTCTTCAGCTTGTTGCTTTTTTAATGCGTCAGGGCTGTTACGTCTTAATGTCTCGGGCTGCAACACGGGGATGTTTTTTTCCAATGCAAACCCTTTTACTGGGCTAGCTTGTAATTGCATTCCTCTCCCCGCTCGGCGATCTGGCTGAGTGAGCGCCAGGACGATCTCATGGCCTGCATCGTAGATAGAACGCATCGCCTGGGCTGCAAACTCGGGGGTGCCAGCAAAAACAATTCTCATGAAGGTTAGCGTTGACCCACTAGTTCTTTAGCACGCTTCTTCATTTTTTGCGAAATACGATTTCGTTTGAGCAAAGAGAGGTACTCAACAAACACCTTGCCCTGCAAGTGATCTAGCTCATGCTGCAGACACGCCGCCAGCAATCCGTCAGCCTCGATTTCAAACTCTTTACCATCTAAATCTAGAGCCTTGACTCGAATTTGCGCTGGCCGCTCAACCTCGTCATAAAACTCAGGCACTGAAAGGCATCCCTCGCGCCAAATTTTCTTCTCAGTGCTCGCCCAAGTAATTTCAGGATTAATAAATACTCTTAGTTCATTTTGCTCATCGGATACATCAATTACAACAATGCGCTCGTGAATATCAACCTGCGTTGCGGCCAATCCAACACCAGGAGCGTCGTACATGGTCTCGGCCATATCCGCCACAATTTTTTTGATGCGATCGTCTACCTGCGCCACAGGTTTGGCAACTTTATGCAAGCGCGGATCAGGGTAGCAAAGTACGGTTAATAGAGCCATGTAGGAATTATCCAACAGAGCAATCTATCTGTCCTGATTGTTAGCCATTTGCTACGCCTCAAAAATGACCTGATGCCGACATCTCTTACAGAAAACTTTATTCACAAAATTATGCGTGGTGAGCAACTCTATCCTGCACGCCTTAATGACTTATATGACCCTCCAGCCTGCATATATACCTCTGGAAATGCGGGGCTTCTAAATCAGCCCATGATTGCCATCGTCGACTCTCGCAAAGCAAGCGTTTGCGGCCTAAAAACGCCCATCTTTTTGCTCACTCCCTAGCAAGGGCGGGCGCTTACGTCATATCGGGATTGGCAAAAAGCATTGATGGTGCCGCCCATACAGGAGCCCTTGGAGTCGGACCTAAGACAGTAGCGGTTTGTGGGACGGGGCTTGACATTACCTACCCCAAAGAGCATGGGGCCCTTGCTCGGGCAATATGTAGCAATGGTCTGCTAGTTTCAGAATTTGCCCCAGGGGTTAGTCCAAAAGCCCTACACTTCCCCAAACGCAATCGCATCATTGCAGCCCTATCAATCGGGGTTGTTGTCATTGAAGCCGCCCAAAAGTCCGGGTCTTTAATTACTGCTCAATTTGCGGCCGATCTTGGGAGAGAAGTATTTGCATTGCCGGGAGCCATTGATGACCCGCTTCATGCTGGTTGTCACCAGTTGATTCAAGAGGGGGCCAAGCTCGTCTGCAACCCCAATGACGTAATAGATGACCTTAATTTTCTATAAGTCATTGTTTTTTATGAGATTAATTACATTTTGACGGGACTCAATGCCATTCAAAGTAACCTTGAAAAACCCTGAAATAAGGGGGGTTTTGGACTTTTCCAGATTTATCGGTTGATAATAAAGAAAGAGGGTTTTGCTATGCCAAGGCGCAATTTGGTTT
This sequence comes from uncultured Polynucleobacter sp., assembly GCA_964643245.1. Lineage (GTDB taxonomy): Bacteria > Pseudomonadota > Gammaproteobacteria > Burkholderiales > Burkholderiaceae > Polynucleobacter. Next base: position 7,237 of record CAZXSX010000006.1, read on the forward strand.
AAATTGAACCTTCCTTTTTCACTGTTAAAAAATATTCATTCAGGCTCAAATTTAGGCAAACGCGTGGCTAAAGCAGCTCCAAGACTTCCTCCGTGGATCACCCAAAGGCATTGATCATTGCCGAAAAGCCATCGGTAGCCAACGATATTGCAAAAGCTCTGGGGGGCTTTATCAAGCATGGGGACTATTTTAAGAGCGATGACTTCCTCATGTCCTCTGCTGTCGGCCATCTATTAGAAATTGCTGCACCAGAAGAGTATGACGTCAAACGTGGCAAATGGTCATTTTCTAGCTTACCAGTAGTGCCCCCGTATTTTGATTTGCGCCCAATTGCCAAAACAGAGTCGCGCCTCAAGGTGCTGCAAAAACTCATTAAACGCAAAGATGTTACATCCTTAATTAATGCTTGCGACGCGGGGCGTGAAGGCGAGCTTATCTTTAGGCTAATCGCGCAACACGCAAAGGCATCGCAAACTATTAAACGGTTGTGGCTACAGTCCATGACTCCCGCTGCGATTCGAGAGGGATTTGCGACCTTGCGTTCCGACGATGAAATGCAGCCGCTTGCAGATGCTGCCCGCTGTCGCTCAGAAGCCGATTGGTTAGTTGGCATTAATGGCACTCGCGCCATGACAGCCTTTAATAGCAAAAGTGGTGGCTTCTTCTTAACAACAGTCGGTCGGGTACAGACACCAACGCTTTCGATTGTGGTTGATCGAGAAGAATTAATTCGAAAATTTGTTTCTAAGGATTACTGGGAAGTAAAGGCTGAGTTTATCGCTGCAGCGGGCGTCTACGGAGGGCGCTGGTTTGATCCTAAATTTAAGAAGGATGCGGCAGAGCCTGATGCACGTGAAAATCGTTTGTGGAGCGAAGCGGCGGCACAAAGCATTGTTGCCGCCTGTCGCGGTAAAAAAGCTTCTGTTACTGAAGAGTCAAAACCCACCACCCAACTTGCGCCTCAGCTTTTTGATTTAACGAGCTTACAGCGCGAAGCCAACGCACGTTTTGGATTCTCAGCAAAAAATACTCTGGGGCTGGCACAAGCTCTTTATGAAAGACATAAGGTATTGACCTATCCTCGTACTGATGCAAAAGCGCTCCCGGAGGATTACTTAGACACCGTCAAGCAGATCATGGAAAATCTTGCTGAGCATTCGCAAGACTACCGCCCGTTTGCCAAGCAAATTTTGCAAGGCGACCCCAAGGATCCAAAAGCAAAAGCTGGCTATGGATGGATAAAGCCAAACAAACGCATTTTTGATAATTCTAAGATTTCAGATCACTTTGCGATCATTCCCACCCTAGAAATGCCTAAAAGCTTGAGCGAGCCGGAGGCTAAGTTATATGACTTAGTGGTGCGTCGCTTCTTGGCGGTTTTTTATCCCGCAGCTGAATTTAAGGTCACTACGCGCATCACTGAAGCATCAGGTCATCACTTCAAAACCGAGGGTCGCGTCCTCGTCAACCCTGGCTGGTTAAGCGTTTATGGGAAATCAAACCAAGCTGAAGATGAATTGGTGCCCGTACAAGATGGCGAAAGCGTTCAAACAGAATCCGTTGTTGCAGTCCCTCTAAAAACCAAACCACCTGCTCGGTATACCGAGGCAACATTGCTCTCAGCCATGGAAAGTGCCGGCAAGTGGGTTGATGATGATGAAATGCGCGAGGCTATGGCAGAAAAGGGTCTTGGCACCCCTGCTACACGAGCGGCCATTATTGAAGGTTTACTGACTGAAAAATACATTGTGCGTGAAGCGCGCGAGTTAATTCCGACTGCAAAGGCTTTTCAATTAATGACCTTATTGCGCGGCCTTGACGTTGAAGAATTGACTCGCCCTGACCTTACCGGCAGCTGGGAAAACAAACTCTCGCTTATCGAGCAAGGCAAAATGAATCGCGATACATTCATGCAAGAAATTGCGCAAATGACTCAGCGCATTGTGAAACGTGCCAAAGAATATGACAGCGATACCATTCCTGGCGACTACGCGACCTTAACTACCCCTTGTCCACACTGCAAAGGTCCAGTAAAAGAAAATTACCGTCGCTTTGCATGTGAAAAGTGCGGCTTTACGATTAGCAAAACTCCTGGGGGTCGAGCATTTGAGTATCCCGAGGTAGAAGAATTATTGCGTGAAAAAACGATCGGCCCGCTTCAAGGGTTCCGCAGCAAAATGGGTCGTCCATTTGCCGCGATTATCAAACTAACCGAGATTCCAGAGGATGATGCGGACTATCCAAATGCTGGCTACAAGCTAGAGTTTGATTTCGGCAATACAGAAGATGATGATGCTGAAGCAATCGACTTCACAGGTCGTCAAGCGTTAGGAGCCTGTCCAAAATGTTCTGGCGCAGTTTACGAAGATGGTATGCGCTATGTTTGTGAAAGCAGCACTGGGCCAAGCAAATCCTGTGACTTCAAAACTGGCAAGGTTGTTTTGCAGCAGGAAGTTTCCTCTGAGCAAATTCAGAAGCTGCTCAAAGAAGGCAAAACGGATCTTTTGAGCAACTTCAAATCTAACCGCACAGGGCGTGGCTTTAAGGCCTATTTGGCCCTGGGCTCAGACGGAAAAATCGGCTTTGAATTTGAGGCTAAGGCGCCAGACGCTGCCAAAGCGCCCGCCAAGAAACGCGCTGGGGCAAGTGCCGCAACTAAATCTGCTGCAAAACCTAAGCGGACAAGCAAAGCAAACTCATCCTCTTCTAGTAGTTGAGTCATAATCAGCTTAGCCGCTAGAGCCGACCACAAAATTCCTCTTGATCCCAAGGCGGTTGCGACGAATATTCCCGGCCGCTGAGTCAGCATACCAATGATAGGCAAGCGATCGCCTGCAACACAACGAACGCCCACAAATTCACCGCTTGCAATAAGGCTTTCAGCGTTTCCCTCGCAATAGCCCACTAAACCTTTTGCCTGTTCGCGATTAAAGTCATCGCTAGTCTGTCTTGGTGCGAGATCATCCTCACCTTCATCAAAACTGGAACCAACAATCCAACGATAACTCCCATCCTCAAGTCGTTCGGCAGGCAAGCAATATCCGTCGCCTGAAATTGCCACTCCAGGCAATTTGCTAACCCATGGATCCTCGGGCTTTATTGAAAAAATGCTGAGCTGCCCACGCACAGGCCGCAAAGGCAAGCGCACGCCGAGACTGCTTATTAAGGCTTTACTATCAAGCGCGGCAGCAATCACTACTTTTTTAGCGGTGATTATTACCTCATCATTAATATCCAATAGATGCCAAATTCCAGCACGCTCTTCAAGTCGCACAATGCGCTTATTCCATAAGCAGGTAAGGCGCTCATGCTCTCGCAACAATTCTTTGGTGGCGTCAGAAAGGTTTAAGGTGGCACCGCGAGCAATCCAAACCCCGCTTTGTGAAATTCCGCAAAGCCTTTCTGATTCATCAAGGTCACAGGCGATCGCAAGATCTTCTTTTAGATCGAGAGAATGCAAATGCGTAGAGACTTCTTGTCGATTAAATATTCTGTCTTTTTTAGTTGGCTGAAAAATACCCTGCGCTCGCCAAACATTACCCCACCGAGCTTCGGCCAGTAAAAATGCTAAGCGCGTTAAACGCAATAAGCGTGGGGAGCCTTTACCAATATGGGGGTGTGCAATCGCATAAGCATGACTTGAACAAGCCGTTGCTGGGGAGTGGGCGGCATCAATTACACAAACTGACTTGCCACGCTCGAGCAACTCATGAGCAATCGTTGCGCCACAAATGCCCACCCCAATCACCACGATTTCATGGTGATTGGGTTTGGTCATTAAATTAAAAGTGAAGTATTGCTAAGAAATTTGCCGATTAGGCGTTCAAGCGTTGTTCAATCTTTGCGCGAGTCTCTTTGAATTCTTTCGGCAAACGCTCGCCCAAATGATCAAATAATTCGGTATGCAATTTCAGCTCGTTTCTCCAGTCATCCACCGCCACAGTAATCACTTTGGCAAATTTCTCTTCTGAGTAATCTAATCCACCCCAGTGCATATCACTGTATTCAGGGGTGATACCAAATGGGGTTTCTTTGCCATTGGCTTTACCTTCAGCACGATCCAGGATCCAGGAGAGAACACGCATGTTTTCACCGAAGCCAGGCCATACAAATTTATCGTTTTCATCCTTGCGGAACCAGTTCACGCAATAGATCTTGGGCAATGTAGCGCCTTCGGCTTCAAGCTTCTTGCCAATGTTGAGCCAATGTTGGAAATAATCGCTCATGTTGTAACCAGCAAAAGCAATCATGGCAAAAGGATCGCGACGCACAACACCGATTTGACCTGTGATCGCGGCCGTAGTTTCTGAGCCTAAAGTAGCTGCCATGTAAACACCCTCAACCCAGTCGCGCGCTTCGCTTACCAAAGGAACGGTGTTCGAGCGACGTCCGCCAAACAAGAATGCATCAATTGGAACGCCTTCCGGATCGTCCCACTTTGGATCTACTGCAGGGTTGTTCGTTGCAGCTACCGTAAAGCGTGAATTTGGGTGTGCTGCTTTACGACCTGCCGCGCCATCGGCCGGAGTCCAGTCCTTCCCTTGCCAATCGATGAGGTGTGCTGGAGGAGTTTCGGTCAAACCCTCCCACCAAACATCGCCATCGTCGGTTAAACCAACGTTGGTGAAGATTACGTCTTGATTCAGAGAGTCGATACAGTTTTGATTGGTTTGACGGTTTGTGCCTGGAGCAACACCAAAGTAACCAAACTCTGGATTAATCGCAAACAACCGGGTTTTTCCTATAACAGGATCTTTGCGTGGCTTAATCCATGCAATATCGTCCCCAATAGTGGTGACCTTCCAGCCATCAAATCCTTTCGGCGGAATCATCATCGAGAAATTGGTTTTACCGCAAGCAGATGGGAACGCAGCAGCAATGTGGTACTTCTTACCTTCTGGTGAAGTCACGCCCAAAATCAACATGTGTTCAGCAAGCCAACCTTGGTCGCGACCCATGTTGGAAGCGATACGCAATGCAAAACATTTTTTACCCAACAAGGCGTTGCCGCCGTAACCCGATCCAAAAGACCAAATCTCGCGCGTTTCTGGATAGTGAACAATGTATTTATTTTTATTGTTTGGCCATGCAACATCTTTTTCGCCATCAGCCAATGGCTTGCCAACAGTATGGATGCATGGAACAAACTCGCCATCAGCACCTAGCTGGTCAATAACGGCTTTGCCCATGCGGGTCATCAAACGCATATTGATAGCCACATAGGGGCTATCTGATAACTCGACACCAATGTGTGCAATCGGTGAGCCAATTGGGCCCATCGAAAATGGCACTACGTACATGGTTCTGCCACGCATACAACCATCAAACAACGGTTGTAGCGTCGCACGCATTTCGCTTGGTTCAACCCAATTATTTGTTGGGCCAGCATCTTCTTTTTTGGCTGAGCAAATAAATGTGCGGTCCTCTACACGCGCCACATCCTCTGGATCAGAAAGGGCTAAAAAAGAATTTCTACGCTTTGCAGGGTTCAGGCGCTTAAATACCCCTGCCTTCACCAACAATTCGCATAGTTCGTCGTACTCGGCTTGGGAGCCGTCACACCAACGAATGGCGTCCGGCTTGGTCAGAGCTGCAACTTCTGCAACCCACTCAATCAAACGCTGGTTTTTAACGTACGCTGGCGCATTCACATTGATCTGGCCAGTAGCAGTTGAAGTCATATGTTTTCCTTAAAGATTAAATTTTTTAATCTAGTGATTTTAACATTTTGGTCATATTTGACGTGTTTACCCTAGGCTTTGCACCGCCTACTTGCCAATACAGAACTGGCTAAAAATCTTCCCCAACAGGTCGTCTGGAAGCACTTTTCCGGTAATTTGACCCAATTGATTTTGGGTTAAAGACAGCTCTTCTGCAAATAATTCCAGTGAATTGTTGCCATTTGCTGCGAACTGCTCTGATTTTTCAATATGTTCGGCGGCGCGCTCTATGCAATCCAAATGTCGCCTACGGGCCACTATCGCCCCTTCTTGAGGTCCATTCCACCCCACAACCTCCAAAATTTTCTGCTTAAGAGCATCTATTCCCAAGCCGGTTTTGGCAGAGATATACAAAACATCCTGGTTGATCTGAGCCACATTTTGACCCAATAAATCAGCCTTGTTTATCAGCTCTAGAACGGCACATTTTGGTGGTAGCGTCGCCAGAACCTGGGTTCTTAAATCATCTGCCTCTTTTTCAGCATTTGGGGTAGTCAGAAAAATAACCAAGTCAGCTAGCCGAATTGCCTCCCATGTGCGCTCAATGCCTTTTGCCTCCACCTCATCTGATGTATACCTTAATCCGGCAGTATCGATAACATGCATCGGCACGCCCTCAATTTGAATGCTTTCTTTTACGCGATCCCGAGTGGTTCCAGCAATTGGGGTCACAATGGCGATCTCTTCTCCGGCTAGGCGATTTAAAAGGGAACTCTTTCCAACGTTTGGAGCACCCACCAATACCAGCTGTATGCCATCACGCAAGATTTTTCCCTGCTTAGCTTCATGCTGTAGCGCCTCTAACTTCTTTTTAACTGCGGAAAGGCGCTCACGCGCTTGAGCATTTTCTAAAAATTCGATTTCTTCCTCAGGAAAGTCTAGGGTCGACTCAACCAAAATTCTGAGTTGAGTAATTTCTTTAACAAGGTCGTTAATGTCATTTGAAAAAACCCCTTGTAATGAGCGTGCGGCCCCACGAACAGCCGCCTCGCTTTGAGCATCAATCAAATCCGCAATCGCTTCAGCCTGAGCAAGATCGACCTTGTTGTTTAAGTAAGCACGAAGAGTGAACTCCCCAGGTTCGGCCATCACCAATCCATGGTTTTTGCCTAACTCAAGGCAACGCTTTATCACCAGCTCTAGCAGTTGGGGACCGCCATGGCACTGAAGCTCTAGAACGTCTTCTCCAGTAAAGGAGGCGGGCGCAACAAAGTAAATCGCCACCAACTGATCAACGAGTTGGCCCGATTCATCGCGCAAACTTAATAAGGTAGCCTGTCGGGGTTGTAGCTCTTTTTGAAAAAGCGCCTGAATGATCGGGCTTAAATTTTGGCCACTCAAACGAATAACGCCGACCCCCGCTTTACCTGGGGCAGTAGCCACAGCAATGATGGGCAGCTTACGAGTCATCATTGCTGCGCGTCTCTTAATAAATGAATGCCATTAATAAACTATTGGGCTTCTTTTTTTCCAAACATTTGATTGATTTGCCATTGTTGCGCAATCGAGAGCAGGTTGTTCACTACCCAGTACAACACAAGACCGGCAGGAAAGAAGAAGAACATGATTGAAAACACGATTGGCATGTACATCATCACTTTGGCCTGAATCGGGTCTGGAGGCGTGGGGTTGAGTTTGGTTTGCACAAACATCGATGCCGCCATGATCACCGGCAGGATGTAATAAGGATCTGGCACTGACAAATCAGTGATCCACAAGATCCATGGTGCGCCTCGCATTTCCACGGACGAGAGAAGAACCCAATACAGAGAAATGAACACCGGGATCTGAATCAATACTGGAAGGCATCCACCCAATGGGTTGATTTTTTCCTTGCGGTACATTTCCATCATGGCTTGATTCAGTTTTTGTGGATCACCTTTGTATTGCTCTTTCATCGCCATCAATCGTGGCTGAACCTCTTTCATGCGTGCCATTGATTTATAGCTAGCGGCTGAAAGTGGGAAGAAAACCAGCTTAATCAAAATGGTTAGCAAAATGATTGACCACCCCCAATTACCGACATAGGTGTGAATCTTTTCAAGTAGCCAGAAAATCGGTTTGGCAATAATGGTTAGGTAACCGTAGTCTTTTAAAAGCTCAAAGCCAGGAGCAATGGTTTCTAAAACCTTTTCTTCTTGAGGCCCCACAAAAAGTTGAGCTTTCTCAACCACCACCGAACCCGGCGCAACCAAGCCCAAAGGTGTTTGCATGCCGATGCGATAAAGACCATTGTCAATTTTTCCAGCATAGATATCGCGTGCAAATTTATCACCTGAAATCCATGCGCTTGCAAAATAGTGCTGAACCATCGCAATCCAAGCTGGATCTCCTGCGGAAACTTGGGTTGGTAGGGTGATCTTATTTTTATCAATTGCAACAAACTCAAGTTTGTTAAATTTTTCTTTGTCGGTATACGCAGCTGGCCCAGTAAAAGTGCTTACAGAGAATGCGCCGTCAAAAGGGCCAATTTTTTGTTCCTGAGTGCCATCGCGAACAATTTCGGTATAAAGAACCAATGGGTTGGGATTGGCTAAGCTCTGAGTAACCCGATGGCCCACATCCACTACATAACTGCCTGGATTCAGAATGAAGGTTTTCTCGAGTCGCACACCACCGCCCTCACTGGCCAAGACCAAATACGGTCTGCCAGAGCCATCTTTGCCAGATTGAGCCAACTTAAAGTTGCTGGTATGATTTGGTAGATCATTTTTATTTAAAGAGATTAGGCCAGATCTAGCAAAATACTTGTGAGATGGCGTGTACTGGAATAACTCGATGGGCTTTTGTTCTGCCGTTAATGATTGCAGAAGTTTTGCATCAATAACATTTGCACCACTTGCGCTAATTTCCAAAACAAGCACATCGTTTTGCAAAACAAATTTTTCAGCGCGCTCAATTGTGCTGACATTGGCGGCTGGTGGAGTAGATGCTGTGACCGCGGCTTTACCAGCTGTAATTTGCGCCGGAACATCAACCTTAGCTACCGAAGGAGCCTTATCAGCCGTGGCTGGCGCAACTGCTGGGGCACCACCAAACATGGATGGCCGGCCTTCTTGAACTTGCCAGTTGTTGTAAAGCATCAGACCCGACAGCGAAAACACAGCCCAAAGAATCGTTTTTTTAATATCCATTTTTATTCACTTAAATTAATGTGAGGTATGTTTTACCGCACAGGATTATAACCGCCGTGTGACCAAGGGTTGCAACGCATGATACGCCAGACCACGAGTCTTATACTTTTGAAAAATCCATAGTGATTAAAACAATCGCATGCATATTGAGAGCAACTAGGCACAAACTTGCAATGCATGCCGAAATAGGGGCTCAATAGGAGCTGATATAGCCTAACCAGCTTTAATGCTGCCTTATTAAGAGCCCGCACTTAGATGAGCTCCGCCACTTGAGCGCGCAAGATATCTTTCTCTTTTTTTCTGAGTTTGCCGCGAGTTTGTCTGCCAATTGGCTTTTTGAGTTTAATAACAACATCGTTTTTAAATGTTGTTGCTTGGGCCACCCAAACCAGCTCGCGAATTATCCGTTTTAATCGATTTCGATCTACCGCGCGCTTCACCAATTTTTTGGGAACCGCAATTCCGAGGTCGGGTTTTTCGCCATTGTGGGCGGGCACAGAATACATACCCCAAGATAGATTTGTGTTGGGGTATGTTTTAAGTAATTCAGAAATCCTTGCGCTATTCAAGTGCTAGATTAAACGGCTAAACGTTTGCGGCCTTTTGCACGACGTGCATTCAAAACAGCGCGTCCGCTTTTCGTTTTCATGCGAATGCGGAAACCGTGCGTACGCTTACGACGTGTAACTGATGGTTGGTATGTTCTTTTCATGATGGATCCTAGGAAAACCTAGTATTTTCCTTGTTGCAGGGCAAAAGGTCAATCCACCCCACCAAATATATAGGTGTTTTTCTCTAATTTTGGGTTTATTTTGACTAACTACTTAATTTATATGCATTTTATTGCTTTATTCACAAGTTATCAACAGCTTTTCCACGGTTTTTTACCTTGTGGATAACTTTACGAGGTGGCTACAATGGATCCTCTAAAAATTATGAGCAACCCACGAAATCCCCCCGCTTTGAATACGACAAGCCCCTTGGGTTTTTGGGATAGCGCACTGCATGCGCTGTCTCGCGAATTATCGCCCCAACAATTTAAAATTTGGATCCAACCCTTAAAATTGTTATCTTTTGATGAAAGTGAACGATTACTAACAGTAGGCGCTCCAAACCGTTTTAAGCTTGACTGGATTAAGAAAACATTCTCCGACCGCTTTCAAGAGCTTGCCATTCAATATTTTGGTGAAGTCACAAATATTAGTTTTGTGCTTGCCGTGGAATCGGCTTCGCCACCAAGCCCTGCGACCGCTCTGGTTCTGGGGCCCAATGGAAGCGACCTATCCAAAACAACTGATGAGGAGTCTAATGTTTCGGTTGAAGAGCAGTCCCTTGAAATTGAGGACCACTCAAAACTCAACCCAAATCTAACCTTTGAAACATTTGTTACAGGTAAGGCCAATCAGCTTGCACGAGCCGCCTCCATTCAGGTTGCACATAATCCTGGCACCTCCTATAACCCTATGTTTTTATATGGCGGGGTAGGCCTTGGGAAAACCCACTTAATCCATGCGATTGGCAACCATTTGCTGAAAGAAAAGCCCAATGCTCGTATTCGTTATATCCACGCCGAGCAGTATGTATCTGACGTAGTTAGGGCTTATCAACAAAAGGCTTTTGATCGTTTTAAGCGCTACTACCATTCCCTTGACCTATTGTTAATTGATGACATTCAATTTTTTAGTGGCAAATCTAGAACTCAAGAGGAGTTCTTTTATGCTTTTGAGGCGCTACTGAGTAATAAATCTCAAGTCATTATTACTAGCGATACCTACCCCAAGGAAATGGCTGGAATCGATGACCGATTGATTTCACGTTTTGATTCTGGGCTAACCGTTGCAATTGAGCCACCAGAACTAGAAATGCGCGTAGCCATTTTGATGAAAAAGGCTGCGAGTGAGGGCATTCCAATGAGTGAAGATGTTGCGTTCTTTGTCGCCAAACACCTTCGCTCCAACGTGCGCGAACTCGAAGGGGCCTTGCGCAAAATTTTGGCATTTGTCCGTTTTCATGGGCGCGAAGTAACCATAGAGGTTGCTCGCACCGCCCTTAAGGATCTTTTAACAATTCAGAATCGACAAATTTCTGTTGAAAATATCCAAAAAGCGGTTGCTGATTTTTATAGTATTAAGGTTGCGGACATGTATTCCAAGAAACGTCCTGCCAATATCGCTAAACCTCGTCAAATCGCAATGTTTATGGCCAAAGAGCTTACCCAAAAAAGCCTACCGGAAATTGGGGAGTTGTTTGGGGGTCGAGATCACACAACAGTCCTACATGCTGTCCGCAAGATTGCCGATGAGCGCGCTCACGATAGCCAGCTTAATCACGAAATCCACGTTATTGAACAGACCTTAAAAGCATAAATTTTGGGGTGTGGGCAAGGTTGTGGGTAACCGTATGGATAAGTATGGAAATTTAATGTGGATAAATTGTGGAAAGTCTTCGCTTCATGCAAAAATAGGATGTTGAAAAAAGTTATTCAGTTTTTGTGCAGCCCTTATACAGAAGTCTTCCACAGGTTTTAGGCGTATAAGTTGTTGTTTTGTTTGATGTTTTTGAGTTATCCACCGAAATAAAAAGACTTACTACTATTATTACTAAGATATATACAAGGATTTAAAAGTAATGCAACTAGTTAACACCTCGCGCGATAACTTATTGAAGCCTCTTCAGGTAGTTAGTGGAATTGTTGGGCGTCGTCACACGCTACCAATTTTGGCAAATCTTTTATTTAAAAAGAGTGGTGAAAAAGTTTCTTTTGTCTCTACTGACATTGAGATTCAGATCACAACAAATGCGAGCTTTGGTGTCGGTTCCGAAGATGTCACCACTACGGTTGCAGCAAGAAAGTTGTTGGATATTTTGCGCGCCCTTCCCGAGGGTCCGGTTTCACTAAACCTTAAAGACAATCGAATGGTTGTTCAAAGCGGTAAAAGCCGCTTTTCTTTGCAAACTTTATCGGCAACCGAGTTTCCAGTTATGCAGGGTGTTGGTGAGGTAACTGCAGCATGGAAAATGTCCCAAAAAAGTTTCAAGCAACTTATTAGTCAAGTCCACTTTTCGATGGCGCAGCAAGATATCCGCTATTACTTAAACGGTATGTTGTTGGTTGTCGATGGCAAAGAAGTGGTGGCGGTTGCTACTGATGGTCATCGTCTAGCATTTTCGCAAGTGGAGCTTGCTGAGGCGCCATCTGGATCTGGTCAAAGACAGGAAATCATTATTCCTCGCAAAACTATTTTGGAGTGTCAGCACCTGCTAGAGGATTCTGACGAAACACTTGAAATTAGCGTAAACGCCAATCAGGTGAAATTTGCTTTTGGGGATATAGAATTAATTTCAAAACTGGTTGAGGGTAAATTCCCGGATTTCCAGAGGGTCATTCCTAAGGGGCATAAAAACTCATTAACGGTGGGGCGCGATGTTTTTCAGGGCGCATTGCAACGTGCTGCAATCCTTACAACCGATAAATTTAAAGGCGTTCGATTTTCCTTATCCCCAAATCGCATCACGGTTCAATCTACTAATGCTGAGCAAGAAGAGGCGCAAGAGGAGATTGAAACAGAATATACCGGCGATGCTGTAGAGATTGGTTTTAATGTCAGCTATTTATTGGATGTTCTTGCTAATCTTAAGAGTGACAAAGTGCAAATTAGTTTGGGTGATGCAAGTAGTGCTGTTATTACATTACCAGGATCAGAAAGCTTTAAATACGTTGTAATGCCAATGCGCATTTAATTTAGAAAAACATGACAGAAGAAAAAAAAGTAGTAGAGCAGTACGGTGCTGCGTCGATTCAAATCTTAGAAGGTCTCGAAGCTGTTCGTAAACGTCCTGGAATGTATATCGGGGACACGTCTGATGGAACCGGTTTACACCACCTTGTATTTGAGGTGCTGGACAACTCCATTGATGAAGCGTTAGCGGGCTATTGCTCTGAAATCACAGTTGTTATTCATACAGGTAACTCAATTTCAATCGTTGACAACGGTCGGGGAGTACCGACTGGCATTAAATACGACGATAAGCACGAGCCAAAAAGAAGTGCTGCTGAAATTGTGATGACCGAATTACATGCTGGCGGCAAGTTCGATCAAAACAGCTATAAAGTTTCTGGTGGTTTGCACGGGGTTGGTGTTAGTTGTGTAAATGCATTATCTAAGTGGTTGAAACTCACCATTCGTCGTGATGGCAAAACGCACTACATGGAGTTTGTCTGTGGCGTAATTCAAAACCGCAATATTCAAGAAGAAAATGGCGTCACCATTTCTCCAATAACTGTGACCGGCGACACCGAGCTATCAGGAACGGAAGTTCACTTCTTGGCAGACGAGGAAATTTTTGGAAACATTGAGTTTCATTATGAAATTCTCGTCAAACGCATTCGCGAATTATCTTTCTTAAACAACGGCGTTCATATTAAATTAATTGATCAACGGTCAGGACAAGAAGAAGATTTCGCTTTCTCTGGTGGGGTAAGGGGGTTTGTTGAGTACATCAATCAAACTAAAAATGTTTTACACCCCAATATTTTTTATGCTGATGGCGTTCGTCCTTCAGATCTTGGTGGTCAAATTACTGCTGAAGTATCAATGCAATGGAATGACAGTTTTAGTGAGCAGGTACTTTGTTTTACAAACAATATTCCTCAGCGTGATGGCGGTACCCACTTAACTGGTCTGCGCGCAGCAATGACTCGCGTCATTAATAAATATATTGATGAAAACGAAATTGCTAAAAAGGCAAAAGTAGAAATTTCTGGCGATGATATGCGCGAAGGCTTGGCCTGTGTTTTATCAGTAAAGGTTCCTGAACCCAAATTTTCTAGTCAAACCAAAGATAAGTTAGTTTCCAGCGAAGTTCGTGGACCGGTTGAAGAGGTTGTTGCAGAAGCGTTAACGGCCTATTTGCAGGAGCGGCCAGTCGATGCAAAAATTCTTTGCGGAAAAATAGTTGATGCTGCGCGCGCGAGAGAGGCTGCTCGTAAAGCTCGCGATATGACAAGACGCAAAGGGGTGCTAGATGGCCTGGGTTTGCCCGGTAAGCTGGCTGATTGTCAGGAAAAAGATCCAGCCAAGTCTGAATTATTTATTGTTGAGGGTGACTCCGCGGGTGGCTCCGCCAAGCAGGGACGTGATCGCCGCTTTCAGGCCATTCTTCCTTTAAAAGGAAAAATTCTGAATGTTGAAAAAGCGCGCTTTGACAAAATGCTCACCAGCCAAGAGGTGATAACACTCATTACTGTATTAGGTACGGGGATTGGTGTTGAGGAATACAAAGCTGATAAGCTACGCTATCACCGCATCATCATCATGACCGACGCTGACGTCGATGGAAGTCATATCCGCACTTTATTGCTCACATTCTTCTACAGACAGATGCCGGAATTGATTGAGCGCGGACATATTTTTATTGCGCAGCCACCGCTTTATAAGGTGAAGTTTGGCAAAAGCGAGCAGTACATTAAAGATGATGCGGAGCTTAATCAACTATTGTTAAAGATTGCCCTTGACTCAGCCTCTCTTCAAGTCCCCTCAGGCGAAGTGATTGAGGGCGAGGCGCTGAACGAGTTGGCTAAACACTATCAGATTATTCAATCCATTGTTGACCGCTTGTCTCGCACAATTGATGAAGATGCTTTGAGGGCAATTGCCTCGGGAATACAACTCAACCTGGATACAGAAAAAGCCGCTAATGAATCTGCTGACCGCTTAAGGTCGGCGCTCGCTAACGCGGCGAATCCACTGGCCCTACCACCAGAAATTGTTGTTCAAAAGGAAGATCGCACTGAGCGTTTCCGTTTATTGCTGTCGCGTCGTATTCACGGCAACATTAAACTTTCGACCATTAATTCTGACTTTGTGCACAGTGATGACTACCAAAGTTTGGCGGCTGCGGCTGCTGTTTTGTCTGGCAAGGTCCTGCCTGGTACAAAAGCACGTCGCGGGGACCCAGATAAAAACCTGAAAGAACAAACTATTAATGATTTTAAGGGCGCTTTCGCATGGCTTTTGTCAGAGGCTGAGCGTGTGCTGAGTCGTCAGCGCTATAAGGGTCTGGGCGAAATGAACCCATCTCAGTTATGGGAAACCACCATGGACGCCGACTCTCGCACATTGCTGCAAGTCAAAATTGAAGACGCGATTGCTGCAGACCAAGTTTTCACGACATTAATGGGCGACGAAGTAGAGCCGCGCCGCGCGTTTATTGAAAAAAACGCATTGATAGCACGCAACCTAGACGTTTAACCAATGGTATCTAAAAAATTAAAACTACCAAAAATAGACTGAGCCTCTATTGTTGTTAAAAACTCACCCATTCACGGTAAGGACGTCTTTGTCGTTAAGCCAATTAAAAAAGGGCAGGCAATTATTGAATACAAAGGGGAGCGCATCAGCTGGAAGTTAGCTGAAAAGCGTCGTCCGCATGACCCGAATCACATCTTTTATTTTTCTCTAGAGGATAAGCGTGTAATCGATGCAAAATATGGTGGCAATGCTGCGCGCTGGATAAATCACCCTTGCAAGCTGAGTTGTGAAACGCGGGAGGATAGTTTTAATGGCAAGCCTCGAGTCTTTATTTACGCAAAACGGAACTTGAAGGTTGGTGAAAAGTTGTTTTATGACTACTCGCTCGATATCGAGGGACGCATTACCAAGAAATTAAAAAAAGATTACGAATGTCGTTGCGGCGCTAAAAATGCCGCGGCACAATGCTCGCACTCTAAGAAAAATAACTTTCAGATTTATGTTGTACATCACCATTCAAGAGCTGGAGGCAGCCATCAACTATTGGCGCAACCAATCCCCAGCCGAGGGTGATGAGCTGCGTTTGTGCTCCGAGGCCGCAATCCTTGCCAAGCCATATGCATTAATGATCGTTCAAGGCTCACAACGAATTCCACTAGATATCTTGGATGAAAATGCCAGGATAGCCATTCAACGATATTTGAAGACGCCTCAAAAATAGTGAGAGACCGCCCTAAAAAATTTAGGGTTATCGCTATATAAACCAACATCATCTTGGTTTATCCTCAATGTCTTGCCCCAATGGGGGCAGAGGGTATGAGATTGCAAGAAACTATTCTAAAAACAATCGGACTAGGTAAATCGTTCAACGGGTTTTCAGCAGTAAGTGACGTTAATCTCGACGTTACCCGGGGGGATCATTCACGCTCTTATTGGCCCAAATGGGGCTGGTAAAACTACCTGTTTCAACCTATTAACAAAATTTCTAGAGCTCACGAGCGGCCAGATTTTGTTCAATGGGTTTGATATTACCAACGAAGCGCCCGCTCAGATTGCGCGTCGCGGGGTTATTCGTTCTTTTCAAATTTCTGCGGTATTTCCGCATTTGACGGTTCTGGAAAACGTACGTGTTGCACTGCAGCGAGGATTGGGTACGGAGTTCCACTCTTGGAGATCGAGCGAGTCCTTAAACGTTCTAAACGACCGCGCTCTAGAGTTGCTGCATAAAGTGGGCCTAGAAAGTTTTGCCCATGAAGAAACTCTAAACCTAGCTTACGGTAGAAAAAGGGCGCTTGAAATCGCCACAACCTTGGCTATGGAGCCCGAACTGATGCTCTTGGACGAACCAACACAGGGCATGGGTCACGAGGATGTGGAGTGTGTCACCGAATTAATTGATCGTGTGGCAAGGGGTCGAACCATTCTCATGGTTGAACACAATATGAAGGTGGTGTCCTCAATTGCCGACCGTATCACCGTGTTGCAACGCGGCTCAGTTCTGGCGGAGGGCTCATATCACGAAGTGTCCACAAACCCCTTAGTTGTTGAGGCGTATATGGGAAGCCATGGGGGGCATTATGACCATGGCGCTCGAAGTTAAAAATCTAGAGTCCTGGTACGGGGAGTCGCACATTTTGCATGGCGTGAACTTTGCTGTACGGGATGGCGAAGTTGTCACCTTGTTGGGTCGAAATGGCGCAGGCCGAAGCACTATTCTGAAAACCATTTTGGGCTTAACCAGCAAGAGAACTGGTTCTTGAGATTTATGGCACCGAAACCATCGCGATACCCACCTATAAGATTGTTCGATTGGGTGTTGGTTTTTGTCCAGAAGAGCGCGGCATTTTTGCAAGCTTGAGCACAGAAGAAAACCTGCTGTTACTGCCCGAAATCGCTCCAGGTGGCATGAGCTTGGATGAGATTTACGAGATGTTTCCCAATCTTTATGAAAGGCGTAATAGCCCTGGCACCCGTTTATCTGGCGGTGAGCAACAAATGTTGGCGATGGCTCGCATATTAAGAACCGGCGCAAAACTGCTGCTATTAGATGAAATCACCGAAGGTTTTGCCTCTGTTGTTGTGCAAAAAAACTTGGCGAAGTTGTTACCAGTTTGCGCAGCAAAGGCTTCACCATTGTTTTGGTGGAACAAAATTTCCGCTTTGCTGCG
>CAZXSX010000006.1:24609-26731 GCA_964643245.1 uncultured Polynucleobacter sp.
CCGCAACGATGTTCGCGTCAAACCCAGTATTTGCGCAAGCAGGATCTAAGGTGAGTGGTGATGTGGTGAAGATTGGCGTCCTAACCGACCTATCTTCGACATATTCTGATGGCCAGCCCAGGCGCAGTGATTGCAGCCAAAATGGCGATCGCCGATTTTTCTAAAGACGGCACCGTGATCGGCAAGAAAATTGAGCTAGTCAGTGCTGACCACCAAAACAAGGCTGATATTGCTGCGAATAAAGCTCGGGAGTGGTTTGATAAAGAAGGCGTGGATGTCATCGTTGAGCTTGTATCCTCCAACGTTGCTTTGGCCGTAATGGAAGTTGCTGAGCAGAAAAACAAAATTACCCTTGTGTCTGGTGCGGCATCCCTGCCAATTACCAATGAAAAATGTACTGCTAACAACGTACACTGGACTTATGACACCTATGCGCTCTCTAACGGCACAGGTAAGGCTGTCGTAAAACAGGGTATAAAAAGAATTGGTACTTTATTACCGCTGACTATGCGTTTGGCACAGCTTTGGAAAAAGACGCCACTAGTGTTGTAAATGCAAATGGCGGCAAGGTGTTTTAGGAACTAGCAAACATCCATTTCCAAATAGCGACTTCTCACCCTATTTATTGAAGGTTCAGGCTAGTGGCGCAGACGTGGTTGCTTTGGCTAACGCCGGTCAAGACACCATCAATACTGTTAAGCAGGCCTCCGAGTTTAGTATCAACAAAAAGCAGACGGTTGTTCCGTTGTTGATGTTTGTTACCGATGTTCACTCTTTGGGCCTGAATGCCGCACAAGGCATGTATTTGACCGAGGGATTCTATTGGGATAAAGACGAAAAGACTCGCGCGTTTTCTAAACGTTTCATCTTGCAGCATAAGCGCATGCCAAGCATGGTTCAGGCCGGCGTTTATTCATCCGTACTTGCCTATTTAAATGCCGTTCAAAAAGCTGGCACAGACGACACCCAGGCTGTAATGAAGGCGCTTAAATCCACCAATATTGATGATGGCCTCTTCAAGGGCAAGATCCGTGCTGATGGTAAGTTTGAGCATGACATGTACTTGTTGGAAGTGAAGAAGCCTTCAGAATCCACAAGCCCATGGGATTACTACCATGTTCGTGCTGTGATTCCTGCTGCTGAGGCAACCCAACCACTTTCATTGTCACGATGCAAGCTGGTTACTAATCAGTAATTACAAATAAGCATGTTTGAACTTCTTGGAATTACCCCACAAGGGCTGGTTGCCCAGCTCTTGGTGGGTCTTATTAAGGGCTCTTTTTATGCCATATTGAGTTTGGGATTGGCCATTATTTTTGGCCTTCTCAACATTATTAATTTTGCCCATGGTGCTCAGTAGTACACCATGGGTGCCTTTATTGCTTGGATTGGTTTAACTCAGATAAACCAATGGCTTGGTTTTCCTGAGTTATCTATTAATTACTGGTTTGCATTAATCGTTGTGCCGTTGGTGCTGGCCGGATTTGGTTTAATTCTGGAGCGCACGATGCTGCGCCGCTTGTATCACCTTGATCATTTGTATGGTCTTTTGCTGACCTTCGGTGTGGCCTTGATCATTGAGGGAATGTTCCGTCAATGGTTTGGAATTTCTGGTGAGAACTATCCAGCCCCAGAGCTCCTACAGGGTGCTATACCCCTTGAGTCGATCGGCATCATTTTGCCTAAATACCGTTTGTGGGTAGTCGTGATTTCTTTGGCAGTTTTTTTTTCTACTTGGTATGTAATTGAGAGAACCAAGTTGGGCGCCTATTTGCGTGCTGGCACCGAAAATCCGAAATTGTTGCAAGCGTTTGGCATTAATGTGCTATTAATGATTTTTTTGGCCTATGCCTATGGCGTGGGTCTTGCTGGTTTTGCTGGAGTATTGGCAGCACCAATTTTCCAAGTGAATCCACTAATGGGCTCAAACCTCATCATCGTGGTTTTTGCTGTGGTGGTAATTGGTGGAATGGGCTCAATCATGGGAGCCATTCTTACGGGCCTTGGGTTGGGTTTGATTGAAGGCCTGACCAAAGTCTTTTACCCAGAGGCTTCGGGCGTTGTGATTTTTGTGATCATGGCAATTGTTTTGTTGATTCGTCCTGCAGGACTATTTGGGCGG
>CAZXSX010000007.1:0-26451 GCA_964643245.1 uncultured Polynucleobacter sp.
TGACCGCACTGATGCGCTCTGCTGAGGCGCGCTTCAAAGCGTCGACCATGATCAGCAATTCCATCAAGCTTTCGTTGGTGGGCGCGCAGGTGCTTTGCACCACAAAAACATCGCGGGCACGCACGTTTTGATTGATTTCAACGGTGACCTCGCCATCCGAAAAGCGCGAGACGGTTGCATCACCCAAGGAAATTCCCAAATGGTGTGCGATTCCTTCCGCCATAACGCGATTGGAATTACCCGTAAAAATCATGAAATCAGGGATACTGTTTGCAGCAGACTGGGGCGCAACAGAAGATGGATTAGATGGAAAGGCCTGCATTCGGGTTCCAACAAATAGAAGGCGGGAAGAAATTTCCCAGATGAATGATTTGGCAGGGGAAAAAGGATTCGAACCTTTGCATGCTGGAATCAAAATCCAGTGCCTTAACCAGCTTGGCGATTCCCCTACAGCTCAATCTGAAGAAATCAAATTGTAAGCGGGATTTTTATTTAACCCCCGAACAACCCGACCCTTCCACCCTTTGGGAAGAGTTTGTAGAAGATTTTCCAGTTTTGCGACATCAGTCTTAGGGTCTAAGACTGCAAAAACGCTACTTCCAGAGCCTGACATCCGAGGCTCTGAGCCCGGAACCGCCTGACTAATCCAATCCAAAGCTTGCTTCACTTCAGGACAAATCCACATCGCAACCGCCTGACAATCATTGGATAGCTCTGACCATGGCGATGAAAGATAGCCCTCTGTTGTAATCTGACCATGATCTCGGGTCAATTTAGGGTCTAGGAAAATGCTCTTGGTAGCGATTCCTTTATTGGGGAATAGGACCAAAAACGCATGGCTTTCGAGGGAAATTTCTTGGAGTTTTTCGCCAATTCCCTCGACAAAAGCATTTTTGCCAAAAATGAAGAATGGCACGTCAGCGCCCAGCTTAAGACCGATCTCACAAAGAGATTTCTGGTCAAGTTTTAGATCCCAGAGGATATTTAGGCCAATTAAGGTGGTTGCAGCGTCAGATGATCCTCCGCCCAATCCAGCACCCATGGGAATTTCCTTTTGCAGGTCAATCTCTACGCCGCTAGTGGTTTGACCAACTTCTTGCAAAAGCCTAGCAGCCCTCACCACTAAATCGTCTTCAGGTCTCACCCCTGGTAAGGGGTTGATGAGGCGGATTTCATTTTCGGGAATAACTTTGAGGTGAATCGTGTCGCACCAGTCGATTAGCTGAAATACCGACTGCAGAAGATGGCAACCATCCGGGCGTTTTCCGACAATATGAAGAAATAAATTGAGCTTCGCTGGCGAGCGAAGAGTCAGAGATGGTAATGATGAATGACTAACTTCACTCATTGGGGTTATCGAATACCAAGCGAATATCAATCGAGCCAATATTTGAGCTGCGAGACATCGTCAGCCTTTCAAGACGGTTTTTATTGCTCCAGGTATAGACTAAATCCCAGCCATCTTGATTAAGTTTGCTTACATGACCTTTGGGGTTGCGCTCAATACTTGCTTCACTGCCGGGGCGTACTTCACCTCTAAACCAGTTGGACAAACCGCGTGCCGGGAGTGGCAAACCTAAGGTGTTTTGGACTAATGTGTCTGCATCAATAGCAGTGGTAATTTGACCATCTCTTTCAAGAGTAGCCTCACCAGGTGTAATCGTAATTTTGGCAACGGCGCCACCAACAGGATTCCGAATTTCTAGAACATCTTTAGGTTGCTCTTGCGTTAGTGTGAATCCTCCTGATTCACTCTGGTTTTGGGCGTCGGTAAGTCCCGTAATTTTGACGGAAAATCGTCCATCCCATGAGCCTGAAGCAGCTTGATCCGTATTTGACCAATCCGGCTTTAATCGCCTTAAAGTCTCTTTGAGCGTAGGATTGTTGGCGTCTAATTTTTGACCTTGTTGCCACATCGCCTCTGCTTCTGTGCGACGTCCCATGACCCAAAGCACTTCTCCGGTATGGGCGGCAATGTCAGCCCCTGGTTTCATTTGGAAGGCTTGTTGAAGTTGCTCTAGTGCCAGTGCATTTTTACCAAGCCGATAATTTACCCAACCTAAGCTATCGAGAATGAAGCTGTTCTGAGGAGATAGTTGATGCGCTTTTGTGATGAGCGTGAAAGCTTCCTGCAGTTTAATGTTTCTATCTGCTAGCGAGTAGCCCAAAGCGTTCAAAGAGTTTGCATCGTTGGGATTCTTGCGCAAAATTTCTCGCAAGGATTTTTCCATGACATCCAATTGCCCAGCTTTTTCGGCTGACATGGCATAGGTGTACAGCAACGCAGGATTTTTCGGAAATGGTTTTACCTTAGAACCAATTTCATAAAAAGTGCGCAATGCATCGGGCTCATCTTTTGCTTTGCTCAGTAAGGCTTGTAATTGCAACAAGGTATTTTCTTGTTGGGTCGGGGTTTGTTGTTGCAGTAAAGCGATTGCAGGTTTAACTGCGTCAGACCAGCGATTGCTAAGAACAAGTAAGGTAACCAGCACTTCTTTGGGTTTGGTTTGAGAGGCTGGGGCAAGACTGTCCCAGGTTTTGGCTGCATTGAGGGCCAGCTCTGGAGAGCCCCCCGCAATCCCAATTTCCATGGCTCTCTGAGCAAGGCGAGGATCCCGATATTCACGGGCCATTTCCATATAGGTGTTGTAAGCCAAGCCAGCCTCGCCTCTTTGAAGGGCAATCTCAGAGGCAAGTATTTCAAAAATGGGTTGCCCCACTTGCGCTTCATTTGTTTGTGCAAATGCACGCCCAGGCAAAAGGATCGCGCAGCTGATCGATAGTATTAATAAACCCTTGATTGAGGATTTAAGTAAAAAATTGCTCATAAGCACATTCTAATGTTCGAATCTACAATTGATTTATGCCAGAACTTCCAGAGGTAGAGGTCACTCGATTGGGTATTGCCCCCCATCTTCAAGGGCGAACCGTCAGCGCTATCAACATTATTGATGGATGCTTGCGCTGGCCCGTCCCCAAATCCTTATCAAAGACGCTGCCCGGACAAAGGGTGAAAGCCATTGAAAGACGTGGGAAATACCTCTTAATGGAGTTTGATGCAGGTTATGTGCTGGTTCACTTGGGTATGACTGGAACACTGCGCGTCTTACCAGTTCAGGAGCCTCTCAAATTGCACGATCGCGTTACTTTGGAATTTGGAAAACTCAGTTTACGTTTGCATGACCCGAGAAAATTTGGTGCGGTTTTGTGGCACTCCAAAACAAAGGGCCCAGTTGAGAAAAATCCCTTATTACAAAAACTGGGCGTTGAACCATTTTCTCCAGAATTCGCTGGAGAGCTCGGCGCTGAGTTGCTCTATCAAAAATCGCGAAAGCGCAGTATTGCCGTTAAGCAATTTCTTCTGGCTGGTCAGGTGGTAGTTGGTGTTGGCAATATTTACTGTTCAGAAAGTTTATTTATGGCAGGTATTCACCCTGCTAAAGCAGCTGGAAAACTGACTCGTCAACAATGCTCTCGACTTGCCAAAGCAGTAAGGTCTATTTTGGAAAAGGCAATTGCTGCTGGCGGCAGTAGCTTGAAGGATTTTGTCAATAGTGATGGTGATCCAGGGCACTTCATGGTGCAAACTAAGGTTTATGATCGCAAGGATCAACTTTGCAAAGTTTGCAAGACTCCAATCAAACAAATTGTTCAGGGTCAGCGAGCTACATACTTTTGCCCTACATGTCAAAAACGCTGACAGCGATCTTTTCTCAAAAGCTAATTACTTGGCATACCCGCAGCGGGCGTTCAGGCTTGCCGTGGCAAGGTCAGCGGGATCCTTATGCGGTATGGGTTTCAGAGATTATGTTGCAGCAAACTCAGGTCGCCACGGTATTGGAACGCTATCCTCGTTTCATGAAACGATTTCCTACTGTAAAAAAACTTGCTGCAGCAAAAATAGATGATGTGTTGGCAGAATGGGCTGGGTTAGGGTACTACACGCGCGCTAGGAATTTGCATGCTTGCGCACAACAAGTGATGAACGAGTTTTCGGGACAGTTTCCAAGCGATCCATTGTTGCTTGAACAGCTCAAAGGCATCGGCCGCTCAACTGCTGGAGCCATTGCCGCTTTTGCTTTTCATCAAAGGGCGCCGATTTTGGATGCCAATGTCAAACGAGTTTTGGCGCGTTTGTTTGCGGTTGAGGGAGTCTTGCAGGATAAGAAAGTAAACGATTGCCTTTGGCAACTGTCGGCCGAGCTATTGCCAACACAATCGAACGATATGCCTGTATATACCCAAGCGCTGATGGATTTTGGAGCTACTTGGTGTAATGCTCGCAAACCAGTCTGTTTGGGTGATGAGAGAAAATGCCCGTTTGAAAAAGAATGTCAGGCAAACCTAAGCAATCAGGTTTTGGAGTTGCCAAAAAGGGTGGTGAAAGCAAAATCACCCGAGTTTGAGTGCGATATGCTTTTAATAAGATCGGGCAATGCCACTCTTCTGCAAAAACGCCCCAGTAAAGCCATTTGGGGCGGTTTATGGTCTTTGCCTGAATCGAATTGGATTGCTAGATCTGCTGTCAGAAAAAAATCCCCGACACTTAGTAGCCTTTTTAAAACGATCTTGCCCGATGAAAAGGTCAGTGTTTGGCAAAAGAATTGCCAGCTCGCAAAGCAAGGCCCTCAAATAAAACATGTATTTAGTCATCGACGGCTATGGATGCAAATTTGGAATATCAATGCATCAAAATGTGTAGAGCCGATAGGCGCCAATACGCAATGGGCGCCCTTAACTCAAATTGGGCGTTATGGATTGCCACAACCGATCAAAGTTTTGCTGCAGGGATTGAATCTAGTTCACGGCGACGGTCTAGAAAATTAAGCTGCAATGCGGCTAAATCTTTTTGGGCGCGAAAGTGTTCGCTGATTCGGTTGACAAGATAGACTGAGCGATGCTGTCCTCCGGTGCAACCCACTGCTACTGTCAAGTAGCTCCGGCCGTCTGCGATGTAGTGGGGTAGCCACTTTTCGACAAATTGAATGATGTCCCTTTCCATGCTCATAACTTCCGGAATTTTTTCCAGAAATTCTTTTACAGGTTTGTCATTGCCTGTTAGTGGTCTTAAGGCTTTGTCGTAGTGTGGGTTTGGTAAACACCGCACATCAAAGACGAGGTCAGCCTCACTAGGAACCCCCTTTTTAAATCCAAAGGATTCAAAAACGACGGTCAGGCCCAGTGGTTTATCTTTAAGAAGACCTTGAATCCATGAGCGCAATGCATGCGCTGGTAGATTGCTGGTATCAATGCTGTGAGCCTGAGCGCGTAAGGGCTCCAATAGATTGCGTTCCCTGTCAATTGCCTCGATGAGCGTAGCAGACTGACTTTGTTGATCGGCGCTAGATAGTGGGTGCCTACGACGTGTTTCTGAGAAACGCTGTACTAAGGTGTTGGTGTCTGCATTTAAGAAAACAACGCATACTTGGTGGTGGCGTTTGAGATTTTCTAGAATTGAAGGTAGCTGTGCAATAGACTGGCCACGACGAGCATCAATAGCAACGGCTACGTGTTCACTATTTACATTCGCAAGCGTGGTCACGAGATTCTCCAGCAGCGAGACTGGAAGGTTGTCGACACAGTCATATCCTGCATCTTCAAATGCCCTGAGGGCAACTGATTTACCCGAGCCTGAGATTCCGGTAATCAGGTTGATCTGCATAACTTACAGCAAGCGCCCTTGAGATTTGATCGAGTCAACTTCAGCGTTCATTTGTATGCGTTGGCGCTCAATGAATTCTTTAAGGGTGTCGATGCCGCGTAGTTGCAAAATAGTGTTGCGGACGGCAGCTTCGACGAGAACTGCCAAGTTTCGTCCAGCGGCAACTTGAATTTTTACGGTCCTAATGGGAAGCCCAAAACATCAATGTGCTGGGCCTCAAGTGGTAGCCGTTCAAACTCCCCATCAGTGCGGCGGACGAGCCGCACAATCAAACGAAGTTTTAATTTACGACGCACCACAGTTTCGCCGAAGATGGTGCGAATATCAAAAAGACCCAAGCCGCGTACTTCGAGTAGGTTGCGTAGTATGACTGGACAGCGACCTTCAATGTAATCGGGACCTAGTCGCGAAAAATCGACTGCATCATCTGCCACCAAGCCGTGCCCACGTGAAATTAATTTCAACCCCAATTCACTTTTGCCTAAGCCCGACTCACTGGTGAGCAATACTCCTAAGCCCAAGATGTCCATAAAAACACCATGCATAGTGATTTGTGGAGCGCCGATCTTCGTTAAGTAAGTGCGCAGATGATCAATGACTTCTGCGGCAGAGATTTGGGTTGTGAATAAAGGAGGGGTCGATGAGCGTTGGCAAAAGAGCTGTAAATCAGGGTCTGCGGGCTAGCCGTCAGCCACAATGACGCAAGGTGGCGTCTTGGAAATTAGGCTGGCAATTTGTTCCTGTTTTTGCTTTGTTTCAATTGCCGCGTGATAGTCAACCTCTTGTTCGCCAAAGATTTGGATTCGACTTGGGTGAATGAGGTTTAAGTGACCGACTAGATCGGAGCTTGCGGCAGCAGCCTTTACTGCTTCTGGTGGGAAGGTGCGTTCTGCATCTTCAAGACCGCCGATCCAAGAAAGCTTTAGATCAGATACATTGTCATCAAAAATCTGCTGAGCGGTTACCCCATCCAAGAGTAATGGCCGAGTCATTTTTGGTCGCCCCATTGTTGAAGTAGTGCACAGACTTTCAGGGGATTCGTTGCAGACCCGAGCTGCTCTCGTGTATTCGAATCGGACAAGAGCTGGGCTATCGAGGAAAGAATTTCTAAATGCTGTTGAGTTGCTTTTTCTGGCACCAGTAGAAAAATGAGTATAGAAACTGGCTCATTGTCCGGTGCAGCAAATTCAATGGGCTCGCGAAGCCGCATAAAAGCAGCGGCAGGTTGTTTTAATCCCTTTACGCGACCATGAGGAATGGCAACACCTACACCAAGAGCAGTTGAGCCTAGATCCTCGCGCGCATTAAGGAACCCCACAACGGAATGGGCTTCAATACCAACTTTCTTTGAGAACAGTTCCCCAGCAGCTGTAAATGCATCAGCCCTGCTTGTAGCAGGATTATCTAATGCAATGCAGTCAGGGGTAAAAAGATTGGTCAGGGCATTCATTGGGATTGATTATGGGTGTCCTGACAAATCAGATTAGTCAAAACGCTTTTCGTGGTGGTGATCCTGGATTTTTTCCTTGTGTTTAACAACCTGGCGCTCGAGTTTATCGACTACCGCATCCATGGCATGGTAAAGGTCGGCATTGTGGGCTTCAGCAAAAAGTTCCTTGCCCTTGAGGTGAATCGTGATCTCGGCACTTTGGTGACGATCTTTTTCTTTGGCGTTATCAACCACTAAAAAGGCCGATGCATCAATTACGTGATCGAAGTGCTTACGAATTTTGGCTAGTCCAGCCTCAAGAGGTGAACGTATAGCAGGGGTAACTTCTAAATGACGGCTATTAATCTTCAAATTCATGAGCAACTCCTTATATCAACGCATGCGCAAAGCTATACCCGGGGTGCGCAGCAAGCCCCTGTAATTTTATGAGCTGTTTTTTGGAAAATAAACCATGAGCCTCCAGCGTATCAGCGATTTTGCTGAAATCCAAGAGAAAAAGCACTTTTTTGAGGGATTCGGAGGAGGGCCTTGGGGCCTACATTCGGAAGTTTTCGCCTAGGTAGACTCTACGCACAGCATCGTTCTGAATAATTTGATCCGGCTTGCCCGCAGCCAGAACGCTGCCTTCACTAATAATATAAGCATGGTCACAAATGCCCAGGGTTTCACGGACGTTGTGGTCGGTAATTAAAACCCCGATTTGGCGATCTCGTAAGAAACGAACAATTTGTTGAATTTCCCCAACCGCAATAGGGTCAACGCCTGCAAAAGGCTCGTCGAACAAAATAAATTTTGGTTGCGATGCCAATGCTCTCGCGATTTCCACGCGACGTCTCTCTCCACCCGAGAGCGATAGGGCTGGATTATTGCGTAGATGACCAATTTGTAGCTCTCCCAATAACTCATCTAAGCGGTCAGCAATTTCTGCTTTGCTTAATGGCTTGCCACTTTGAACTTGCAGCTCTAACACTGCTTGAATGTTTTCAGCAACATTGAGTTTTCGAAAAACAGAGGCTTCTTGAGGTAGGTACGAGAGCCCCATGCGGGCGCGCTCATGAATTGGTAAATGGGTAATGTCGGACCCATCTAAAACGATGCGACCGGCATCTAACTGCACCAAGCCAACAATCATGTAGAACGAAGTTGTCTTGCCGGCACCGTTTGGACCGAGGAGTCCGACCACTTCACCACATTTAACTTCAACCGAAACATCACGTACTACCGTTCGTGATCCGTAACGTTTCTGAAGGTTGCTTGCGCTCAGCGTTGGTTTGGAATTATTGTGGTCTAAATCCGCTATCATTTCTCTAAAGTGGCTTTTCGTCTTGGTGAAAGGATCGCTCGGGCTAAAGGTAGGTCGCCTGGCTTTACATTGGCTGGTGGCATGACGCGGTAGCGTTCGGTAATGTCATCGTACTCAATTTTCCAGCCCTGCAGTTGATCGAGCATCTGCATATTCAGCGATCGCCTTAGGCTGGCATCTCCAGTGATGGTTAAAACCTCTGCTTTAGCGTTGTAGGTTACTTGGGCGCCACGGCCTTGCATGTATTCGTCTGCGGGGCCTTCTCTGCGTTGACGAAAACTGGCTGTGGCATCTGTTGATCCTTTGACATCGACAAATTCATAGCCTTCTGGATCAACTTGAATATGGCCATCTTCCCCGGTTACTACGATACTGCCTTTGATTAATAGAATTTGGCCTTTCAGATCATATATCTGCTGAACATCATTGACCGAAACTTTCTCTGCTTCAAGAATAATTGGCTTATCTTGATCTGCTTTCTCAGCGTGAGCCAGATTACCTATAAGCAAGGGGCAAAATGCTAGGCAAACTAAGAGGCGGGCTATAGAAAGCATTTATTGAGGGCTCCGTGGGGCGCGCTCAATCCGACCCTTAACTTGACCAGAAAGTGTCATGCTTTGCTGAATGTTGTCAAAGGTTCCGCCGTCGGTAGAGTGCATGGTTGACATGCCTTGTTCGAGCGTAATAGGACGATCGGTTTCGATGATGTCATCATTAATCAAGACTTTGAAATAGCTAGATGAAGCCAGCATTCTTAGCGTAGCCGGTTCCGTTGCAGATGCCGCTTGAGCGGGGCGAAAAATAGAGGCATTATCAAAGAGCTCAAGAATAGTGAGGTCACCATCTAGGTGACCGGTATTCGACTTCACCGTCACTGGAGCCTTATTTTCTTGAAATAAACGCATGCGAGGCAAATCAATGTCGATCGAGGCATCGACATCATAGTGCGTGACTTTGTTGCCTAAAATTCTGTACTTAGTGTTGCCTTGTTCATTTAGAGCTGAAAGTGTGCCATTTTGAATAATGTAATCTGGCTCATGCAGTCGAACACGCTCAAGCATGGAGCTTTCGGGAGGGGTATTTTTCCGAACGAGCCAAAAAGTGACTAAGGTTAAAGCGCCCATTAATATCAATGGCATCAGGCGCAATACTGTTCGCCCGATACCCAGTTTGATTCGTTGAGAATTCAATCGCATTGCTTATTGGGTGGCCTGGTTCAACAATTCGGTATAACGATTTTGGGCCTTAAGTATTAAATCGCATACTTCGCGAACAGCACTATTGCCTCCCTCACGCGTCGTTACTAGGTGGACAAATTCTTTTACTGCTTCATGAGCTTGCGCAGGAGCAACACGCAAGCCAGCATTTTTCATCATGGCTAAATCAGGACAATCATCGCCCATCACGGCGCAATCACTTGTTTGAAGCCCAAGAGATTTCACAACCTCTTCAAGCACAATCGCCTTATTTTCGACTCCCATATGCACATGCTTGATACCGAGTTCATCGCAGCGGGCTAAAACCATTTTCGAGTTTCGGCCAGTAATGATTGCGGTAGGAATGTTGCACTTTTCAAGAAGTTTGATCCCTAAGCCGTCTTGAATATCGAATGCTTTGAGAGACTCTTTTCCTTCGGCACCAATCCATACCTGCCCATTGGTGAGAACACCATCAACGTCCAGTACCAATAGCTTGACTTTGCTTGCTCGCTCCCATGCTTGCGGGTACTGAGATAGTGGATTAGTATTGTGAGGATTAAAGGTGCTCGGCATAAGTTTGATCAATAACGCAATTAAATAACCTTTGCTGCAAAGAGGTCATGTAGATTGAGTGCCCCAAGCAAGACGCCATCTTTGTCGGTCACCACTAGATGATTAATGCGATGTTTTTCCATCATCTCAATCGCTTCTTCAGCCAACAGCTCTGCAGGAATCGTACGGGGGCTTGCGGCGGTCGCATTTTTGAGTGTAATGCCGCTAAGATCGGTATTTTTTTCCAATAGGCGTCGCAAATCGCCATCTGTCAAAATTCCCAAAACTTTTTGACCGTCATCCAAAATAACCACCATGCCCATACGCTTGGCAGTCATCTCTAATAGGGCATCCTTGAGCGATGATTGAATGGAAATTTTTGGCGTATCTGCAAAACTGCGCATCACCTCACTTACATGCATCAGTTGTTTGCGCCCAAGCCTTCCGCCGGGATGGGAGCGTTGAAAGTCCTCGGCTTGGAAGCCGCGCGCATCAAGTAAGGCAACAGCCAAGGCATCACCCATAGCTAAAGCAGCAGTGGTGCTGGTTGTGGGCGCAAGATTGAGCGGGCAAGCTTCCTTTTCAACACTCGTGTCTAAATGTGCATCTGCTAGTCTTGCAAGAGATGATTCTGGTGAACCAGTTAGGGCGATGAGTTTTGCGCCAGTACGTTTCACAATCGGAACGATGGTTAGCAACTCTTCAGTCTCGCCAGAGTTGGATAGTGCGACAAAAACATCATCTCGAGTCACCATGCCCAAATCTCCATGGCTGGCTTCCGCAGGGTGTACAAAAAAGGCAGGGGAGCCAGTGGATGCAAAAGTAGCAGCAATCTTGCGGGCGATATGCCCTGATTTTCCAATTCCAGAAACCACGATTCTGCCTTTGCAGTCGTGCAGCATTTGGACTGCAAGCACTAATGCATCGGCGTTAATGCCCTCTAGGCGATCACGCATTGTTTGCAGTGCAGCAGCCTCTATACTGAGGGTGTCGCGAGCAAGCTTTAGGGTACGTTCACGAGTCTTAGCTATCATAGGGTGAGTATATGCCGTCAGTCCTTCAATTAACTCTCATTCTCCTAGCCTCAGGTGTGGCTGGAGTGGTTATTTTCCGCTATTTTGGCCTGCCCCCGATTTTGGGTTATTTGGCGATTGGGGTGTTAATTGGTCCAAATGCCCTGGCGTTGGCTAATGATTCTGCCACAGTCAAGTATTTGGCTGAGTTTGGGGTTGTTTTCTTAATGTTCTCTATTGGGCTGGAATTCAATCTTCATAAATTGAGGGCAATGCGAAATATCGTATTTGGCCTTGGTGGCAGTCAGGTTGTCTTGACCATGCTTCTAGCGGTCCCAGCGAGCCTCTTGATGAGTTGGATTTATCCCATCTCTTGGCAGGCAGCGATAGCATTGGGCGGTGCATTGGCAATGTCATCGACAGCTATTGTGACAAAACTCATTTCCGATCGATCGGAATTAGAAACAGAGCACGGCCGCAATGTGGTTGGAATTTTATTGTTCCAAGACTTGGCGGTGGTCTTTTTATTAATTCTGTTGCCATCACTTGGAAAAAATCCAAAAGATATTTTTGTTGCACTAACTGCTGCCTCTATCAAGATTGCGGTTGCTCTGAGTTTGATTTTCTTTATCGGCCAATCCCTTATGAGTCGCTGGTTTAGATGGGTTGCAAAGCTGCGCTCTCAAGAGTTGTTCATGCTCAACCTCTTATTAATTGTTTTGGGGATGGCGGCATTAACAGAGCACTTTGGTCTATCTTTAGCTCTCGGTGCATTTTTGGCTGGCATGTTGATTTCTGAAACGCCTTATCGTCACCAAGTTGAGGAAGACGTTAAGCCATTCCGCGACGTTCTATTAGGGCTCTTCTTTATTACGATTGGCATGCTACTCGACTTCAATGTCATTCGTGAGCAATGGATGTTAGTAGGGGCACTGTTATTGGGACCATTGGTATTTAAGTTTGGCTTAATTGCCTTGCTCTCCAGAGCTTTTGGGTCAAGTCCTGGCATCTCCATTAGAACGGGGCTCTGTCTTGCTCAGGCTGGCGAGTTTGGTTTTGTATTGCTGACACAAATTGATGGTTTAGATTTAATTGATCCTAACTTGAGTCAAGCAGTTCTCGCCGCAATGTTGCTCTCAATGTTTTGTGCGCCATTCTTAGTTGAGTACAGCGATCGTATAGCTTTGCGCTTTTCTAGCAACGAGTGGTTGTTGCAGTCGTTAGCGCTGACACGTGTTGCAGCAAAGAGTGTGCGCAATGAAAATCACGTGATCATTTGCGGTTTCGGTCGATCTGGTCAAAGCTTGGCGCGGATGTTAGATCAAGAAAAGATTCCCTATATTGCTTTGGATTTGGATCCTGATCGTGTGAAGGAGGCTGCGGCAGCAGGAGATAACGTAGTGTATGGAGATGCAAGTCGTGAAAATTATTTGGTTGCTGCTGGTTTATCAAGAGCTAAGATGGTAGTAATTACTTATGCCGATACTGCTGCTAGCCTTCGAGTGCTTCGTCAAGTTGAGCATTTGCGTTCAGGTATGACGACGTTGGTTCGTACGCGAGATGATGCGGATATTACAAAGTTGCAAGTGGCAGGCGCTACCGAAGTAGTCCCCGAATTGATTGAGGGCAGCTTAATGATTGCGTCCCATGTATTGCTCATTATGGGTGTGCCCATGCGCAAAGTGGTTCGGCGTATTACGACGGCGCGTGAAGAGCGTTATAGCCTTTTGCGAGGGTATTTCCGTGGCTCGGGAGACGATGATTCTGGTTCAAACGAGTCTTGGCGATTGCATTCGATCACGTTATTGCCAAATTCTCAAGCCGTGGGCGAAACCCTAGAAGAGTTGGATCTAGGGAGTGTCGGCGTGAGTGTTCAGGCGGTTCGGCGTAAAGGCCGAACTGCTGATTATGCAAAATTGACTTTGGTACCAGAGTTGCAACTCCAGGCAAATGATATTTTGGTCATCTCTGGCAGTTCCGAGGCAATTGATTTAGCCGAGGCGAAATTACTCTAAGAATCGTTGTTGCGAATTGAAGCTATTTCTTTTTCTTGGATAGTGCTGGCTTACGATTTAATAGTGGGGCTAAATAGTGTCCAGTAAAGCTCGCAGCATTTTTCGCTACATCCTCAGGCGTGCCAGTAGCAATGATTTGACCACCGCCAGCGCCACCTTTTGGACCTAAATCAATAATCCAATCTGCCGTCTTAATCACATCTAAGTTGTGCTCAATGATCACAATTGTATTGCCTTGTTTCTTGAGTGTTTGAATCACTGTCAAGAGGAGCTGAATATCATGGAAATGCAAGCCTGTGGTTGGTTCATCTAAGATATAAAGTGTTCTTCCAGTATCTCTTTTAGAAAGCTCGAGCGATAGTTTGACGCGCTGCGCTTCGCCTCCAGATAGGGTGGTAGCACTTTGCCCAAGCTGCACATAGCCAAGACCGACATCCAATAATGTTTTGAGCTTACGTTTGACTACTGGCACCGCCTCAAAGAATTCATGTGCTTGCTCGATAGTCATCGTGAGCACCTCATGAATATTTTTGCCTTTGTAACGAATGTCTAACGTTTCGCGGTTATAGCGTTTGCCATGGCAGACATCGCAAGATACATAGACGTCGGGCAAGAAGTGCATTTCGACTTTCAGAACACCATCCCCTTCGCATGCGTCGCAACGACCACCTTTGACATTAAAGGAGAAGCGCCCCGCCTCATAGCCGCGCTCACGCGCTGCCGGAACTCCGGCAAATAGCTCACGGATCGGCGTAAAGAGGCCGGTATAGGTCGCCGGATTAGAGCGTGGGGTTCTACCAATCGGCGATTGATCTACGCTAATCACTTTATCGAAATGCTCCAAACCTTTCATAGCATCATGCGGAGCTGGCTCGGCATTTGATCCATACAGATGTTGAGCAACAGCATGGTGCAGGGTGTCATTGATGAGGGTGGATTTACCCGAACCTGAAACCCCAGTCACGCAGGTCAGTAGTCCTACAGGAATCTTTGCATGGACCGATTGCAAATTGTTACCGCGTGCTCCGATAATCTCTAAAAAGCGATCGTTAACCGGTATGCGCTTTTGCGGAACCTCAATTGCTTCACGGCCAGCAAGGTATGCTCCGGTTAACGATTTTGGGTTAGCTTCCACCTCTGTAGGGGTGCCTTCAGCAACAATTTCTCCCCCATGAACACCAGCGCCAGGGCCGATATCAATTACCCAATCGGAAGCGCGAATCATGTCTTCATCATGTTCAACGACTAGTACGCTGTTACCCAAATCGCGTAAATGCTTGAGGGCGCCAATCAAGCGATCGTTATCGCGTTGATGCAAACCAATGGAAGGCTCATCTAGAACATACATTACACCGGTTAAGCCCGAACCAATTTGGCTTGCAAGACGAATACGCTGGGCTTCCCCGCCTGATAGTGTATCGGCACTGCGCTCTAGCGAGAGATAGTCTAAGCCGACGTCATTTAAGAAACGCAAGCGAGCGCTAATTTCTTTAATGATCTTATCGGCGATCTCTTTTTTGGCGCCCTTTAATTCGAGTGCCTCGAAATATTCTTTTGCTTCTTTGAGGGGTAGCTCACTAATCTCATAAATTGCGCGAGATTGTTTCTGTTCACCCACTTTGACAAAGCGTGCCTCTTTACGCAAGCGGCTGCCATTGCACTCAGGACAAGTTTGCATATTTTGATAGCGGGCAAGTTCTTCGCGAACGGTTACAGAATCAGTTTCACGATAGCGACGTTCAAAGTTTGCAACAATACCTTCGAATGCATGCTCGCGAATCGTGTTCTTGCCGCGCTCATTGATGTATTTAAAGGGAATGGTCACATCACCAGAACCTAGCAAGATCAAATCTTGTTGTTTCTTGGTGAGCGATTCAAATGGTTTTTCTACATCGAAGCCGCCATGCTTGGCAAGAGTCTGCAAAAGCTTGAAGTAGAACTGATTCCGGCGATCCCAGCCTTTAATCGCTCCAGACGCTAGTGATAATTCAGGGTGGGCTACGATGCGTTTAGGATCAAAGAATGATTGATGTCCGAGACCATCGCATGAAGGACATGCCCCCATCGGATTATTGAATGAAAAGAGGCGTGGCTCGAGCTCTTGTAATGAATAGGAGCAAACAGGACAAGCAAATTTGCTGGAGAAAATCATTTTCTTGCCAGTATCCATATCTACTACCATGGCTTTGCCCTCAGCAAGTCGGAGGGCCGTTTCAAATGATTCAGCCAGTCGTTGTTGAATATCAGGACGTACTTTTATGCGATCAACAACAACCTCAATGGAGTGCTTATCATTCTTTTTGAGCGCAGGGATTTGATCGACTTCAAATATTTCTGCTTTAGCAGCGTTAGCAGTGCCACCACCAGAGCGCACTCGAAAACGCACAAAGCCTTGTGCCTGCAGGTCTTGAAAGAGATCAACAAATTCACCCTTACGCTCGCTCACTACGGGGGCGAGGATCATGAGCTTTGTGTCTTCTGGTAACGACAACACTGTGTCGACCATTTGAGAAACACTTTGGGCCTCTAATGGAAGATTATGTTCTGGACAATGCGGCGTACTGGCTCGCGCAAACAAAAGGCGCAAATAGTCATGAATTTCTGTGACGGTTCCAACGGTAGATCTTGGGTTATGACTCGTTGCCTTCTGTTCAATCGAAATTGCGGGTGACAGTCCTTCAATCGTGTCGACATCGGGTTTCTCCATCAACTGCAAAAACTGTCGCGCATAGGCCGAAAGGGATTCGACGTAGCGTCGTTGACCTTCCGCGTAGAGCGTGTCAAAAGCTAAGGAGCTTTTTCCAGAGCCAGATAGACCAGTTAAAACGACCAATTTCTCTCTGGGAATGTCGAGATTGATATTTTTGAGGTTGTGGGTGCGGGCACCGCGGATCTTAATTTCGTTATCCATGATTTTTTTTGCGTAACTTGTTAATATAGCTCTTTCCCATGAATCCTTCTGAGCTTCGCTCCACTCTGGCCTTAGCAGGCATCTTCGGCCTTCGAATGCTGGGTCTGTTCTTGCTCCTGCCTGTGTTCAGCATCCATGCCAGGGGATTGCCAGGTGGAGAGCATGCCTTGTGGGTGGGCTTGACCCTGGGAATTTTCAATATTGTTCAAGCTTGTTTTTACATACCATTAGGTTGCTTATCTGATCGCATTGGGCGTAAATCAGTTGTTTTATGGGGCTTATCCTTATTTGTGGCTGGCGCCCTGATTTGCGCTGCCAAAGATGATTTACTTTGGATTGCGATTGGGCGCGGTGTCATGGGTGCTGGGGCGGTATCGGCTGCAATTTCTGCCTGGGTTGCTGATTTAACTCGCGAAGAGGTGCGAACTCGCGCCATGGCGTTGGTGGGTGGCAGTATTGCGTTGTCATTTGCGCTGTCGTTGGTAATTGCAGCACCTATTTACAAAGTCATTCGCTTGAGCGGAATCTTTATGGTTCTCGCAATTCTGGGTATCGTGGCGATGTTTGTGGCTGCCTATGTTTTGCCGAAAAGTAAGCCTGAAGTGAAGGCTCAGCAAGCCTCTTTAAGAGAGGTATTTTTTAGGCCAGAGTTGGTACGCTTAAATTTGGGCGTGTTTGTATTGCATGCCACACAAGTCGCGATGTTTTTGGTCGTACCTCGTTTATTGGTACAAGCAGGCTTGCCCCTTTCATCGCATTGGGAAATTTATTTGCCTGTTGTGCTTCTGTCATTCTTCTTGATGGCACCAATTCTAATTTTTGGTGAAAAGAAGCAACAATTACGCACCGTACTTTTGTTATCGATTGTGCTGTTATTCATTGCTGAATGTTTATTTACCAATAGCTCGTCCATTACGTCAATTGCAATTGCCCTTCTGGTGTATTTCGTGGGCTTTAACTTACTAGAAGCTTTGCAGCCCTCTTTGGTGTCGCGTTTTGCAAAGGAATCTAAAGGTACTGCACTCGGTGTTTACAACATGACTCAATCAATTGGTCTATTTACTGGGGCTGCA
The DNA here is from genome assembly GCA_964643245.1 of uncultured Polynucleobacter sp. Taxonomy (GTDB): domain Bacteria; phylum Pseudomonadota; class Gammaproteobacteria; order Burkholderiales; family Burkholderiaceae; genus Polynucleobacter. The sequence goes on from CAZXSX010000007.1 coordinate 17,179, forward strand.
ATTGGAGGTTATTTAATGGATAGCCATGGGGATTTATCAGTCTTTGTCATGGGTGCTGCGCTCTTGATTTGCTGGCTTATAATTGCTTGGTCGATGTGCGAGTTGCCTGCAAAAGTAGTTGATAAGAGGGATGTCGCAGCAAAGATATAGCCGTAGCTTCATTTACGCATTGAACGCAAACAATTTTTAGTAGTAATAACAGTAGTAATTTTCTTCGGAAGACAACATGGCTTCGGTAAATAAGGTCATCATCGTAGGTAACGTAGGACGTGACCCAGAAACACGTTATATGCCAAGTGGCGACGTTGTAACAAATATCTCAGTAGCAACATCAGATCGCTACAAAGATAAGCAAACGGGCGAAATGAAAGAAACCACAGAATGGCATCGCGTTGCATTCTTTGGCAAGCTAGCTGAGATTGCTGGTCAGTACCTTAAAAAAGGCTCGCAGGTTTATGTTGAAGGCCGTTTGCGTACTCGTAAATGGACTGACGCTAGTGGCCAAGAAAAATATTCCACTGAGATCGTTGCAGAAACCATGCAAATGCTCGGGGGTAAGTCAGTAGGCGGAAGTGGTGATGGCGGCGAAAGCTACAGCCGTTCAAAATCGTCTGAACAGTCTGCTCCTGCGGCTTCAAGTGCAGCATCGCTTGGCGCTATGGATGACGATATTCCGTTTTAAGAATATTCACTTATACGGCATTGCCGTACAAAACCCCCTCTAGGATTTCCTACAAGGGGTTTTTATTTGCCTAAATTGCAGTGAACTTATTGCCTTGCGTGCTGAATGTTTTCTGGCCAAGGAGAGTTGTAATCAGTCCGAAATGATTAATGTCTAAGCCACCCCTTCTGGTGTAGCGGGCATAGACTGAGAGTTTTTCAGGCTTGCATTGACGCTTTATATCCGTAAAGATGGTTTCTACACAATGTTCATGAAACTCACCTAATTGTCTAAATCCAATTAGGTAGCGCAGCTTCTTCCAAGATCGGCCGCCCTTGATAGCGAATTTGGATGCTGGCCCAATCAGGCTGTCCGGTAACAGGGCAATTCGATTTGAGTAAGTGCGAAACTAAACATTGCTCGATTGGTCCAAAAGTCTCATTTACCTCTAGCAGACTGGGGTCTGCAGCCAGACTTGAATCTATTTCAATGTCCAAGCGATCCATCAAAATACCGCCCATTTCATGCATGCCTTGTTTGGCGATCAGTTCAGCAGGATTAATCCGGGCGGTAACTTTGCTGCCAGCCACGGCAGATAAATCAGTTAATAGCTTTTTTTCTTTAATTTCGTTCTCGTCCGCAAAGCGTGCGTTATTCAAGCTGTTGAGATAAAGCTTAAAGGACTTGGATTCAATCATATTGGGAGAGTCTGCAGGAATTTGAAATTCTGCAAGAGCAATTTGAGGCTTACCTTTTTTGTTAAGCCAGCTAAGCTCAAATGCATTCCAAATATCAACCCCGACAAATGGCAATGATTGACCCTCTTTAAGCCCAAGCTTTTTGCGATTCTCTATTCTGGGAATTGGGAATAGCAAACTCGGATCGTATTGATCGGGGCATTGTGTTGATTGACCGAGAGGAAGTGTCGCCATTAAGAAAACGTGCTGCGTAGTTATTTTTTGAGTGTGTTTGAGACGCCTGATACTACATGACCCGTTGGCGCAACAGAGGCAGTAGATTGGCAGTGGCCTGTTTGATCATCAAAGAAGAAGTCAGGCTCAAATTCTCTTAAGAACTCACTCTTAGAGAGGCCGCCTAAGAACATCGCTTCGTCAACTTCAATGCCCCATGCCATCAGAGTACGAATCGCACGTTCATGTGCTGGAGCTGAGCGTGCAGTGACAAGTGCGGTGCGGATGCGCATGCCATTCTCGCTGGTAGAACGTTGCAATCGATGAAGCGCTTCCAGCAATGGCTTGAATGGCCCAGGTGGTAGCGGGGTACCCACCTTTTTACTTTCATGGTCAACAAATGCTTCCAAACCTTTTTTCTGAAATACCTGTTCTGCCTCATCGGAGAAAAGTACGGCATCTCCGTCAAAGGCAATGCGGATTTCATTAGGATGGGATTCGGCCGTTTTGCTAGATTCTGGATAGACCCGTGCAGCAGGAAAGCCAGCCTCGATTGTTGCTCTGACATCAGCCTCATTTGCGGAGAGAAAGAGATTGGCATGCAATGATCGTAGGTAATGGTAAGGAGGCCTTCCCCTTGTGAATACGCCACGTTCAAGGCGTAGACCATGATGTTCGGCAGATCGAAACACCCGTAATCCACTGACGGGATCATTGCGAGACAGAATGACTACTTCTACTCGTTGTTCACCCTCTTCGTTAAATGCCAATAGTTTTTTGACTAATGGAAAGGCAACACCTTTTTGAGCTACCTCACCCAGACGTTCCAGTTGTAGCTTCATATACGCACTGTCATCAGTTGATTCAAAGATGCGATTTTCTTCTTCGAAATCAAATAGGGCGCGCGATGAAATCGCTACGACCAGTTTTCCGGAGAGGGTATAGGACATCTTTGACTTAGCTGTTATTTGAGGAACAGGCGATATGCAGGATTATTGCTCTCATCCCAATGGGGATAGCCGAGTGTCGCCAAGAAGATTTGGAATTTCTTCTGCTCATTTTTTGGAACTTGGATGCCAACGAGTATGCGACCGTAATCAGCGCCATGATTGCGGTAATGGAAGAGGCTGATATTCCAGTTTGGTGCCATGCTAGTGAGGAATTTCATCAAGGCTCCTGGCCGCTCTGGAAACTCAAAGCGATAGAGCAACTCATCTTTGGCGAGAGCAGAGTGACCGCCCACCATATGACGAAGGTGGGATTTTGCCAACTCGTCATGCGTGAGATCAATTGTTGCAAATTTTGCTTTGCGAAAATGTTTTGCAATAGCTTCGCTATCACCTGCTTTTTGTGTGCTAATGCCAACAAAGATGTGCGCTTCACTTTGATCGCTAATGCGATAGTTAAATTCAGTGACATTACGCTTGCCGAGCAGTTCACAAAAACGCTTGAAAGAGCCCCTTTCTTCTGGAATCGTTACAGCAAACACGGCTTCACGAAACTCGCCTACATCTGCACGTTCTGCAACAAAACGCAAACGACTAAAGTTCATATTAGCCCCGCAGGCTACGGCCACTAAGGTTTTTTTCTTAATGCGTTTTTTCTCGACATACTTCTTCATGCCTGCAATCGCGAGGGCTCCGGCGGGCTCGAGGATGCTGCGAGTATCGGTAAAGACATCATTAATTGCAGCGCAGATTTCATCGGTATCGACGGTAACAATTTCATCTACTACTTTTTTGCAGATACGAAAGGTTTCTTTGCCAACCAATTTGACAGCAGTGCCATCTGAAAAAAGGCCAACATCTTTCATCTCAATACGCTTATTCGCTTTGAGAGATTGATTCATGGCGTCTGAGTCAGAGGCTTGTACGCCAATGACTTTAGTTTTTGGGCTGATTGCTTTAACGTATTCACCGATGCCTGCGATCAATCCGCCGCCCCCGATAGCGACAAACACAGCATCAATCGGCTTTTCATATTGCGTAAAAATTTCGTGGGCGGTGGTTCCCTGTCCGGCGATGACGTCTGGATCATCGAAGGGGTGTACAAAGGTTAAACCCCTTTTTTTGCCCAATAGCTCAGAGTGGGTAAAGGCATCGCTGTAAGACTCGCCATGCAGGATGATTTCAACCCAAGAGCCCCCTCTAGCTTTCACAGCATCGATTTTGACGCTCGGGGTTGTTACTGGCATCACGATAACGGCTTTGCATTTCATTTTGGCAGCTGCCAATGCAACGCCTTGAGCGTGGTTGCCTGCAGATGCTGCAATAACCCCCCGTTTTAGGGCTTCTTGGGGTAGGTGGGCCATTTTGTTATAGGCGCCCCGTAGCTTGAAAGAGAAAACAGGCTGGTTATCCTCTCGTTTCAGCAGGACCTGATTGCCCAAGCGCTTGGTCAACTCAGGGGCGAGTTGCAGTTCGGTTTCCCTGGCCACGTCATAGACGCGGGCCGATAAAATTTTCTTTAAATAGTTCGTTGCCATGCGATGAGCGTACCACAGATGGAGCCTAAGCCCTTAGATTTGCAAGGGCTTATTCATTTGGGGAGCAGCTTTCTCTGTTTCCTGACAGTATCAAGATTGCTCAATTAAAATGCGTATTTATCAAATATGTTGCTATGAACGCACCATTGGCTTTAGACCAGTTGTTGGATGCTGAGGCAGGTTCACCCCGTCTTCGCGAAATTCCCTACAACTACACCTCCTTTTCTGACCGAGAAATTGTGATCCGCCTGTTGGGTGAGGAGTCTTGGCGCGTTTTGAATGAGTTGCGCGGTGTACGCCGCACTGGTCGTTCTGCCCGTATGCTGTTCGAAATCCTGGGCGATATTTGGGTCGTGCAACGCAACCCTTTTTTGCAGGACGATCTTCTCGATAATCCCAATCGTCGGCAGCAGTTAATTGATGCGCTATGGCACCGTTTGGGGGAAGTTAAAAAACGCAATAACGGTGATTCTGCTGAGCAAGTTGAAATTTTATTAAGTGCCGCTTATCGCGCTATTGAAAATTTCGAAAATGGGTTCAAAGAAGTTGGGCAAATTCGTAAACGTGCGCGTAAGGCATTAGGTCGTTACACCGCTAATGACAATATTTGTTTTGATGGCGTTTCACGCGCGGCGCATGTCACCGATGCAACGGATTGGTGCGTTGAGTTTCCTTTGGTTGTTCTCAAGCCGGATTATGAATCGGAAATCCCTGGTCTGGTAAAGGCTTGTGTTGAGTTAGGGCTCACGATTATTCCGCGTGGAGGTGGCACTGGATACACCGGCGGCGCTATACTGCTGTACGCAATGTCTGCTGTCATTAATACTGAAAAACTACAACAAATAGATGGCGTAAAGAACAAGCATTTGCCTGGAGTTGACCATGAAGTGTCAACTATTTTTACCGGTGCTGGCGTTGTAACGCGTCGTGTCTCCGATGCCGCCGAGCATGCTGGATTAGTATTCGCGGTAGATCCAACTTCTGCTGATGCGAGTTGCATTGGTGGCAATATCGCTATGAATGCTGGCGGTAAAAAGGCGGTGCTTTGGGGTACAGCTCTAGATAATCTCGCTAGTTGGCGCATGGTTGATCCAGAAGGCAATTGGTTGGATGTTGTGCGTCTTGATTACAATCTTGGCAAGATTCATGATGTAGAAAAAATTCGCTTTGAGTTAACTTGGTCTGATGGTAATAGCGAGCCAGGTCAGCGTATTCTAAAAACTGAACTGTTAGAAGTGGAAGGTAAGTGTTTCCGCAAAGAGGGTTTAGGTAAAGACGTTACCGATAAATTTCTAGCGGGATTGCCTGGTGTACAAAAAGAAGGTTGTGACGGTTTGATTACTAGCGCGACCTGGGTGTTGCATCGCATGCCGAAATTTATGCGTACGGTTTGCCTTGAATTTTTTGGTCAAGCACGCGAAGCTATTCCGAGTATTGTCGAAATTAAGGCCTACCTTGAGGGTTTAAGTAAGCAGGGCGGACCTATTTTGGCTGGTCTTGAGCACTTGGATGATCGTTATCTCCGTGCGGTTGGTTACTCAACAAAGTCCAAGCGCAATAGCTTGCCAAAGATGGTTTTGATTGGCGATATCGCCGGCGATGATGAAGAAGCAGTTGCCGCCGCAACCAGCGAAGTGGTACGCATGGCCAATTTGAGGGTTGGAGAAGGTTTTGTTGCGGTTAGCGCTGAAGCGCGTAAGAAATTTTGGCTAGATCGTGCACGCACTGCAGCGATTGCGCGTCACACTAATGCATTTAAGATTAATGAGGACGTGGTAATTCCATTGCCTCGAATGGGTGAGTACACCGATGGAATTGATCGCATCAACATTGAACTCTCCCTGAAAAATAAGCTGCAGGTCTTAGATGGCTTAGAAAGCTTTTTGAAAAAGAGCGCTTTGCCCCTGGGAAAGAGTGATGAAGATTTTGAAATCCCTACAGCAGAAATTTTGAGTGATCGTGTCCAGCAGGCCCTGGATTTAATAGCTAGGGTCCGTACACGTTGGTCAGAGTGGCTAACGCAGATGGATACCTATTTCCCGCAATTACAAAATTACAGCTTGCGTGCTTCGTGGAAGGATGAGGTTCGTTCCGAGTTGCGCATTATTTTTGGTGGATTAGTGTTTGAGCCAATCTTGGCGGAGCTAGAGGCAATTCCAAAAACATCCTTCGAAAGCGCGTCTTCGTGGCGCTGCACATGCATGCAGGCGACGGTAATGTACACACCAATATTCCAGTGAACTCCGATGATTATGAGATGCTGCAGGATGCGTATCGTGCAGTAGATCGGATTATGAAATTGGCGCGTTCCTTGGATGGCGTCATTTCTGGTGAGCACGGAATTGGCATTACTAAGCTTGAATATTTAACCGAGACTGAATTAAAAGACTTCCGAAGCTATAAGAATCGGGTGGACCCCGAAGGCCGTTTCAATAAAGGCAAGTTGATGCCGCATGCTGATCTCAGTATGGCCTACACCCCAAGCTTTGGGTTAATGGGGCATGAGTCCATCATCATGCAGCAAAGCGATATTGGTGCAATCGCTGATAGTGTGAAAGATTGCTTGCGATGCGGTAAATGTAAACCTGTGTGCTCTACACACGTGCCGCGTGCAAATTTGTTATACAGTCCACGTGACAAAATTTTGGCAACTTCATTGTTGATTGAAGCGTTCTTGTATGAGGAGCAAACGCGTCGCGGTGTATCTATTCGCCACTGGGAAATGTTTGATGACGTTGCAGCACACTGCACGGTTTGTCATAAGTGCTTAACACTGTGCCCAGTCAAGATTGACTTTGGTGATGTCACCATGAATATGCGTAATCTTTTGCGCAAAATGGGCCAGCAGCGATTTAATCCTGGTACGGCTGCATCAATGTTCTTTCTAAACGCGACGAGTCCAGATAGTATTCATTTGGCTCGTAAGACCATGATTGGTTGGGGTTATAAGCTGCAACGTTTAGGTAACGATCTTTTGCGCAAGTTTGCAAGACAGCAAACCACGCATCCACCGGCAACCGTAGGTAAACCAAACATTAAAGAACAAGGCATCTTCTTTGTGAACAAGAAGATGCCTGGCAATTTGCCGAAGAAAACTGCTCGTGCACTCTTGGATATTGAGGATGCGAACTATGTGCCAATCATTCGTGATCCCCAAACTACGTCAGCTGAAACCGAGGCAGTATTTTATTTCCCAGGTTGCGGTTCTGAGCGTTTGTTCTCTCAGGTTGGTTTAGCAACTCAAGCGATGCTGTGGAATGTGGGGGTACAAACAGTATTGCCTCCAGGTTATTTATGCTGCGGATATCCACAACGTGGCAATGGCGATTTTGATAAAGCTGAGAAGATGATTACGGATAATCGTGTCCTGTTCCATTGCGTCGCAAATACTCTTAACTATCTCGATATCAAGACTGTCGTTGTGTCGTGCGGAACATGTTATGACCAATTGGCTGGTTATCAGTTTGAACAGATTTTCCCGGGTTGCCGCATTATTGATATTCATGAATTCCTGGCGGAGAAAGGGGTTAAGCTTTCTGGGGTAACGGGGGTGAAGTACATGTATCACGCCCTTGCCACTCTCCCATGAAGTTGCAAGATCCGTTGAAGACAGTTAATGAGCTAATTCAATTAGAATATGGCAAAGCTATCGCTAAAAACGATCGTTGTTGTGGTGAGTCTGGAACACTTGCTATAACTCGCCCAGATATCTCTACTCAAGTACGCTTCCGTAAACAAATTGAGATGGAAAAGGGCGCAAATGAGTTACGTAAAGATCACTTTTCTGGTGATGTTAAGGTGCTCACAAGTTGCCCATCTTGTTTGCAAGGCTTGACGCGTTTTGACGCAGATAGCGATACTACTGCTGATTACATCGTGGTGGAGATGGCACAAAAATTGCTCGGTGAAAACTGGATGCAAGATTACGTAGCCAAAGCAAATCAGGGTGGTATTGAAAGGGTATTGGTTTAATGATTCCAATCAATGTTGTTGTGCATCAACAGTCAAAGGCTTTGGAGCTTTCATATGAGAATGGCCGCAGTTATCGCTTGCCCTTTGAGCTATTAAGAGTGCTTTCTCTATCGGCTGAAGTTCAAGGTCATGGGCCAGGCCAAGAAACTTTGCAAACTGGCAAACGAGAGGTATCAATCACTAGCGTGGAGCCTGTAGGGCACTATGCATTGAAGCCAACTTTTTCCGATGGGCACGATTCAGGTCTGTATACCTGGGATTACTTGTATTTCTTGTGCGAAAACCAGGAGCAAGTTTGGAATGATTATTTAGCTAAATTAGCCTCTGCAGGTCTTGATCGTGATGCGCTGATGGCGCAGACAGGACATTCACATGGCCATTCTTGTGGAAGTCATTAATGAGTAAAACCCATTTTGGTTATCAAAGCGTTGTTGAGGCCGAGAAAGCAGGCAAAGTCGCTGAGGTATTTCATTCGGTCGCGAGCAAATATGATGTGATGAATGATCTGATGTCGTTCGGGTTGCATCGAGTCTGGAAAAAAATCACCATTGCTAGGGCGAATGTCCGTCCCGGTCAAAAGATTCTTGATATTGCTGGCGGCACTGGCGATCTTGCGGCAGCATTTGCTAAGGCTGCTGATTGGGGTAGCAATCCCGATGCTGAGGTCTGGTTGAGTGATATCAACGCTGCGATGTTAGGGGTGGGCCGAGACCGTTTGTTAGATAGTGGCATTGCTTTACCCTGCGTGCAATTTGACGCAGAAAAGATCCCATTTCCTAGCAATCACTTTGATGTTGTGACGGTTGCGTTTGGTTTGCGTAATATGACGCATAAAAATGTTGCACTTGCTGAGATGTGTAGGGTCATTAAGCCAGGTGGTCGCGTATTGGTTTTGGAGTTTTCAAAGCCAGATGCGTTCTTGCAACCCATTTATGACGCCTACTCATTCAAGGTGTTGCCCTGGTTGGGTGAAAAAATTGCTCAGGATTCTGAAAGCTATCGCTATTTGGCAGAATCTATTCGCATGCATCCTGATGCGCAGGCCTTGAAAGAAATGATGTTAGAGGTTGGTTTTGATGATGTTGAAACCCACAGAATGACTGGAGGTATCGTCGCCCTACATATTGGTATTAAATACTGATAGTTGTATAGTTTTTACGCTCTTAAACGTAAATAATAAAGTTGTTATTCAAAGAGTAAAGAGGGGTAAAAGAAATGAATGCACATTTTTTTAAGGCAGCTTT
>CAZXSX010000007.1:26461-26724 GCA_964643245.1 uncultured Polynucleobacter sp.
TCCTATGTTTTATGTTTCAATCGGACACGCGATAACGTTGATATTCGCAACCGTTGGATCGGTTGATGCTGCTCGACTTGGTGGTGGCAAAAATATTGGTAGAGCACCAAGCGCACCCATTCAAAAGCAGGCCACTCCCGCACAAAAATCTGCACAGCAAGCTCAGCCAGCTGCTCCTGCTGCAAGCGCCTGCACCAAGTCGTTTTGGCGGCATGGGTGGCATTTTGGGTGGCTTAGCCGCCGGCTTGGGCATCGGTTATCTG
>CAZXSX010000008.1:0-14728 GCA_964643245.1 uncultured Polynucleobacter sp.
TGCCTTGTTTAGCATCATCTACAACGACCGCAAGTTGATATGTGAATAGTCCATAGTTTCTGCATAGCACAAAGTCACCTACTTGCTGATTTAGATTCTGGTGTTGTGTACCTAGCAGAGCATCCTCAAACTGAATCACACAATCTTGAGGCAATGCAAGACGCCAAGCTACTTTTGTATGCAATGTTTCAGAGGGATGGGTTGCCAGCATGCTCGGTCGGCAAGTGCCTGGGTATACCATTTCTTGATTGCGTGGCGTTTGGATATTCCGTGCCGCTAGTGCTCTTGAAATTGTCTGCCTAGAGCAGGTACAAGGGTAGGAACTTTTTGGCTATTTAGCTCTTTCAAGGCTTCCAGGTAGTGCTCATACCGAGCAGATTGGTAAGTGGGCTCTTCGTCCCAAAAAAGGCCGCAGGCCTGCAATTGAGAGAGAATCGTCTGGTCTGCGCCAGAGACACATCTTGGGGTATCTATATCCTCAATTCTGAGCAGCTATTTCCCTCCATTTTTTTGGGCATCCAGCCAGCTTCCTAGGGCGGCAACCAGCGATCCAGCATGCAGAGGTCCAGTGGGCGAGGGAGCAAATCGCCCGCGATAGCCGTTGGCAGGGGGTGAGGGGTTTTTGAGTTTGGACACAGCTAAAATCATCTCATGGCTTCACCCCGTTTTGTACATCTTCGCATTCATTCCGAGTTTTCGATTACGGATGGAGTCGTGCGCATTGATGATGCTGTAGCTGCAGCCGTCAAGGACGAGATGGGCGCCTTGGCGATTACTGATTTAAGCAATTTATTTGGATTAGTGCGGTTTTACTCTGCCGCACGATCAAATGGAATCAAGCCAATTGCGGGTGCTGATGTTTGGGTTACCAACCCTCAGGATCCCGATCAGCCTCACCGTCTTTTGCTATTGGTTCAAAACCATTCTGGTTACCTCAATCTCTGTGAGTTACTCAGTCGAGCCTCTCTGGAAAATCAATCGCGTGGACGTGCTGAAGTTGATTCCGCATGGTTTAGTGAGTCCGCTGCAAAAGCGGAGGATAAAAAAGCAAATAGAACCCTTGCTTACGGCTTAATTGCGCTCTCGGGTGGGCGCATGGGTGAAGTTGGTAGCGTATTATTGGCTGGTCAAGAGGATCAGGCCAAGATAGCGGCAACGCGATACGAAAAACTGTTCCCCCAATCGTTTTATATTGAAGTGCAGCGAGGTGGACACCCTCAAGATGAGAGGCAGCTGCAGCTTGCTTGCCACCTAGCCAGTGAGCTCGATTTGCCTGTGGTGGCCACGCACCCAGTGCAGTTTATGCAAAAGATTGATTTCACGGCACATGAGGCACGTATTTGTATTGCTGAAGGCGAGTTGCTTGGAAACCCACGTCGTCAAAAGAAATTTAATGAAGAGCAATACTTCTTAACGCAAGCAGAAATGGAGCAGCGTTTTGCCAATTTGCCGGTGGCGTTGGCGAACTCCGTAGAAATCGCGAAACGTTGCAATTTATCGTTGGTATTGGGTCAACCACGGTTGCCAGATTTCCCAACACCTCCAGGTATTACTCTCGACGAATACCTACTCGCACAATCAGAAGTTGGGCTTGAGCGTCATATGGAGCGAAACTTTCCGGATCCAGAAGAGCGCGCAAAAGAAATGCCGTGCTATCGCGAACGCCTTTTGTTTGAGGTGAAGACCATTTCACAAATGGGTTTCCCAGGATACTTTTTAATCGTTGCTGACTTCATCAACTGGGCTAAAAATAATGGTGTACCAGTTGGTCCTGGACGCGGATCTGGTGCGGGCTCTTTAGTGGCATATTCATTGGGTATTACTGACCTGGATCCATTGCGTTATAACTTGCTCTTTGAGCGCTTCTTAAATCCTGAGCGGATATCAATGCCTGATTTCGATATCGATTTTTGTCAACATGGGCGTGATCGAGTGATTCAGTACGTCAAGGATAAATATGGTAAAGACGCAGTTAGTCAAATAGCAACCTTTGGCACGATGGCTGCCAGAGCGACGATTCGTGATGTGGGCCGTGTTTTAGAGCAGAGTTATAACTTCGTCGATGGAATTGCCAAATTAGTTCCGAATAAGCCTGGTCAGTACATGACTATTGATATGGCGAAGAAGGAAGAAAAGCAATTAGCTGAGCGCGAAAAAAATGAAGATGAAGTTCGTCAATTACTCTCTTTAGCGGAGCAGCTTGAAGGAATGACGCGAAACGTTGGCATGCATGCGGGTGGCGTGTTGATTGCCCCTGGCCGACTTACCGATTTCTGTCCACTCTATACCCAAGAAAGCAAAGATCAAGACGGTAGCTCCGTAATTAGTCAGTTTGATAAGGATGATGTTGAAGCCATTGGCCTCGTTAAGTTTGACTTTCTTGGCTTAACGACGCTCACGATCTTGGCAGCTGCAGAGCGCTGGATTAAGGCGCTTCATGCCGATCGTAAAGATTGGAGTATTAGTGATATTCCGCTGGACGATGAAAAAGCCTTTGATGTGCTGAAAAGGGCAAATACAGTTGCTGTGTTCCAGCTTGAAAGTCGCGGTATGCAAGGCATGCTTCGAGAGGCGAAGCCTGACCGTTTTGAAGACATTATTGCGCTCGTAGCGTTGTATCGTCCGGGCCCAATGGATCTTATTCCAGACTTCATTGAGCGGAAGCACGGCCGACAAAAAGTGGAGTATCCAGATCCACGAATTGAACCCGTTCTTCGCGAAACTTACGGCATCATGGTCTACCAAGAGCAGGTGATGCAGATGGCCCAGATGATTGGGGGGTATTCGCTGGGCGGTGCGGATATGTTACGTCGTGCGATGAGTAAGAAAAAGCCTGAAGAGATGGCTCAACATCGCAAGATCTTTAGCGATGGTGCTAAGGCAGGGGGTATTTCTGAAGCCAAGGCCAATGAAATCTATGATTTGATGGAACGTTTTGCAGGTTATGGATTCAACAAATCCCATGCTGCTGCCTATGCTCTCTTGGCATATCAAACCGCCTGGTTAAAAGCGCATTACCCCGCTGAATTTATGGCAGCTAACTTATCGCTTGCTATGGACGATACCGATAAGGTTAAGATTTTGTATGACGATTGCATGGCCAATCAAATTCGGGTCTTCTCGCCAGATATCAATACTGGTGTTTACGAGTTCACGCCATTGCGTGCGCCAGATGCTGCTCCAGACGCACCTATTACCCATATTCGCTATGGGCTAGGGGCTGTTCGTGGCACTGGTGAAGCCGCGATTGAAGCGATCGTCAAAGCGCGTCAAGCTGGTGGCCCATTTAAAGATTTATTTGATTTTTGTGCTCGCGTCGACCGTCGACAGGTTAATCGTCGCACTATTGAAGCGTTGATGCGCGCTGGGGCATTTGACAGTCTTTATGAAGATTCGTTAGCTACGGGTGGTAACCTGTACGATATTCGTTCAACATTGCTGGCTTCGCTAGCAAGAGCAATTGAAGCGGCTGAGCAAGCTGAAGCTTCTATTTATCAAGTGAGTTTGTTTGAGGTTGCTGGTGAGGATCATCAACATCAACCAGAGTTAGTTCGAGAGCCAGTTTGGTCCGAGAAAAAGCGCTTGCAAGAAGAAAAGACAGCATTGGGGCTTTGCTTAACAGGCCATATGTTTGATGCCTATCGCGAAGAGACGGCACACTTTATCCGTCAACCATTAGTAAAGATTGCTGAGGGCAAGGACCAATTGATTGCGGGTATTGTAACTTCTGCCAGGATGCTTACTGGCCAGCGAGGTCGAATGATGATTGCGACCATCGATGATGGAACTGCCGCTCTCGAAGTAACTCTCTACAGTGAAGTCTATGAGCCCAATCGCTCTTGGCTAAAAGAAGATGAGTTGCTAATTGCCAAGGTGAACGTAACCCCGGATAAATTTTCGGGAGGCATGCGTATTGTGGCGGAGGCAGTGATGGATATCGCGGGAGCCAGAATGCGTTTTGCGCGCAATGTACACGTTTGTCTAGATTCGGCGATTGATATCCGAATGTTGCGAAGTCAGATCGGACCTTACCTCATGGCAAATCGCACCAAAGACCCCAAACTCAGTACCAATGATGGTGTGAAAGGATTGATGTTGACTGCGGCGGTTACAACCAGCGGCGGAGCATGTTTGATGCAGTTTCCAGAGGAAATGCGTATTTATCCAGACGATGCTTGCTTGCACAGTCTGAATCAATTGCTAGCCTCTAAACAAAAAGACCCAGTTCAGGTTCAATACCACTAGGGCTTTACTTCCCTAAAATCTTTTTTACTGCTTCAATGACCTGATCTGGCTCAAGAAGGTCTAGACATTCGCTATTGCTATCAGAGCGATCCAAGCATCCTGCTTTGCGACAGGGAACACATTCACCTGGGCCTTGCAAGATCGTAATGTTCCCTACCGTTTGATTTCGAGCACGTATTTGATAGGGTTGCTTGCCTATAAACCCATTGGGCCACGGACCAAAATTAGTGGGAGGTGTAGCTCCAAATAAAGTGATGGTGGGGGTATTGCACGCGGCGGCTAAGTGGGTGATGGAGGTATCAACTCCAATATAGAGCTTAGCGCCTCGAAGTAATGAGCCTGCTTGAGGAATGGATAGTTTGCCTGCTGTATCAATCACTTGTTTACGGATATCGTCATTCAGTAAAGACAAAATATCCTGATTCAATTGCAAGTCCTGTTTTGCTGGCGAGGCGCTTAAGACAACCTGTAAGCCCTGCTGCACAAGATAGGTAATGAGTTTTTGCCAGTGCGCTAGCGGCCAACGTTTATATGCGGTTAGTGGCCCAGGATGAATAGCTACATAAGGTTGCGTTAACTCGCTTGCAATGATTGGCGCTAAGGCTTCACCAACTGGCTGGGTGACATGAATAGGGTCTGAGAACAATTCGTTCGGATTCTTGAAAAAGACCTCCAGCAAACGAAGTTTTTCAGTGATGACATGTTGGGAAAAATAATCAACATGAACGGTGTGCATGGAAATCCATTTTTTCCAGGCATTTTGTCGATTGGATTTTTCTACAGCAGCACTTTGCTCACCTTGGGGGTGCCCACCCAAAACGCCCATTCTGCGAAAGGCAGCTACTAAGCTGTATACATAGGCCCGATCGCTCGGTTGCGTAACAAAGGCTAGATCGTAGCGCTGAAATAACTTATTAAAGAGGGATAAATATTCGCCAATACTGGGACGATCTGAAGTTTCTATTATTTGGGCAATATCGGGATTGCCTTTGAGCATATCAAGCTTACCCCGGTATCCTAGAAAATGAAATTCTGCTTCTGGCCAAAGCTGACGAGCCTTGCTAATCAATGGTGTGGTGACGAGCACATCACCAATCTGGCGAGTGGCGATGAATAATACTTTTTTAGGCTTCAAGGAAGAAAAGGAATTCATATGCAAAATACTTAGAGCGCCTTTGCCAAAATTTTCTCGCGAACACGTTGTGCATTTTCAGCAGCATTGCTTTGATCATGTATTTTATGAAATAGGTGCAAAACTTCCGTTGACCAAGCGCCAGACTTTCGCTTAATGTGCTGATGTTGTAAGCGAAAAACAAAGTCGGCATCTTCATGACCCCAACCAGTCAGGGTTTCATCAAAACCCTCAATCGCTTGTGCATCTGCTTTCCAGCAGGCCATATTGCAACCTTTAATTCGTCGCCATACAAATTTTTTATAGTCACGCCATGCGCCATTACCAAACTTCAGGATGAGGGGTAGGTATTTGTTGATGCCACCTTGGAGGCGTTCGGTAAGTAGTCTGTCGCTGAAACGTGCAAAGTCCCACGTGCTCCAAGTCAATAATTCTTGGGCGAGTTTTTCATTGAGTAAAACTCTGCTTCCCGTAACGAGATAACCTTTTTGTGCAAGTTCGCGATGGCGTGCTACGAAATCAGGCTGGGTAATGCAATCCCCATCTAAAAAAACAAGGTAGTCACCCTTAGCGGCGGCGATTGCTTGGTTCAAAATTTTGGTTTTACGAAAACCCCGATCCTCTTGCCAGAGATGGGTAATCGCAATGGTATGGGCGTCTTTGAAGGCATTGATAACCTCTTTTGTGCTCTCGGTTGAGCCATCATCCGCAATGATGATTTCAAAATTTTGGTCAGATTGGGCGGCTAGAGATTCAAGGCAAAGCTTAAGTGCTTGTGGCCAGTTATAGGTAGCCAGCAAAATCGAAATCATTTGCCATCTTCCTGATTTAAATGCCAGAGTTTGATGTAGCGATAGTATGTGCCTTGGGCATTCGAGATGGCTAACGCAAACCCTTGACCCCCATCCAAGAATCCGGCCCGAATAATATATGTCCGAATGAATGCCCAGGCGCCATGTAACACCGCTTTTAGAGGGCTGCTGGATTTCCCTTTTGCGTATGCCTGTTCGGCAGATGCGGTGGAGTAGCGATCCAGTTTCTGTAGTACCTGGGAATAATTCATAAAACTGTAATGCAACATGGGATTCTCAAGTTTGGCAACCATGCCACTTGGAATAAGTCGTTCGTGGACAAGGTCTTCTGAGAATCGAGCAGTGCCCCGCCTAAAAAGACGGTCAACATAGTCTGGGCTCCAGCCGGAATGTCGGATAAAGCGACCGCAGTACCAAGATAACCTAGGGATGGCAAAACAATCCACATGCGCACTATGGTGAATGGCGGTCAGGATCTCAGATCTGAGGGCGGGAGTTAGCCTTTCATCGGCATCCAGGGACAAAACCCACTCACCAGTAGCCAGATTTAATGCACGGTTCTTTTGTGGCCCAAACCCTGGCCAATCCGATGGCTGGGCTATCAAGGCCCCGTGGCTGCGGGCGATCTCAAGCGTGCGGTCAGCACTATTGGTGTCGACCACGACAATTTGCTGGGCAATGCCTTCCAGCGAGGCTAGGCAGTCGTCTAAGTTGGCCTCTTCATTGCGGGTGATGAGTATGACAGATAAGGTAGGCATAATTCATTATATGAATGCTCAAGACCGAAGCGCTCTAAACCGCTTAATTGCCTATTTAAAACCCCATATTGGGCTAATTATTGGCTCCTTGGTCGCCATGGCCTTTGTGGCGGCGGCGGAGACCTCCATACCGGCACTAATGAAGCCATTGCTGGACCGTGGCTCTACGGGCCAACTGAATAGCAAGCTTTGGCAGGTGCCAGTATTTTTAGTGGGTCTAGCCTTGGTGCGAAGCCTGGCGCAATTTTTGTCCAATTACTTGCTAACCCGGGTTATCAATGCTGCGCTTCTGAAATTGCGTGAACAAATGTTTCAGACGCTATTACACGCAAGCACGACATTTTTTCAAAAGAACTCTGCATCCAACTTAATTAATGTGGTTGTATTTGAAGTCAATAATGTGCTCAGCATTATGGGAGGCATGCTCATCAGCTTGGTGCGTGATTCATTGACCGTGGTCGGTTTAATGGGTTACTTAATCTATCTTAATTGGAAATTAACCCTTGTAGTTTTGATTATTTTTCCGATCATTGCATTCATTATGACGAAGATTAATCGACGTTTAAGATCGCTCAACCGAGAACAACAAAATCTAACAAGTGAGCTGGCCTATATTGTTGAAGAATCTGCGGCAGGTTACAAAATTGTGAAGGTGCATGGTGCGCAAGACTATGAAATGCAACGCTTTAAGCAAAAAGCAGAGCGTTTACGTCAGTTTGCCTTGAAATCGGCAGTGGCAGGAGGTCTTAATCAACCCATTACTCAGCTAATTGCCTCGATGGCTTTATCAATTGTGCTGGTAATTGCCTTGATGCAATCTGCTACTGAGGGTACTACGGTCGGTGGACTTGCGGCCTTCATTACTGCAATGATGTTGGTTATTTCTCCCTTAAAGCACCTTGCCGATATAAATCAACCATTGCAACGTGGCTTGACTGCCGCGGAAATGATTTTTGGTTTGATGGATCAACCCTTTGAAGAGGACGAAGAGCGTCGCTTAAAAATGAAGTCCTTGGAAAAGGCAAAAGGCGCAATTCGTTTTGAAAACGTAGGATTCTCTTACCAGCAAGAAGTTGGCCGTAAAGATGCTCTATCAGAGATCAATCTTGCAATTAAACCGGGAGAGGCGGTTGCTTTTGTTGGACCTTCTGGAGGTGGAAAATCTACTTTAGTGAATTTGCTCCCAAGATTTTTTAAACCTACCAGTGGGCAAATTTACTTAGACGATATTCCTCTAGAGGAGATTGTTCTTTCAGATGTTCGTAAGCAATTGGCTTTTGTGAGTCAAGATGTCATCCTTTTTAATGACACCATTGCTGCAAACGTGGCGTATGGCGCAGTAAATAACAACGGAATTGATCGGGGCCGGGTGATGGAGACACTGGAAGCGGCTAATCTCGGCGGACTGGTGAGCGAACTTCCAGAGGGCATTGATTCAATGGTTGGCAATAACGGTAATCGCTTTTCTGGTGGTCAGCGTCAACGCCTAGCGATTGCCCGTGCAATCTATAAAAATGCCCCGATATTAATTTTGGATGAGGCGACTTCTGCTTTGGATTCTGAATCAGAGCGGCAGGTGCAAGATGCTTTGGAGCGGTTGATGGCAGGCAGAACAACTTTAGTTATTGCCCATCGCTTATCAACAATTGAACATGCGGATCGAATTGTGGTTCTGGAGAATGGCCAGATTGTGGAAAGCGGTCTTCATGATGAGCTTATAAGGCAAGATGGACCCTACGCAAACCTACACCGCATTCAATTTTAAATACGTAATAGTGAGCTACTCAATTTAGCTTAATACAATATCGTATTGCTCTTGGCGGAAGCTGCCTTCAGCCTGAAGGGTAATCGGCTTGCCGATAAAGTCTCCTAACTGTGCCAAGAATTGATTCTCCTCTTCAAGAAAGAGATCAATCACATCAGGCGCTGCTACGATGCGAAATTCTCGAGGATTAAATTGGCGATGTTCTCGCACAATCTCCCGTAGGATTTCATAACAAACCGTTTGAGCGGTTTTGACCTCCCCTTTGCCCATGCAGATGGCGCAGGGCTCGCAGGTGATGCGGGCAAGCGACTCACGCGTGCGTTTTCGCGTCATTTCCACAAGACCTAATGCTGAGAAATCACTCACAGATGTACGCGCATGATCTCGCTCTAAATTGCGTTTGAGTTCATGTAGGACCGATTCTTGATGGTCTCTGCTCAACATATCAATAAAATCAATAATGATGATGCCGCCTAAATTACGTAAGCGAAGTTGACGGGCAATCGCTTGAGCAGCCTCAAGGTTGGTTTTGAAGACAGTGTCGTCTAAATTTCGAGCGCCAACATAGCTACCAGTATTCACGTCGATTGTCGTCATGGATTCGGTCTGGTCAATCATGAGATAGCCGCCAGACTTTAGATCAACACGACGACCTAAAGCTTTATTAATTTCGGCATCAATATCAAATAAGTCAAACAGAGCGCGTTCGCCCCGATGTAAGGTTAACTTATTAAGGAGGTTGGGCATGTATGCACTAGCAAAGTTTTTGAGCTTCTCAAAATTTTCTGCTGAGTCCACTCGTATTTGGATGGTTTCTTCGCCAGCAACATCGCGCAGTACACGTTCTGCAAGGCTGAGATCTTGATAAAGTAGGCTAGGCACAGCTTTGTGTTTCATCGCCTCTCGAATATTTTCCCAGGTGGTTCTGAGGTAGTGCATGTCGTGTTGTAACTCAGTATCTGAAGCGTCTTGCGCGCTGGTGCGTACGATAATGCCGCCTTTTTCGTCCTCTGCCATCAGGCTGGCAAGACGAGTTTTGATTGCGTCGCGTTCTTCCGGTTGATCAATGCGCTGAGAGATACCGATGTATTTTTCAGTTGCTGCATCAGTTCCGGCTGGGGGTAGGTAGACTAAATTTCTGCCAGCAATACTAAGTTGAGTGGTAAGTCGTGCGCCCTTGGTGCCAAGAGGGTCCTTCAAGACTTGGACCAATAAAGTTTGATCTTCAAACAAGAGTTTCTCAATTTGGGGTTGTGGATTGCTTTGAGGAATATCTGCAACATGCATAAATGCAGTGCGCTCTAAACCGATCTCAATGAAGGCGGATTGCATGCCTGGCAGTACTCTCACTACCTTTGCTAAATAGATATTGCCAACAATCCCACGCTGACGGGTTCTTTCAATTTGAAGCTCTTGTACTGCCCCTTGCTGAATTAATGCAACCCGCGTTTCCTGAGGGGTAATGTTGATCAAAATTTCTTCATTCATGGGGTTTGGGCTTGAGCGCGTTTTAGGAGTTGAGCAGTTTCGTATAAAGGAAGACCCATGATACCGCTATAACTACCGCTGATTTGGGGAATAAAGGCGCTGCACCACCTTGGATACCATAGGCTCCAGCTTTTCCAAAAGGCTCGCCACTATCAATATAAGTTTGTATTTGCTCATTGGAAAGGGGGCAAACTCCACCTCTGAAATTTGCATCAAAAAGAGGGGCTTTCATTGGGCGTAGGGGTAACTGCAACCCCAGTTAGCACTTTATGTGTTTTTCCGCTGAGTATTCTCGAGATGCGAGCAGCATCTTGTGCATCTGTGGGCTTGCCTAAAATTTCTCCATCAGGATGATTGGGTAAGCTGACGGTGGTATCTGCACATAAGATAGGCGCCCAAGATAAACCACTTTTTTGCCAGCGTTTCAGTGCAACGCTACTTTTGGCTAGGGTGACCCTTTCCACATAAGCGCGTGCTTTTTCGAGAGCAAGGGGTAATTCAATGCTCTCAGTATCTTCATCTTCTTGAGCGAGTAATAATTCAAAACGCACGCCAATTTGTTTTAAGAGCTCTTGACGACGTGGGCTTTGTGAGGCGAGGTAGATGAATGAACTCAACACATTATTCGCGATGATAGGGACGACTTTGCAATATAGTCCAAGCGCGATAGAGTTGTTCAACGAGCAACACCCTAGTCATGGCATGGGGTAACGTCAGGCTAGAGAGGCGCCACATCGCTTGAGCACCCTCTTTTAGGCTGGCATCCAGGCCATCGGTCCCACCAATTAAAAAAGTGATATCAAACCCTTCTTGGCGCCAGTTGGCTAATTGAGTGGCTAGATTCTGAGTGGTTTGATCCTTGCCGCGTTCATCTAACGCAATGACACGTGAGCTTTTGGGGATTGCGGCCAAAATTTTGACTGCTTCTTTTGCGGGAGTAAGATCCGGCTTGATTTCTTTGATCTCGATGCTGCAGTCGGCTGGCATCCGCTTAATGTAATCTTGAGTTGCTGTTGCAACCCAATCGGGCATCTTGTGGCCTACTGAAACAATGGTTAGACGCATCAAATAATTTGAGAAGAGTAAAAAAGAATCTCGCTATTCGTCGTCAGATTCACTTGCCTTGACTAAGCCCTTGGCGCCAGCTAGCTTAACGCGCACAGGTTTAGCTCCCCACATGCCTTCGAGCTGATAGTAGGATCGTAGCATTGGTTGCAAAATATGAACCACAATCTCGCCACAATCCACCAAAACCCATTTGCCAGTCTCTAGTCCTTCAATTGAGATCACTTCACCACCTTTAGCATTGACCTCCTCTTTTACGGACATTGCTAAAGAGCGAGTTTGGCGATTGCTGGATCCCGTAGCAATGATCACGCGATCAAATAGTTCGCTAAGTTTAGTGGTGTCATAAACGCGAATGTCTTGCGCTTTAACATCTTCGAGGGCATCAATAATGACGCGCTGTAATTTACGTAAATCCATGGTATTGGGGTAATTTCTGTAAAAGTATTGTTAATCTTAGCTGGGTTATTGCTTCGCTACTGATATAAACCCAGATTGAGGATGATTTCTAGGGTGTGTGAAGGGATTTGCTCTGATGCAATCAGATTTCGATCGGACGATTGCAAGCGCTTTCGGAGGTCAGTTGAGGAGAGATCCACTGAAAGACTTTCATCCACATAAATTAAGCCGGCGGCGTGACTGGTGAGGTCCTGGATTTTCTTGGTCTGCTTGCTTTCAAGTAGGACCTGAATTTCTGGGCTCATTTCTGTCGACAGGTTGTAATTTGGTCTGCTAGCTACTGCGAAGTGCATGTAGTTAAATAAATCTCGCCAACTAATCCAACCTGGTAGATGAGTGAGTGAGTCTGCGCCAGTTAACCAGATTAAACTAACTTGCGGTCCATAACGCTCGCGCAGAGATTTGGCAGTATCAATGCTGTAACTGGGTCCTTGCCGTTCAATTTCAATGCGATCCACTCCAATTTTGGTTGGAATTTTCAGATAAAGAAATACTCTCGCTAAATCTATAGTTGCAGCTTCAGTGAGCTGATAGCGAATATCAGCAGATGTAATGTTCGATCCTTTTTGCCAGGGCTGTCCGCTGGGTATTAGCAGGAGTTCGTCGAGCTGTAATTTTTTCGCAAAATAACTCGCCAGACGGAGGTGTCCTATGTGGGGCGGGTCAAACGTGCCGCCAAGAATGCCAATTTTTTTAAAAGTATTCAATGAATGGGCGCTCAAGCAAGCCAATCGCGGGGCTTTAGATAGTAATCGTATAGTTTGGCCTCTGGTGTGCCAGGCTCTGGATGCCAGTTGTAGCGCCACTGGACTACAGGCGGCATCGACATGAGTATGGATTCGGTGCGGCCGCCTGAGTGCAAGCCAAAGATCGTGCCGCGGTCAAAAATTAAGTTGTACTCAACATAACGCCCACGGCGATATTCTTGGAATGATTTCTCTGCTGCAGTAAATGGATCTAAGTAGCGGCGCTGAACGATGGGTAAGTAGGCATCAACAAAGGCGTTGCCAACTGCGCGCGTCATGGCAAAACTTTTTTCAAAGCCAAGTTCATTGAAGTCGTCAAAAAAGACGCCCCCAATACCACGAGGTTCTTCGCGATGCTTTAAATAAAAATATTCGTCACACCATTTTTTAAAGCGTGGATAAAGTTCAGCTCCAAAAGGATCTAAGGCGTCTTTAGCGGTTTGATGGAAGTGCTTGCAATCCTCATCAATTCCATAGTAGGGGGTTAAGTCAAAGCCACCACCAAACCACCAAACCGGTTCTTTATTGGGCGCCTGCGCAATAAAACAGCGCACATTCATATGCGTAGTTGGAACTTTGGGGTTGTTTGGGTGAAAAACCAGCGAAACCCCCATTGCTTCAAAGCTACGGCCTGCCACTTCAGGGCGATGATGGGTTGCTGAGGGTGGCATTTGGTCGCCGCGAACATGTGAGAACCCCACGCCCCCTTTTTCCAGAATATTGCCCCCATCCAAAATGCAAGTGCGGCCATACCCCTTTAGTTTGCTATCTTCTGGTTTATGCCATTCATCGGTAACGAAGGTTTTGCCATCGAGTGCGCCCATTGCTGCAGTAATGCGATCTTGCAATCCTAAGAAGTACTCTCTTAAGGTATTGATATCGATTGACGTAGTTGTTGTTGACAAGAGGTATGAACTTTAGTGGATGTTATTTAATTGCGCGATAGCCAATGTCTTTACGATATTGCATGCCATCAAATTGAATGTGACTGATCGCATCATAGGTCTTTTGTTGGGCGCCGCGCACAGTGTCTGCTAGGCCCACCACACAAAGCACTCGCCCCCCAGAGGTCACAATCTTGCCGTCTTGAAGCTTGGTTCCAGCGTGGAATGTAATTTGATCATCGGTATCCTCTGGAATGCCAGTGATGACATCGCCATTGCGAGGGGTGTCTGGATAATTGTGCGCAGCAAGTACCACGCCCAGTGCTGTACGACGGTCCCACTCGAGCTCTACTTCATTAAGTTTGCCATCAACTGCGTGATCTAGAGCGTTAACAAGGTCGCTGCGCAATCGTGCCATGATCGGTTGTGTTTCAGGGTCGCCCATGCGGCAGTTGAACTCCAAAGTTTTGATCTTGCCATCGGGGGCAATCATTAAACCTGCATAGAGGAAGCCTATGTAAGGAAGGCCATCAGCCTCCATACCTTTGACAGTAGGCATGATCACTTCGTGCAATGCTCGCGCATGAATTTCTGGGGTTACTACTGGCGCTGGGGAGTAGGCCCCCATGCCGCCAGTATTTGGGCCTTGGTCGGCATCCAGTAAACGCTTGTGATCCTGGCTAGTGGCTAAGGCGAGTACATTTTTTCCATCAACCAGAACAATAAAACTTGCTTCTTCTCCCGAGAGGAATTCTTCAATTACAACCCGCGCGCCAGCATTGCCCAGTTTGTTATCGGCCAGCATCATGTCTACTGCTGCATGAGCCTCTTCAAGACTCATGGCAACTACCACGCCTTTGCCAGCAGCTAAGCCGTCCGCTTTAATAACAATCGGTGCTCCTTTGGCGTCAATATAGGCATGCGCTTCCAATGCATTTGAAAAGGTTTGGTAATCAGCGGTTGGAATGCCGTGTCGCTTCATAAATGCTTTTGAGAAATCTTTGGAAGACTCCAGTTGTGCCGCCAATTGAGTTGGTCCAAAAATGCGTAAACCATTATTGCGGAAAACATCCACAATTCCTGCGGCAAGTGGAGCTTCAGGGCCTACAACGGTCAGATGAATTTTTTCCCGCTTCGCAAAGTCGGCGAGCTCTTGTAATCCAGTGATTGGTAAGTTTTCAATGCCGGCAGCACCCTGTTTTGCAGTGGCTGTACCACCATTCCCTGGTGCTACATAGACTTTTTGAACTTGAGGCGATTGCGCTAGCTTCCAGGCTAATGCATGTTCGCGTCCACCAGATCCAACAACAAGAATTTTCATAATAAAAGGGTAGTAAAAGAACGAATACGGTTTACAAGAGAATATCTAAAGAG
>CAZXSX010000008.1:14828-25888 GCA_964643245.1 uncultured Polynucleobacter sp.
CGGCTTTTAAATCGCATCCTGAACTTTTGGGAATTCCGGCACGGGTGTTAATACCTCTAGTGATCCATCATCATGAGTGATGACGTCGTCAGCGCCAGCATCCAATGCCACTTCCATAAGTTGATCTTCGTTGGTGCCGGGGGCAAATAGCATTTGACCGCAGTGCTTAAATAAGAATGCAACGGATCCCTCGGTTCCCATATTGCCACCATTTTTATTAAAGGCGTGACGAACTTCTGCAACCGTGCGTGTCCGATTATCAGTTAGGTAGTCCACAATTACAGCCGTGCCATTAATGCCATAACCTTCGTAGCGAATTTCTTCATAGTTCACCCCTTCAAGGGATCCTGTGCTGCGAGCAATGGCTCTTTGTACATTGTCATTTGGCATATTGGCATCTTTTGCTTTATCGATGGCAAGGCGTAAACGGGGATTTGCTGAGAGGTCACCGCCGCCCAATTTTGCAGCTACGGTAATTTCTTTAATCAGTTTGGTCCAAATCTTGCCGCGTTTTTCGTCCTGTCGACCTTTGCGGTGCTGAATATTGGCCCATTTTGAGTGGCCGGCCATATGGGTAAGTCCTTTAAATAATTTGGCTGTGAGTCGTTGTTTTAAGGGGTTCTAGACCCAAGGTAGGGGGCCGGTACCCAATTTTTGTTACACTCTCATGTCTTAGCAGTAACAAAGCACAGATTTAAGCAGAATTTCCACTGCATACACCTGCCTCGGTGATGGAATTGGTAGACGTGCCGGACTCAAAATCCGGTGCCGCGAGGCGTGGCGGTTCGAGTCCGCCCCGAGGCACCATTAGCTAGCTATTCGTGCGATAGCTTCTCAAAAGAGTTCGAGCATTAAATTTCATAACTGTCCGCTTTCTTGCTCATTGCTTGCTCAACAATTTTCTTGGTAAGTGTGGGTGAGAAAAGTTCAATAAAGGTGTAGACGAACGATCTTAAGTATGCTCCTTGTTTCACGCCGATGTGGGTTACGTTTTTGCCAAACAAATGACCTACTGGTATCACTCTAAGATTGCGATCCCGTTCTGGATCGTATGCATGGCCTGTAACAATACCAATGCCCATACCCGCTTCTACATACGTTTTAATCACGTCCACATCGATCGCTTCCAAAATAATGTCGGGACTAATATTACGCTGTGCAAAGGCTGCATCAATTTTGCTGTGACCAGCAAAGGCTCTGTCATAGGTAATGAGGGGGATGCTTTGCAATTTCTTCCAGAGTCACATTTGTTTGATTCAGCAGTGGATGGCTTAATGTACGCGTCAGCATCCAGCAGGGCAACCCAGGTCAAATCGCTGAACTTAGGAAAGCGCTTGGTAAATTCAGTGAGCACCTTTGGAAGCGCGTAACGTGCTTGAGTATGCGTTGTGGCAATCACAAAGTTGCCTTGATCTTGGCTCGCAAAATCTTTACCAACTCGCTTTAATGTTTCCACTTCATCCAAAATGCGTTTAATTGAACTTAAGATGCGTTTGCCTGGTTCGGTGAGTGTGCGAATGCGTTTGCCGTGACGTCGAAAAATCTCAACGCCTAGCTCATCCTCGAGTTCAATGATGGCTTTGGATACACCTGGCTGAGAAGTAAAGAGCGCTTTGGCAGCAGTGGCGA
Source organism: uncultured Polynucleobacter sp. (assembly GCA_964643245.1). GTDB lineage: Bacteria > Pseudomonadota > Gammaproteobacteria > Burkholderiales > Burkholderiaceae > Polynucleobacter. The sequence continues at coordinate 16,458 of CAZXSX010000008.1, forward strand.
GGTTGAAATTTTGTCGAACGGCTTCACGCACAAAGCGAAACTGATGAAGATTTATAATGGATTCCTGTCTTTATATCTACAAAGATATAGGAATCAAATTCTGTATGAAATTTTGCTATTAAGCTTTAGAAACCCAGCGTAAGGCAACAAGCGCTAACAAGAAGTACAGCATCGGCGGTATCAGGGCCGTCAGCAGCGTTGGCCATGCACTTAACAGGCCTACATTGGAGAAGAGTGAGTTAAAGAGCTGAAAACTCATGCCTAGCATGATGCCGCCGAATACTTTGATGCCAACGCTTCTTGCCCGCACTTTTAAATACGCAAACGGAAGAGCTAAGGCGAGCATCACAAAAATCGTGAAGGGGTAAACCACCTTTTTCCAGAAGGCAATCGAGTGGCGCTGCACATCTTGTTTGTTGTCCTTGAGGTGGGCGATGAAGCGACCCAAACTCACAATAGACATTTTTTCTGGGCCGATTAAAAGAACGCTCAAAATCTGGGGGGTCACTTCAGACTCCAGCGTTAAAATAGGATGTGAAAATGTTTGCGCTGAAAATACTGGATTAAGTGGGTCGGTTTGTTTAGTTTCTTTAAAGCGAGTTTCAGCGACATCATTCAGAACCCAAATACCTGTCTCATCGAAATATCCTGAAGGGGCGCTCCGAATGGATAACAAGTTGTAGTTATCATTAAATTCATACATTTGAATATCGCGAATCTCATTATCTTTATCGATCTTGCCCACATTTACATAACGTACACCAGGGCGCACTGGGCCGCTACCATCTTCATCCCGAAGGCGATCTTTAACCCACACGCCTGTCTTAAATTGAGAGGAATAGGTTGCGTCCAGAGCCTTCATCCGAATTTGTTCAGATTTATTTTCCGCATAGGGGCCCGCCCATTCGCTCATGAGTAGGGTCAGTGCTACTAGAGGCAATGAAATCTTAGTGAGCGCAATAAGGCCGCTCTTTACATCTAATCCGGCTATTCGGAGAATCGTAAATTCGGATTGACTGGCCAACATGGCAAATACATAAATACTGCCGATCAGGGCGGCGATGGGGATAATTTCAGAGACTCGGCTGGGGGCCTTGAGTAAGACGTGCAACAGGGCAATTGGCAAGGTGTATCCCCCTTGCACGGAGCCAAGTTCACTCAAGATGTCAAAAAATAAGAACAAGGCGACCAAGGCAAACAAGATAAACCCAAATGCAGCATAGATTTGCTTGGCTAAGTACCGCTCATAAATTAGGGGAAAGAGCAGTTTCATTTTTTGGTAAACGCGGCAGGCAATTGACGTTGCCACCATTTCAAAGAGGGGTTGATGCGATTGCGAATTAATACAGTGGCGATCAGTAGGGCTAAAAGGTGAATGGGCCAAATACCAACAAATACATTGACCTTTCCTTTGGCAACAAAATTTTTCGTTAGGTTGAGCAAATTGCTATAAATTAAATAAATCAGCACTGCGTAAAGCATTGCAGTGTAATTTCCTAAGCGTGGATTTACGTAAGCAAGTGGGATGGCGATCAACACTAGACCGAGTGCCATTAGTGGTAAACCTATGCGCCAAAGTAGCTCAGCACGACTTGGGTTGATTGTGTCGGGATTGCTATCGTTTAAGAGTTCATTCACAGTTTTTTCCCTATCCCTTGGGGCGGGAACAAGGGTTTCTTTGCTGCGAATCTTTGTGCTGTAATCTTCAAACTCTAAGATTCGAAAATCGGGTTGGGTAGGTTGTCCTTCATAGCGACGACCTTTTTTGAGAACGATCGATTTTTCGCCGCCTTCAGAGTTCTGGATAAAGCCAGTGGAGGCGACTGCAATGCTTAGGCGCCCGTTTTTATTGTCTGCCACGAAGATATTTTTTACTTCACTTTTATCCACATCCAGTTCTTCAATAAAAAAGACGCGCTCGGCTCGTACGGATTCCTTAAATTGCCCAGCGCTCACCATTGAGACATCGTCGCGTTGTTGAAAGCGTTGACTAATTAGCGTAGTTTCTCGGTTGGCCCAGGGCCATACAAAAAGTGCCAGCAACGCAATGATGATGATGAGGGGTGTAGCAAATTGCAAGATGGGTTTTATTAAATTACTAATGCTTAGGCCACTAGCAAACCAGACAATCATTTCCGAATCTTTGTACCAGCGCACTAGAACGATCAGGGTGGCTACAAAAAGCGAAACCGTTAATAGCACAGCAAGATAGCCTAACGTGGCTAATGCAATCAGAACAAGAGCGTCTTCTGGATTCACGGCTCCATTGGCTGCGTATCCCAAAATTCGGATAACCAAAGTGGTCACCATAATGGTGACCAAAACCAAAAAGACTCCGCCTATTGTAAAGCTCAGTTCGCGGCGAAGGGCTTCTTTAAAAATCATGGGGCTAAGAGTTTGGGAGCGGTTTAGTGCCTAGTGGGGTTGATGGGTGGGTAGGGCAGATTTTGTGGCGGAAAAATAGGTTAATCTCATCTCGGAGGATAATGGATAAACAGCGTTATTTATGACTTTGAACCCCAAATTGACTTAAAAAAACCCAATTCGATACCGTTCCAAATACAGCAATAGATTATGACCATTCAATTTAGCACCAAGATTTTCCCTCAGGCCGACTTGCGAAATGTTAAACAACTCAAATCTGGCCTTAAAGGTCTTCTAGCCCAAAGCTCAGATTGTCTCGTTTTGGGTTACTCAAAAACAGACTTTGACCACTTTCAAGGTAAATCCAAATCAGGTCTTTTGGCCGAATTAGATCTCCTGTTGGGAGGTTCGCTAACTTATGCAAATTCCTTGGGCGAGTTGGAGGATAAGCAATCGAGTATTTGCTTAATAAGGGCAGATAAATCTTGGGCCTCCAATGGAGTTAAAGCAAAGCGAATTCTGTTGCTTGGCATGGGCGATTTGCATTCATCATCTGATAAAAGCTTGGCTGCTTACGCGAAAGTGGCGCGCGCAGGTTTGAAGGCTTTAAGCGGCGGCGCTATTGAGAATGCAGTATGGTTTGCGCCAAGCTTTACTCTGTCAGCTACCTCTGAAACAATTGCGCAGGAAGTGCGTTTAACCATTCAATGCGCTGGTGATCAGGCATACCGTTTTGGTGTTCGACAACCAGCCATGAAATTCAAGGCAAAAGATAAGGCGGACACGTTCAAGCATTTAATTTTTGCGGGCAATAATGCTTGTGCGCCTGCTTTAAAACTTGCTGTAGAGCAAGGTGGCGCTATGGTGGAGGGCATGAATCTCGCTAAGGATTTAGGAAATCTGCCGCCCAATATTTGTACACCAACCTATTTAGGTAAAACCGCTCAAGGCCTGACTAAAAAAACCAACCTTAAGGTAGAAGTTTTGGGGTTAAAGCAAATAGAAGCCTTGGGCATGGGCTCATTTCTGTCGGTTGCTAAAGGATCAGAGGCGCCCCCGCAATTTATTGTGATGCGTCACCAAGGCGGAAAAGTAGGAGAGGCTCCAACGGTTTTGGTAGGTAAAGGGATTACATTTGATACCGGCGGCATTTCATTAAAGCCAGGCGAAGCCATGGATGAAATGAAGTACGACATGTGTGGTGCAGCTTCTGTGATCGGTACCATGTATGCGACGGCATTAATGAAGCTCAAGAAAAACGTGATTGGTGTTATACCAACTTGTGAAAACATGCCTTCCGGTAAAGCAACGCGTCCAGGCGATATTGTCAAGAGCATGTCAGGTCAAACGATTGAGATTCTGAATACCGATGCTGAAGGTCGTCTCATTTTGTGTGATGCGCTCACCTATGTCGAGCGCTTTAAGCCCAAAGCAGTGATTGATATTGCCACCTTGACGGGTGCCTGTGTGATTGCATTGGGCCATGTTCATAGCGGCCTGTTCTCAGACGATGAGAGTTTAGTGAATGCGTTAACCAAAGCGGGTCAAGATTCCCTGGATACCGTATGGCGCCTTCCGCTTGATGCCGCATACCATGAGCAACTCAAATCAAACTTTGCGGATGTGGCCAATATTGGCGGACGACCTGCTGGTAGTGTGACTGCGGCGTGCTTCTTATCGCGCTTTACTGAAAAATACAAATGGGCGCATTTGGATATCGCGGGAACCGCTTGGAAGAGTGGGGCAGCAAAAGGGTCTACAGGCCGCCCAGTTCCTTTGCTGGTGAATTATTTGCTCGAGCAACAGTAAGCCTAGAAGCTAAAGAAATATGGCGCGAATTGATTTTCATAGCAACGTTAGCGACAAACTGGAATACGTTTGCCGTCTGTCTCGCAAAATTTGGAGCGCTACGAATGAAGGTGAGGCCGTCCGTAAGATTGTGATTGTGGGGGGAAAGGCAGACCTAAAAAAATTGGATGAACTGCTGTGGTCTTTTAGTAGTATTGACTTTTTGCCGCATTGCTCCATTGAAGACGAGGCAGCTGCAGAGACGCCGATTGTGCTGGCGGAAAGTTTTGCTTCGCCTGCATTAAAGTTGGTTCCACATGCTGATGTTTTGATTCATATTGGGAATGCAATGCCGCCAAACCTGCCAGCACTAGTTGAGCGATTTCCGCGAATTGTAGAAGTGGTGACCCTGAATGAGGGTGAGCGCTTGGCTGGACGTGAGCGCTTTAAGGCTTATCGCGAGATTGGTCACGAGTTGCATAACTTTGACCAATCTAAAGTTAATTTTTCTTTTCATGTTGATTCATCCACAGTTTGATCCAGCGGCGTTGCGTATTGGATCGTTTGCGATTCATTGGTATGGTTTGATGTACCTCATGGCATTTGCACAATTTTTGTTGCTCGGTCGATTGCGAATTCAGGCGCCGCGTTATCAAGCTTATGGTTGGACCTTCAAAGATCTTGAAGATTTACTATTTGCTGGGGTACTTGGGGTGGTTTTGGGCGGTCGCTTGGGGTATGTGTTGTTTTATATGCCAAGTTTTTACCTTGCATATCCATTGAGTATTTTCAAAATTTGGGAAGGTGGCATGTCCTTTCATGGCGGCCTTTTGGGTGTTTTACTTGCTTTATGGTGGTTTGCCAAAAAGAAAAAAACCTCTTTTTTTGTTGTGAGTGATTTAGTTGCCCCCCTTGTGCCTTTTGGGCTGGCATTTGGTCGTCTAGGGAACTTCATTAATGGGGAGTTATGGGGTAGACCCACCGACCTTCCTTGGGCAATGATTTTTCCGATGGTTGACTCCATTCCGCGTCACCCATCTCAAATTTATCAATTGCTGGGCGAGGGTGTATTGCTTGGCGTGATTCTTTGGATTTATTCCAGCAAACCCCGTCGTATTGGACAAGTCTCAGGCTTATTTTTATTGGGTTACGGACTTTGTCGCTTCATGGCGGAGTTTGCGCGTGAGCCAGATGCCTTCTTGGGATTGCTTGGTCTTGGGCTGTCAATGGGTCAGTGGCTTTGTGTCCCAATGATTTTATTGGGCATTTACCTGCTTCGTCAGCACTCTGATGCTACGCAATGATTGAGAGTAATGCGCATGCTAAATGACGAAGTAACTCTAAAGAGCTCGAAATTCTCTGCTCATTTGTTAGAACGGGGAGTCTCGTAAAGACTGCCGAGGAGCTGCAGTTAAGTTCAGTGAGTATTCATAAAGCCTTGCACTCTTTAGAGGAGGGTGTTGGTTGCCTACTCTTTATCAAGGAGGGTCGCCAACTAAAGCCTTTACCTGCCGCTACCTATCTTGCTGAAGCCAGTGTTGATTTGCTTGGCGATGTAGAGCGTATTCTGAAGAAGGTCAGATCCAAGGCGGGCGTTGAGAGTAGGCAGATTCGTTTGGGGTCTATGTACTCGCTTACCGCAAATATCATTCCGCGCATGATTATGGGAATTAAGATCCGTCGACCGGATTTAGACATTGATCTGTATCTAGGGTCGAATGAAGAATTATTGAAAAAGCTTTATGAGGGCACTATTGATGCTGTCGTAATCGCCGCTCCATCAGAAGAGCTGTTGGAAGAGTTGGAAGCGATTCATTTGTTTGAAGATGATTTATATCTTGCTTCATCTAAGGGCAATAAACCCAAAGCAGCTGAAGTAGATCTGTCTGAATATGAGGGTGAGAAATTTTTGACTTTGCAAGAGGGTTTTGCCACGACCTCTGGTTTTTTATGTGGCGTTCAAATTGGCCGGCTTTACCCCGAATATTGTGATGAAGGTGGGAGATATTTTTTCCTTAATGAATATGGTGTCAGGAGACATGGGTCGAACCCTGCTGCCTGGTAGGGTTCGAGCATTGATGGGGAATGCAATCGAATTTACCCCTCTGCAGGCCAAATATCAGGTCACTCAGCGTATTGGCTTGATGTACCTTAAAGCTAATGAATCAAACCCCAATATTTTGGCTTTAGCGGCTGAAGCCCGCATGTTGCATCGCACAATTCTCTCCAAACCCTAAGCAAATCCCCTTATTCGTTAACTTAATGTTAATGAAAATACACTTTTCTTAATTGATTCCCGAGTTGGGCCGGAATAAATTGGGCACTTGTCGTTATTCACCCATTGCTCAAAAAAACTTGCATGTTTGAAAAGTTAGCAAAAGCCCGATATTTCTTCCGCGTAACTGGCGCGGTGAATCGCCTCATTTCTGAGTGGGGGTGGGGGGAGTCGAATGCCGTAAGCATGGCTGATGAAGTGTTCAATAACTACCGCAAGCTGAGCAAATATCAACATTCAAAGTTTATCACATTCTTATTTGAAAAGCTAAATCCCGATCCCAACGCAGTAATGACTGCTGCACAAAATTTTTCTGCTGAAGCGAGTGCTCGGAACTACATTAAGTTACAGCGTGTTACTGAACCTCCCAGACAAGAATTATTTCGACGCTTAAATCGTGCTACCAATGGAACTGCCGGTCTTGTCGGTATGCGTCGAGACTTATTACAGTTATTGGAAAAGCAACCTGAGCTAACAGCGGTTGATTTCGATTTACGTCATTTGTTGTCTTCCTGGTTCAATCCAGGCTTTTTAAAAATGCACCGTGTGGATTGGAAATCTCCAGCTGAGGTGTTGGAGAAATTAATTCAACATGAGGCAGTTCACGCGATTGATGGTTGGGATGACCTGCGTAGACGTTTGCAGCCCGACCGCAGCTGTTTTGCCTTCTTTCATCCTCAGCTACCTAACGAGCCTCTTATCTTTGTTGAAGTGGCCCTATTGCCTGAGATTCCGGAGGTGATTATGCCTCTCGTTGACAAGAAGGCTGAGACTAATCACCAGGTCTCGTAATATAAAGTTGCTGCCTTCTATTCCATTAGCAACTGTGAGCCAGGTTTACGCAGAGTTTCCATGGGAAATTTCTTGATTAAGCGGGTTGCAGAACAGCTGCACGCAGAGTTCCCTGGATTAAAAACATTCGTCACCTTATCGCCGATCCCTGGCTTTATTGATTGGGTGACTGCTGGTGCGGACATTGGTGATGAGAAGTCAACTATTCAATTGAAGCCTGCTATACGTACGGCGCGTGAGCAAGCGCTTGAAACTTTGGGTTTAGCAAATCGTTCCTGGGCTGAACGCTTGGGCGCAGGTTGGCACCCAGATAATGCAACAGAAAAAGAAAAGAACGCATTATTGTGCCTAGCAAGTATTTATTTGGCGTTGGGTTCCGCAGGAAGAAATGGCAACCCTGCAGCGAAGTTTCATTTGGGGAATGGCGCCAAGTTGCATCAAATCAATTGGGCTGGAGACTTGTCACGTAAGGGCCTGCGTCAATCGGTATCCCTGATGGTGAACTATTTATACAATCTTTCTTCGGTTGAAGAAAATCATGAGCGATTTACGCGGGGTGAAATTGATTATTCACGCGCGGTGGGTCGTTTAATGCAAGTGTAGGTAGCAACAAATTTGGAGGAAAACATCTAAAGCAGAATTCAGAGAGTATTCGCTTTAGAATGAAGAAAAAACTGGGCACTAAGATCCAGAGCATTACCAAAACGAGTAGTACAACATTAAAGTAATTTAGAAAAGCAGCCCAAAGGCTGGTGGAGGAGACAACATGACAACACAAAAGAGTGCATTGAGCTTTTTGCGAAAAGTATTGCTAATTGCTTGTATTGCCCCTTTGGCTGCAATAGCGCAAGAATGGCCGAATAAGCCCATTACGTTTATTGTGCCCTTTCCAGCGGGTGGCGGAACCGATGCGTTTGCTAGACCATTGGCTACCCAACTCACTAAACAATTAGGAAAGCAAATTGTTATTGATAACCGTGGTGGAGCAGGTGGTACTTTAGGTGCTTCCATTGCAGCCAAAGCTGCTCCCGATGGTTATAACTTTTTTGTTGGTGCTGCTCACCATGCGATTGCGCCCTCCATGTATCCAAATCTCGATTACGACTTTGAAAAGAGTTTTATCCCGGTGGCGATGATTGCAAACCCACCTCAGGTAATTGTGGTGAACCCAAAAAATGTGCAAGTGAAAGATCTTAAAGAGTTCATTGCACTCTTGAAGAAAAATCCGGGCGAATTTAACTACGCTAGCGCTGGTAATGGATCTTCACACCATCTGGCAGGTGAGCAATTCAAGATGCTGACCAAAACCTTTATTACCCATATTCCATATCGTGGTGCCGGTCCTGTGATGCAAGATTTAATTGCTGGACAAGTGGATATTGAGTTCGATGGCTTGGGTTCCTCGGCTGCGCAAATTAAAAATGGTTCGATCGTGGCACTAGCCGTGGCATCTCAAAAACGTGCGCCTGGTTTTCCAAATGTTCCGACTGCCGCTGAAGCTGGCCTAGTAGGCTATGAAGTTTCTACTTGGTATGGCTTGTTTGCACCCAAAGGAACGCCTCAGCCTATTGTTGACAAGATGATTGTGGAGGTGCAGAAGGCGATCAATACCCCCGAGTTAAAAGCAATTTGGACCAATAATGGTTCGGATACACCAAACTTATCGGGTGATGCTTTTGGAAAATTTGTTTCTGCAGACATCAAGCGCTGGGCTGCGGTTGCTAAAGCTTCTGGTGCGAAATTAGACTAAAGCACCATTTAAAGACGTAGTTTGATTAAGGCTTCTCATGAATTTATATTCCGTACTGGAAAAAGGTTTTCCTAAAGATAAAACAGCTTGTGCCATAGAGACGCACGATGGCCTTTACTACTCATGGGATGACTTGGAGCATGCCACTGCCAAGATGGCTAATTTGCTCAAGAGTCTCAAGCTGCCGGCTGGTTCGCGGGTGGAGGTACAAGTAGAGAAGTCCCCTGAGGCCTTATTTTTATATTTGGCCACCATTCGTGCGGGCTATGTATATCTCCCTTTCAACACTGCCTATCAGGCTGCAGAAATGCAGTACTTTATTGAAAATGCTGAGCCTGCGGTCGTTGTGTGTAGCGGTAAAAATTTGTCTTGGGTATCGAAGGTAGCGTCTAAAGCGGGCACAAAACATGTCTTTACATTAAATGAGGATCGCACCGGAACCCTGCTTGAACGTGCTGGCCG
>CAZXSX010000009.1:0-11881 GCA_964643245.1 uncultured Polynucleobacter sp.
AGTCGACAACATCCTCAGCACCGCGATACAACTCGGTGTGGCCTTTTGACGACCAAAGCCTTTCACTTCAGTGACAGTAATGCCCGAAACTCCAACTTCTGAGAGAGCTTCGCGCACTTCGTCAAGCTTGAAGGGCTTGATGATTGCGGTAATTAATTTCATGTGTTTCTCCGTTCAGAGTTGGAAATTAGAAAGCCTTGGTTAAAGAAATTAAGCCGGTTGACTTACCCAAGTTTTTACCCTGCGGGCTGGCATATTGATAAGCTCCTTGGTAAGTGGCTGCGTTTGTGCCAACATACGAAAGCGCTGCAGATAGGCCTCCGCTAAAATCCTTGGTCACGCCAAGCTTCCAATCAGTGTATGAATAGAGCGTGGAGTTACTAAGCGCAGGAGTTGCAGTGTTGCCAGCAATGCATTGTAACCAACATGGCCATTTAAGGAGAGGCCCCATACACCAGTATCATAATTTAGGGTCAGATCCGGATAATAAGATCCGCGACTGTTGGCAAAACCGAAAGTTGTACTCAATGCATATGAGAATTTAGCAAATCCGGTCACCGGGCCAAATGTGAAATTTTGAGCTGCATAAATTTCTGTAGTGTTCGGATTGGTTGAACCATTAGGCAATCCAGAAGTAGGGTAGTAGTATTGCAATACTCCGATATCAGATGCAAAACCCTCTCCTATAAATTCTTTTTTAAAGCCGCCATAAAAGTCCATTTCGATTGGGGCTGAAGTACTGAATCCAGCATTAGAGGCAGCATCACCAATCCAGCTAATAGAGTTGTTCCAGTTGCCGATATAGAACCCGCTCTCATGAGCGTAGTCAAAACCACCCTGGATCGCTGGCTTAAAGTTTGATTGGCTAATACCGCGATAGCGATAGTCATTGACAATGGTTACGTTTGCAGCAATTGGACTGCCCGCATCTTCTGGATCTGTTGGGGTATCGGCAGCAAATGCTGAAGAACACGCCAAGCCTGATAGCAAAGCTACTGCTGCTGCAGAGAGCGCTTTCTTATGTAAAGTTTTCATGTATTACTCCTTACTGTTTGTAATCAAAAATTGGATTAATGCTTATTGCATGAAGTGATCATGACGGTCGGGTGCTAATTGATTTTTTAAGGATTCACCGTATTAATGCCATTGCACTATTTTGGTGCTTTTACTTGCCCCAATACTGTGAAAAATAGCTGAATTTACTAATTTTTAGCCCTTTTCACTCTTTTTTGAGGCTCAAATTAAAATAAGAATGCGTGTTTTTTATACAACTCTAAATCCTTCTAAAAAGTCCATCATGCAAAAACCTGGCGAAATTCTCGAACAAATCCAACATATCGCTACTGATATGCAAAACAAGGTAGAAGATGCCATTCGAAATTCACCGGCGCAAGCAATCGAGAAGAATGTTCGCGCCATGATGAACCAAGGATTTCAAAAAATGGATCTGGTGACTCGGGAAGAGTTTGAATTGCAAAGCAAGGTGCTGGCTAAAACTCGGGAGAAGTTAGAGGCGCTCGAAGCAAAAGTTGCAGCACTAGAAAAAACACAATAGTTACTGCTAAATTATTTTCACGCTACTCAGGGTGAAACTCACTAAAGAAGTTTGCATACTCCTTTTTAGATAGAAGTAATTTCACATCCCCGGCATCTGGATTGGTATTCAATACCGAAATTTGATAAATCCAAGCACCGCCATTGTCGCCGACTCGCGCGATCCAACGCACCCTCATCGATTGTTGAATTTTTCCATTGGATTGAAATCCGATTAAGTAATCTTGAATTGGCAGTCGCTGTCGATTCGTAATCTGATAAATGACATTCTCTTGTTTCACAGAGCCACCAGATGCCTTAGCTCTTGCTAACAGATTATTTTGTAGTTGATCAACAATTTTAGAAATTAAATCAGATTGATTTGCTGATAAATAAATTGAGCTGATCGAATAAATAGCATCATCAATTTTTACCGCCTCAAGCGTTTGCTTCAATTCTTGATCTTGAAATGAAATCTGTCGCTCTATCTTATCGGGCTTACCGGGAAAATGTGCGGTGTATCTTTGCTCTGGAGATTGAACAGTACGCCAATTAAGCTTGGGGCTGCAGGCCGTTAATGCAATAACTACGGCCAATAAACACCAGCTTTAGCACGCCCTTTAAACAACCCCCGCCCATGTGCCTGTTGATCTGCATGGTAGCTTGAGCGCACCATCGCGCCCACTGCTGCATGGGAAAAGCCCATTTCATAAGCCTTCTCTTCAAACATCTTAAATACATCAGGATGCACATATCTAGTTACCGGAAGGTGATGTCCTGATGGCGCAAGGTATTGCCCAATGGTGAGCATGTCAATGTTGTGATCACGCATATCTTTCATAACCTCGAGGATCTCTTCGTCCGTTTCGCCCAATCCAACCATTAACCCACTCTTGGTAGGAATATGCGGAAAACGCTCCTTGAATTCTTTTAATAACTTTAAGGAGTGTACATAATCGGCACCTGGTCTTGCTTGTTTATATAAACGCGGAACCGTTTCTAAATTGTGGTTCATGACATCCGGCAAGCCATTAGGTGAATGTTCAGCAAAAATATCCAGTGCTTTATCTAAACGCCCGCGAAAATCGGGAACCAACACTTCAATGCGTGTACTGGGAGAGAGGTCGCGAGCCTTAGAAATACAATCTACATAATGCATTGCGCCACCATCACGCAAGTCGTCTCGATCTACGCTCGTAATGACCACATAATTTAATTTGAGCGCCGCAATTGTACGAGCCAAGTTTGCCGGCTCTTTTTCATCAAGAGGGTCTGGCCTGCCATGACCCACATCACAAAACGGGCAGCGACGTGTGCACTTATCACCCATGATCATAAAAGTTGCTGTGCCTTTACCAAAGCACTCACCAATGTTGGGACAGCTTGCCTCTTCGCACACGGTAACCAATTCGTTCTCACGCAAAATCTTTTTAATTTCCGTGAAACGCGAATTTCCAGAAGCAGCCTTTACTCGAATCCAATCCGGTTTTTTGAGCACCTCCTCTAAGGGCACAATTTTGATTGGAATGCGCGCAGTCTTTTCAATCGATTTCTGTTTGCGAGTAGCATCGTATTGGGAATCCTGACGGTCTTCAATACTCTGCTTATCGGTTTTATTTACGGTCATTTTGGTAGTAGTTGTTTTTGCAAATTAGCTAGTAGCCTTTGGCTAACGATGTCCATATTGTCCTTGATCCCGAGGGTTTGCATATCGACCGTTTTTAAGCCCTCATAACCACAGGAGTGGATGCGCTCAAAAGCCGTCAGGTCCGTCGCTACATTAAGAGCTAGACCATGATAAGAACAGCTTTTGGATACTTTTAGCCCCAGGGCGGCAATTTTTGCGCCCACCCACCCTGCATCTACACCCGATTGCGCAGATACATAAATTCCAGGGGCTCCTGTTTTTCGCTCAGCCCGAATCCCAAACTCAGCCAAAGTATCGATCAAGGCCTGCTCAATGCGCGCGACCAATTCTTTAACAAATATTCCCAGTCTTTTTAAATCGAGCAGTAAATAAACTACGATTTGTCCTGGTCCGTGATAAGTAATTTCACCACCTCGATCAACGTACACCATCGGAATCTGATTGGTTGGCGAATGCAAATTCCCCGCATCGCCAGCTAAGCCCAAAGTAAAGACTGGGGGGTGCTCTAACACCCAAATTTCATCTGGAGTATCGCTATTCCGATTGTTTGTAAAAGCACGCATTGCTTCATATGTCAAAGCATAATCAGCCAAACCAAGATGGTTTACCAGAATGGTCATGAGCCCTCTTTAGAGAACGATACTCACCAAAGGATGTGTTGAAAGTGTTCTATAAAGCTCGTCTAACTGCTCACGTCTAGTCGCCGTAATGGGTAATGTAATGCCGAGATAATTTCCATCCTTGGATAGTCGCTGCTCAACCTTGCTTTCATCAAAGGTAGGATCAAATTGCTTTGCAATGTGAATAATGGCCGGCAAGTATTCTGGATTGCTTTTGCCCATCACCTTAATTGGAAAGAGGGAAGGGTATTCAATGAGTGATTTTTCTTCTACCATAGTTTTAAAAACGTCAATTTTTATTAATTAAATTTTTCGGTGGTCGGGCATACCCAACCAGGCACTAGTAATGATGTTGCGTATGCAATGCAAGCGGCGATGAAAAAAATGATCAGCCCCTGGAACCACCTGCACCGTTAATTCCTGCGGACGTGCCCAATCCAAAACATCAATCAATGGAATGGTTTCATCTAGCTCGCCATGAATGGCAATCGTATCCGCTGGTACCTGTGCCAAGGTCCATTTGCCAGCAGCACTTCCCACCATTACTAAGCGCTCAGCAGGACGACCAAGCTCAGAAAGCCTTTGCACTAAGTGACTTCCGACAAAACTACCAAATGAAAAGCCAGAAACTACTAAAGGCAATGTATTTGCAGAGTTAATCCAGGGTTGGTGTGCTGTGACATCAAACTGATTCCAGCTTGAAGGGGTTTGCATCCATTCAGTAACCTGCAATAGATCTTCAAGTTCTCCAACACCATCATCATGCACTCCAGCAGTACCCCCAACTCCTCGAAAGTTAGGGCGCACACTGACATAACCCAGTTGGTTGAATGCGCGCGCCATCGTTTGTGCCACCTTGTTATCCATGGTGCCGCCCATTAATGGGTGGGGATGGGCAACGAGCGCAAGGCCTCTAACTGCAAATGAGGGATCATTTTTTAATTCATCAGGCAGATCAATAGACATCTCTATTGAACCAACAATGTCACCAATATGAATAATTTTTGTACGGCTATTCATGAATAAAACCTTCAATAACGAATCAAATTCTTGAGCTAAGCTAACTGCAGGCGCTCAACTGGATACCCTTTAATTAGATGAGATTGAATAATCTCCTCAACGTCCTCTTGATCTATTAAGGTATACCAAACACCCTCTGGGTAGACCACTATTACCGGACCATCCGCACAACGATCAAGGCAACCCGCTTTGTTAACTCGGACTTTATTGGGACCAGCCAAACCGAGCTCTTTCACTCGATTTTTAGCGTATTCAAATAACGCAAATGCATTGTGACGATCACAACACTCTTCACCATTAGAGCGTTGATTTAGACAAAAAAATAAATGGTGCGAAAAGCTCATAAGATTTTATTTTGATGCATTCTTAAAATTTGAAATTGCAATATCTCGAATTACCCAAGCCATGGCTAATGGTAACCATATCACTGAAACCCACTGCATTAATACGTTAAAGTGCACTAAACGCCCCTGTTGCCAATGCCTTAGATTAACTATGAAGTAAGGATTATCAGGCATGATGTTGATTGCAATGGTTGCTCCAACCAAACAACATATTGCCAATATCTGTCTAGATCGTGGCTTTAATCGTAAAGCCCAATATAGCGCAACAACTGCTAAAAGCATGCCCCAAAAAGCTCCTGCTGTTAGCCAATTTAGGCTGGATACCCAACCAAACTGAAGGGCAGCAAATAAAATCTTTAAAACCACTGTCAATCCAAGTAGGCCATTCAGAATCTGCCATTGGGGGGCCTTTGATCGCAGTCCCAAAGAGAGTAGCAGCGCAACACCCAACCAACAAAATCCGGTGATCAAAGTTTCTTGAACTACCTGATTGATTACCGTTGTTCCCCAATCAATCGATCCGAAAATAACATGCCCCCAAACCCCTACCCCAAGCCAGGAGCTCTGGGGGTAGATTTGTGACCATGGAAATAATAGAAAAAGAGCACACATCGCCCAATTCAATCCAAACCATTGATCAAAGCGGCGCCGAACAGCAGAACCAGATAACCATTGCGGACCCAATGGAATAGCCAATAAAGCCCCTAGCAGGCCGCCGAACACATTAGCCCACCAGTCCATCAAGCTGGGGATACGGGATGGGATCCAAGACTGAAAAGTTTCTACCCCAAACGCTAAAGTAGCGCTCAAGCCAATAGCCATGCCAAGCGCTACAAAATTTTACCAACGGGGATAGCTTGCAAATACCAATAAAAAGCCAAATGGAATATATGCCAAGACGTTCACAGAAACGTCAAACAAAGTAATAAAGCGGGGCAATGGCGCATCTAGCCAAGCCCAGATTGAAATGCCATTCTGAAAGTCAAAATCAAATGGACTTAAGCTCACATAAAAGATCAAGAAAGCATAGCAAAACTCGTAGCCCGAGCAAGCGGCATAGCTTGTAGGGGCCGCCTCTGCGGACGATGATCTTTTGTATTCATTCCCCAATTCTAGATCAGCCCTTTCTACAATAGCGAAATGACAGCAAATTGCATCCTGGAGCGCGTTGCCGAAACCAAATCAACTAACGATGATTTATTGGCACGCTGGCGCGCAGGAGAATTAATAGATCCAGTAGCCCGCATTGCGCAAAAGCAAACTGCGGGTAAGGGCCGGGCAGGCAGAACCTGGCTCGCCAGCCCCGAGAACACCATGTGTTTCTCGATGGCCTACCCATTCAAGCGGAGTCCCTCAGAATTAACGGGACTAAGTTTGGCAGTCGGTATAACGGTAATTGCTGGCTTGGCACAAGCGATAGGCATCTCCCAAGAAAAACTTCATCAAGCAGGCCTTCGCCTCAAATGGCCGAACGATTTATTACTAAATAATTCAAAGCTTGCTGGAATATTGATCGAGGGAGGTCAAACTAAAGTTGGAGACCCAAGCTGGATGATCGTAGGTGTTGGCATCAATTTACATAATGCAAGCGCAATAGAAAAAGAATTGGATCAAAGCGGATTAAAAGTCGGGGCACTTGATCAACTACTTCCGATTAATACAAAACTTCCAGATGCGGAATGTATTTGGCTTGAATTGCTAAATTCTTTTGATGAGCATTTCAAAAAATTTGATCAGTTTGGGTTTTCCGCCTACCAACAGGAGTGGCTCAAATGGGATGCTTATATCAATCAACAGGTATATATTTCGGGCTCAGGTAAAGAGTCGATGTATGGAACTGCCAAAGGAATTGATGCCAATGGTGCACTCATACTCCAGCAAGCAGAAAATCTTCAAGCCATATACGCTGGCGATGTCTCACTAAGAGCTCAATCATGAGTTTGTTTTTATTAATCGATGTCGGCAATACCCGACTTAAATGGGCCGCTGTTGAGTCCACTCAACATCCATCTGATCAACAGAAAAAACTTTGGGCTTATTCAGGCTCTATTAGCAGCAAATCTTTGCAGTCTCCCGAGCATCGTCAAGAGCTTTCAGACTACATAGCCAAAACCCTGCCAAAACCAGATGCTATCGTTTTTAGTTGTATGGCCGGACAAGAATCTATCAACAATCTTCAATCTCTATTTCCGCAATGGACTGAAATAGAGTGGAAGCAATTAAAAGGCGATAGCCCCCATGAAGGTATTCGAACCCTCTACCAAGAACCTCATAAATTGGGGGCCGACCGCTGGGCAGCAATCATCGCGGCGCGGGCGCTGAGCAAAACCAACACACTCATCATCAGCGCCGGTACAGCAACAACGATTGACTTGCTTGGCTCAAATGGCGTGCATTATGGCGGATGGATTCTGCCTGGCCTTGATCTGATGCATAAGAGCTTGGAGACCAACACAGCTCAACTCCCAACAGCGACTCGCAATGAGTCTCCCGCTGGATTTGGACTATCTACTAATAACGCAATTGTTGGTGGGTGCGATGCTGCCCAGGTTGGAGCAATTCAATATGCGCTCGATATTGCTAAAGACATGAACCAAGTGGTGGAGACCATTTGGCTTGATGGCGGTAATGCCAAAATTTTGGCAAATATATTGGGTCAAATTAACAAACTAAATCACCACAAAGTCGATGTCAGTGAAGGCTTGGTGCTTCGAGGGCTGTGGGCGTGGCATCTAAAAAACGCTTAGGGCAAAAAGCCCTCAGTTTATTTACGAACGAATTTTTCCCAATAAATTTGTAGTTGAGCGTTCATATAAAAATGGAATGGCAATAGCTTTCCCACCCCAACTTTTTACCATGCAGGTCTCGGCCAGAGTTTCAATCTCATAATCCCCACCCTTGACATATATATCAGGGCGAATTTTTTCAATCAACTTGACTGGTGTTTTTTCAGTAAATAAAACCGTCATATCAACGCTCTCTAGTGCGGCTAGTAAAGCTTGACGATCGGCTTCGCTATTGATTGGCCTGTCATCACCTTTACCCAACATCTTTACCGAGGCGTCTGAATTCACACCCACTACAAGGCTTGATCCTAGTGCACGGGCTTGCGCCAAATAACTAGCATGGCCACGATGCAAGATGTCAAACACGCCATTGGTGAAAACCAATGGTCGAGGCAACTTTGCAATTCTCGCTTCGAGCTGCTCGACTGGGCAAATTTTTGCCTCAAAAGAAGGTGGCGGAAATGAACTCATAACTCCATATTAATGGCTTTAGGGATCATCCTGCGATATTCATCAGAATGTCTTAGACTTGAACTCTAATAAACAAAAGATATCGAGACAAATGACTACCCAAAAAAGCGCCCATGGCAATAAGGCGATTAACCGGCTTTTCGCCTGCTTTTTCTTATTCTGTGGAATTTCTATGGCAAATGCTGCCCCGAGTTGTAGCCCCTTACTTTCCCACACATTTCCACGCCTTCAAGACGAAGCCCCTCAAAACCTTTGCCAATATCAAGGCAAGGTGATCCTTGTAGTTAATACAGCAAGTTACTGTGAATTTACTAGCCAATACGAAGGTCTAGAAAAAATATATGCCAAATACAAGGATCGAGGTTTTGTTGTTCTCAGTTTTCCATCAAATGATTTCGGTCAGCAAGAGCCCGGTAGCAACAAAGAAATTGCAGAGTTTTGTAAAAATACATTTGACGTGAAATTCCCCATGTTTGCTAAGAGTAGCGTGTCAGGAAGCAATCCCAATCCTCTTTTTAAAATGTTGATTGCCAAGACAGGCACAACACCTAAATGGAATTTCTATAAATATTTGATTGATCGAAATGTCAATGTAGTTGACTCTTTTGGCAGCATAACAAAGCCCACCAGTACTAGCATCACCAATCAAATTGAAAAACTCTTAGAGGAAAAAGCACAGTGAGCAAAAAAGGATTGCCATTATTGGCGCTGGAATCTCTGGATTAGGCTGCGCCTATGCTCTAAGGCAGCACCCTGGTATTGAACTCACCTTCTACGAAGGCGGCAACCATATCGGTGGCCACAGCAATACCGTAGACCTTGCCTGTCATGTTGCTGGAGAAGTCATTACCCATGGGGTTGATACCGGCTTCTTGGTATTTAACCGTAAAACTTACCCGAGACTCGTGAGGCTATTTGAGGAGATTCAAGCACCAATCGCCCCTCCCGAAATGTCTTTCTCGGTCTCAATTGATCCATCCGAAAAAAATCCCAAGCATTCAAAAATAGAATGGTCTGGCACTAATGTCAACTCGTTCTTTGGCCAGCGATCAAATTTATTCTCTCCCTCTTTTTGGCGAATGGCGTATGACATCTTACGTTTTAATTATTTAGCGACAAGGCTTGCAAAGCGACAAATTGCTGAAGGTCATCACTATAAGCAGCCCGATGAGACTATTGCTAAATTTTTAGACCGCGACAAATTTAGCCAAAGCTTTAGAGAAAATTATTTTCTGCCGATGATTGGCGCTATTTGGTCCTGCTCGAGTTCCCCATTCAAACCATGATTCGCTTTTGCCGCCATGGACTATTGCAGATTCAAAACCGCCCACAATGGCTTGCTATTCGAGGGGGATCTAAAGAATATGTCAAACGCATCGTTGCTGCTTTAGAACATCATCACATAATCATCAAGCGGGAGTCTGTTTTACGAGTAAATGCCAATCAAAGCGATTTTAATAAGCCCCAAGTAGAGGTTATTAGCTCATCTGGCTCAGCGTGGTTTGATGAGGTAGTAATGGCCTGCCATAGCGATCAAAGTCTGCAACTCATACATGGAATTGATCAACAGGCTAAAAATATTTTGGCAGCGGTGCCCTATCAAAAGAACCGGGCCATTCTCCATACGGACTCACGATTTCTTCCCGAAACGAAGCGGTGCTGGGCAGCATGGAATTACACAGCTAAATCTGGCAGTGCGTCAACCGCCAAGCAGCACGTTAGCGTCAATCACCTGATCAATTATCTCCAGCCGCTACCGCATCAATTAAAAGATATCCCCATTATTGTGAGCCTGAACCCCGCCACAGAGCCCGATCCAAAACTGGTTCATCAGGAAATTCATTATTCTCATCCGGTCTTTGATATGCGTGCTATCCAAGCGCAAAAGGAATTGCCATTGATTCAGGGCAACGCATCTATTTGGTATTGCGGAGCATGGACCGGATTTGGCTTCCATGAAGACGGTCTTCGCTCGGGCGAATTGGTGGCCGAAGCATGAATCGAAAGTATTCGGCCCCCTAAATAATACTCCTGAGGCAAACGCACGCTAAATGAATCAACCAAAGATTAACTTTGGACTGGTTAAGCATCGTCGTCTTCGGCCTGCTCAAAACGCTTTTAGTTACGGTGTTTTTACATCCTCTATCCCAATGCGATCCCGGAGACAGAAACCTGGCCCGCTAAGCGATAGTGGCGTTCAAAGATAATCAATTTGGAATTTGCTCTTTCTACGATAAAGATCATGGAATTGGCGGCCCTGATAGACTTGCATGGATTGAAACCATTCTGCAGAAAAACGGCTTAGGTCATATTGATGGAGAAATTTGGCTGCAGACTTTTCCAAGAGTTTTTGGATATGTATTTAATCCTGTCAGCTTCTGGATTTGCATCAATTCATCTGAAAAAGCTTTGGCGGTATTAGCTGAAGTTAACAATACCTTTGGTGAACGTCACTGCTATTTACTGTACAAAGACTCTGG
The DNA here is from genome assembly GCA_964643245.1 of uncultured Polynucleobacter sp. Taxonomy (GTDB): domain Bacteria; phylum Pseudomonadota; class Gammaproteobacteria; order Burkholderiales; family Burkholderiaceae; genus Polynucleobacter. Next base: position 10,903 of record CAZXSX010000009.1, read on the forward strand.
TGAAACCATCCGCTCTGGTGAAACTCTTAGAAGTCAAAAAGTCTTTCACGTTTCACCATTTTGCGAGGTGTGCGGAGAGTATCAATTTCGGTTTTTATTTTCCAGAGACAGTCAATCTGGACAAGACTCCGTAGCTCGTATTGAGCTGCACGAAGACCGCTTGCCATTAATCAATACTAGTATTAGCGGAACCAGCCGCCCACTCTCCAAAGCAACTGTATATCTGGCAATGATGCGATATCCACTAATGAGTTTGGGTGTCATATTTCGAATCCATTGGCAAGCATTGAAATTATGGCTAAAAGGTGTACCCTTTCACTCAAAACCCAAACCACCGGAATTTGAAATTAGCAGATGAATCGTCCTGGGCACTCTCTCTTATCGCGCTTAAGTTTTTCAACTTCGCCACGCGGGAGGAAAAATGCTCGCAAAAAAATATTCGTGCACAAACACTTCTAAAAATCTTATCGGGACTCAAAAGCGGTCATCTTTCCTTGACATTGCCGAATGGTGAAACCATGGAATTTGGCAATCGCACATACCCCATGCAAGCCGATATTCAAAGACATGATTGGTCTGTATTTAAGGAGGTGATGTCACATGGCGACATTGGTTTTGCAGAGAGTTACATACGAGGCCTATGGAACACCTCTGATCTCAGGGCCATACTAGAGCTGGCAATTCTTAATCGCACCAACCTAGAGAGAGCTATATACGGCAGCTGGCTTGGCTCAATCGTTTATCGCCTAAGGCATTGGCTGCGTGATAACAGTAAATCCGGCAGTCACAAAAATATTCATGCTCACTATGATCTTGGTAATGCTTTTTACAGCTTGTGGCTTGACCACACAATGAGCTACTCCAGCGCTTGGTTTTCAGAAGGAGATAAACAATCCCTTGCTCAAGCACAGCGTGCCAAGATTCAACGCATTTTAGATTCTCTAAAAACTAAACCAGGCGATCACCTATTGGAAATTGG
>CAZXSX010000009.1:11891-22391 GCA_964643245.1 uncultured Polynucleobacter sp.
AATTGGTTGTGGCTGGGGCGGAGTCATGGAAGAGTCCTTGTTAAGCCAAAGATCCATCACTGGACTCACCTTATCAACCGAGCAAAAGGCGTATGCTGAGAGTAGATTGTCAAAAATTCAATCCTCCTCAAATTCTTCCGCATCTTTTGAAGTTCGGTTGCAAGATTATCGTGATTGCCAAGAGCAATTTGATGGCATTGCTTCTATTGAAATGTTTGAAGCAGTGGGCAAAAAACACTAGCTTGAATATTTTCAAACGGTTTCTAAATGCCTTAAGGCTGGTAAAAAACTGTATTCAAACAATTGTGATTGCTGAAGATTTATTTGAGCGCTATCGCCACAATACTGACTTTATTCAGCAATATGTATTCCCAGGTGGCATGTACCCTCCCGCGCCAGTTTTAAAAGAAGTGCGGAGAAAGCTGGACTACAAATTGAGAGTGAGTTTGCTTTCGGCTTGGATTACGCCAAGACCCTGTGCTTATGGCGTGATAGCTTCAACCAAAAAATAGCCGAAGTACGCCAATTGGGTTTTGATGAGGCTTTTATACGTCTATGGAATTTCTATTTGATGTATTGCGCTGCAGGATTTTCTCAAAAAAATATTGATGTGGTGCAATTCACACTAAGCCATCAAAGTAATAAAACCAAGTCCAATGCGCTATCAGCATGAGACAAAAAGGAATTAACAGCTTCTCTGGTAAGCATGTTTGGATTGTTGGGGCCTCTAGTGGAATAGGCGAGGCATGCGCCAAATCCCTCATTGAGCAGGGCGCTAGAGTTGCGCCATCCAGTCGGAGAGTGGAACGTCTGAATGCAATTGCCGAAGTTGCAAAAGTAGACCAGGCTTTAGTCATCCCAATAGATGTAACTATTAATGAATAACTACGACTGGGCTATGATCGTATTCTTAGCACCTGGGGTACAGTGGATTCATTACTTTTCGTATCTGGTATATACACACCCCAACGTGCAAACAACTTTGATTTCTCGGTAGCAGAAAAAACCATTGATGCAAATCTTTTGGGGCCCATGCGAGCAGTGGCAGTAGTGCTGCCTGATATGCTTAAAGCCCATGCTGGTCATATTGCCATCGTAGGGAGTGTTGCTGGTTATAGCGGTCTCCCAAAGGCTTTAGCGTATGGTCCCAGCAAAGCTGCGATTATCAATTTTTGTGAAACGCTCTACTATGACCTACTACCAGAGGGTGTGAGTGTCTATATGATCTCGCCAGGGTTTGTCGCCACCGAGGCAACCGCCCAAAACGATTTTGAAATGCCCGCTCTCATCGGTGCCGATGAGGCTGCTAAGGAAATTCTGAACGGGATTAAAAGGGGGGAGTTTGATATTCATTTCCCCAAGCGATTCTCAGGATTTTTAAAGTTCCTACGAATTCTTCCTTATCCACTCTATTTCTGGATAATCCGACGCTTCGTAAAGATTTAAACAGTACGCAAAATACTGGAGTTAATAAGTATTACTGCTTGTACTTGTCTTTGCGAATCTTTTCCTCAAGATAGTCCATTACTGCAATTGCTTTTGTGCCCGCAATAGATGGTGATGTGACATATTTACCTTGCATCACAATGGTTGGAACGCCATCAATACGATAAGCCTCAGCTAATTGTTTAGCAGCTCTTGCTTTAGACACTACAGCAAAAGAGCGGTATGTTGCTAACAAGGTATTGCGGTCGATGCCCTGCGAAGCCACCCAGTCTGCAATTTCATTCTCAGTCAACAAGCGTTTGTTTTCTTTGTGCATGGCATACATTACTTTTTCATTCAGGGCATCGCCTTTGCCCATCGCCTCTAAAGCATAGAAAAGTTGACTATGGGGTAAAAAATCATCTCGAAAGGCTACCGGCACTCTGCGAGAAGTCACGTCCTTTGGCTGGCGTTTTACCCAAGCGCTGAGCTCTGGCTCAAAGTCATAGCAATGCGGACAGCCGTACCAAAAAAACTCAATCACCTCGACTTTGCCCTTGGTCTCAACCGGCTGGGGTACTGACAAAATTCGATAGTCAAAGCTTTCTTCAATCTTTTGCCCCTGTGCAATGGCCATGCCACTCAAAAGAACTAAGGCACCGGCAATAAAAACTCGCTTGCTAACAGAAATCATCATTTTTCACTCTATTTACTGGCTTTAATCAGGGTTGGTTTAATGCCCATACTATTTAATTTATCGCACGCAGGATTACTCTCTTCAATGCTGCTATAGGGCCCAGAACGAACGCGCCATAGAGTATTGCCATCGGCCATCACTTCGCTCAATTGCGTCTGGATACCTTGAATGGCCAAGCTTGCTTTTTGTGCATCTGCATCTGCGTGCTTGGTAAATGCGCCAACTTGCAAGAAATAAATTGCATCGTCCTTGAGGGCGGCTGGCGCAACAGAGCTATCGGGGGCCTTCTGGCCATTGACTAAATCCCCAATAGGATCGGAGGAAGGGGCGCTAGGACTTTTACCTTGCAAGGGTTTATTCAAATCAACCTGCTCGGCAAGGGTAGCCGCCTCACCCTCAGCAAGAGCTGAAGGTTTGATGGTGATAGGCAGATTTGGCGCACGCACTCCTGGTCTTTCTTGGGGAGTATTTTTGGAGAGATAAAAAGCAATTACAAATGCAATGCCAAGACCTGCTCCCAACCCTAAAACAAAACCTAAGCTTGTTCCGCCATACTGTGAGTTATTTACAGAAATGCCGTTCTTTTTCATGAAGCCAGACTGTGGATTCGGTTTATTCATCATTTCCTCATCTTACCTATTCACTTCACACTTTGCCACTACATCTTTGCTGGCGCCGATACCCCTAATACCCTTAGACCATTTTGCAGAACTTGGCGGGTGGCAGATAAGAGTGCTAGCCGAGCGAGTTTTAGTTTCTCATCGTCAACCAAGACTCGATCAGCGTTATAGAACGTATGAAAGTCGCCCGCTAAATCACGCAAATAAAACGCAAGCGCATGCGGGGCCAGCTCTGCTGCTGCATCCGTTAATACCTCCGGATATTCGGCTAAGCGCCTCAATAAATGATCCGAAGCTTTACTTTGCAATAGCGACAAATCGGCACCAGCTAAATCCACAGTATTTCCACCCCACTGTTGCAAAATGGAGCTGATACGAGCATGTGCATATTGCACATAGAATACGGGATTCTCATCGTTTTGTTGTAAGGCCAGATCAATATCAAATACAAATTCAGTATCTGCTTTACGAGAGATTAAGAAAAATCGGACCGCGTCTCGACCACGCTGTAATGCTAGCTCCCTCTCTTCGGGCGTCATTTCTGGAGTGACCCCACCCGACCATTCAACCAAATCACGCACTGTCACATAGGATCCGGCACGCTTAGAGATTTTGACCTCTTCACCATGTCTCATGACCGTAACCATTTTGTGTAACACATAATCGGGATATGTTTTTGGAATATCCCAACCTCGCTTTTGTGCCACCCCCTGCAAACCTGAACGGACGCGGGCAATAGTGCCATGGTGATCACTGCCCTGGACATTAATCACTTTTGCAAATCCACGGTTCCACTTGCTAGTGTGATACGCAACATCTGGAACAAAGTAAGTAAAGCTACCGTCAGATTTATGCATGACACGATCCTTGTCATCGCCATCATCAGTCGTTCTGAGCCAAAGTGCACCTTCAGCTTCATATGTTTTACCAATACTTTGTAGGTCTTGAACGATCTGATTTACGCTGCCGTCGGTATACAAGGAAGACTCTAGGTAATAGCAATCAAACTTCACGCCAAATGTTTTTAGATCAATGTCCTGTTCATTTCGCAGATAGGCAACGGCAAATCGACGAATGGCCTCAAGATCCTCCCGATACTCGGGTAATAACTTAAAAGCTGTCGCTATTTCGGCAATATATTCACCGTTATAGGCCTGATCAGGCCAATTGGCATCTCCGGGCTTAAGGCCTTTTAGGCGAGCCTGTACCGATAAAGCAAGATTTGCAATCTGGACTCCAGCATCGTTGTAATAAAACTCCCGATGCACCTTGATACCTTGAGTAGCCAATAAGTTTGCTAAAGCATCGCCAAGCGCCGCCTGCCTTCCATGGCCAACATGCAATGGACCCGTTGGGTTTGCTGAAACAAACTCAATCATGGCGCTTTCTACCGGGCCGCCCGCTTGTCGAAGCTCACCAAATTGGGCGCCCACCGAGAGTATCTCCCCAACCACAGCTGTTTTAGCTTGATTGCTTAAGCGAAAATTAATAAAACCAGGTCCAGCAATTTCGCAAGAAACGATCAATTGCTCAAAACCTGTTTGCTTTTGCAAGCGCTCCACCAAAACTTGAGCCAACTCACGCGGATTGAGCTTCCATGCTTTTGCAAGCTGGAGCGCAATATTGCATGCTACATCACCATGATCTACCGCTTTGTGGCACTCTAGACGCGGCGCTGGCGGCTCACTTAAACCGCGCTCTTGAGCCAGCCCCTGGAGGGCGCCACTCAACATGTCAATTAAACGATTTTTATTAATTCGCAACATAGATAAGTGAGTTTATCAGGTGGTAAGCTATCGAAATGATCTATCAATTTCGCTCCAAAGCAGGCCCTGATGTCATTATGTTGGCTGATTTGACGCAACGGATTTTTGATATCTTGGGGCGCCCTTTGGAACCAAGAGGCATCCTCATCGAGGAGCAGCTCCCAGCTCTCATTATCAAATTAGAGACTGCCATTCTCAAAGATATGGAAGAGCGCGCTAAAGCGAAAGCTGAGGCGGATGGGGAGACTGAAAAACCGAAGTTAGCAGACCGCCTTGGTCAACTGGCCTACCCTTTTTTAGAGTTAATGAAACAGGCCAATGCCAAAAATGCGCCTGTCATGCGGGGCGTCTAATCTACCAGACTGGCCAATTGGCGGCGGATTTCATCAGCAGTTTGACCTCGACGCATGGCAAGATCTTCAACCTGATCGGCCGCAATTTTTCCTACGTTGAAATATTGTGCATCCGGGTGAGCCAGATAAAAGCCGCTCACGCTGGATGCTGGGTTCATCGCCAGAGACTCAGTTAAGGTCATCCCAATATCTTGGGAACCAATTACACGCAACAAATCTTGCTTAACCTCATGAGCAGGGCAAGCAGGATAACCTGGTGCAGGACGAATACCGCGATATTCCTCATCAATCATCTGATCGTTTGTCAAAGTCTCGTCCGCTGCGTAACCCCATAAATCGGCACGAACGCGATGGTGCATTAATTCAGCAAAAGCTTCTGCCAATCGATCGGCAAGCGCCTTCAACATAATTGCGCTGTAGTCATCATGCTTTGCCTGAAACTCAGCTACTTTCTTTTCAACACCATGGCCAGTAGTGACTGCAAAGCAACCCAAGTAATCTGCAACACCAGAGTCTTTTGGGGCAACATAATCCGCTAAACACCGGTTTGGTCTGCGAACACCATCAATTACTGGGCGCTCAGACTGCTGACGGAGGTTATGCCATACAAATAAAGGATGTTGGCGAGTCTCATCGCCATATAAAACAATGTCATCACCAATAGCATTGGCGGGATAAAAAGCAACCACCCCATCTGCTTGCAACCATTGTCCCTTAATCAACTTATCCAACATGTCTTGAGCATCTTGATACACCTTGCGCGCCTCGACACCAACTACTTCATCATCTAAGATTGTCGGAAACTTGCCCGCTAAATCCCAAGTTTGAAAGAATGGTGTCCAGTCAATGTATTTCGCAATCTCTGCCAAAGCAAAATTTTTAAATACACGACGCCCGATAAATTTAGGTTTCTCTGGAACGTAAGTCGACCAATCAATCATCTCGCGATTCTTGCGAGCATCTTCTAGCGAAATGGTTGGGGTTGCTTTTTTATTGGCGTGTTGCTCACGAATGCGTTGATAATCATCACGCAAGTCTTGAATAAATTTCTTGGCGCCCTCGTCAGATAATAGGCTAGACGCAACTGAGACTGAGCGTGATGCATCAGGCACATACACTACAGGGCCATCGTAATGTGGGGCAATTTTTACTGCCGTATGAACTCGGGACGTAGTTGCTCCGCCAATCATCAGGGGAATTTGGCGCTCACGAAAATATTCATCGCGTTGCATCTCCTGAGCGACGTACGTCATTTCTTCCAGCGATGGCGTAATTAAGCCAGAGAGTCCAATAATATCAGCACCTTCCTCTTTGGCGCGCTTGAGAATTTCCGCACAAGGCACCATTACGCCCATATTGGCTACTTCAAAGTTATTACATTGCAACACCACTGTCACAATATTCTTGCCAATATCGTGAACATCGCCTTTCACCGTGGCTATCACAATCTTACCTTTTGCTTTTGCTTCGCCACCCGCAGCAATATGTTGACGTTTTTCTTCTTCAATATATGGAATCAAGGTGGCAACCGCTTGCTTCATGACGCGTGCACTCTTCACCACTTGAGGCAAAAACATTTTGCCGGCGCCAAATAAATCACCAACCACATTCATCCCATCCATTAATGGGCCTTCAATTACTTCGATCGGTCTGCCACCAGCACCCATGATTTCAGCGCGTAGCTCTTCAGTATCCGCCTCGATAAAGGTTGTAATGCCGTGTACTAAAGCATGTGTTAAGCGTTCACGTACTGGAGCTTCATGCCACACGAGGTTCTCGATTTGCTTAGTGCCATCGCCCTTAAATTGATCAGCAATCACCAACAATCTCTCGGTGGGAGTTTGTCCGTCTTTTTGCTTGAAGCGATTGAGAACAACATCTTCAACACGTTCACGTAACTCAGGATCTAAATCAGCATAGACACCAAGCTGACCGGCATTGACGATGCCCATATCCATCCCAGCCTGGATGACATGGTAGAGGAACACTGTGTGAATCGCTTCACGCACACGATCATTGCCACGGAACGAAAAGCTGACATTGGATACACCACCGCTAACCTTGGTGCCAGGCAGATTTTCCTTTATCCAACGAGTTGCTTCGATAAAATCTACTGCGTAGTTATCGTGCTCTTCAATGCCTGTAGCAATCGCAAAAATATTGGGGTCAAAAATAATGTCTTCAGCAGGAAAGCCAATTTCATTTACCAAAATGTTGTAACAACGCTGACAGATCTCTGTCTTACGCTGAAAAGTATCCGCCTGACCAACTTCATCAAAAGCCATGACTACGGTGGCTGCACCGTAACGCCGAATTAAACGGGCCTGCTTACGAAAAGGCTCTTCACCCTCCTTCAAGGAGATAGAGTTCACAATTGGCTTACCCTGGATGCATTTTAAGCCTGCTTCAATCACGCTCCATTTGGAAGAGTCGATCATGATAGGCACGCGCGCAATATCTGGCTCCGATGCAATCAAATTCAAGAAGCGCGTCATCACCGCTTCGGAATCCAACATGGCTTCATCCATATTGATATCGATAACTTGTGCACCGTTCTCAACTTGCTGGCGCGCAACTGCAAGAGCTTCATCAAATTGATTATTTAAAATCATGCGCGCAAATGCCTTCGATCCAGTAACGTTTGTTCGTTCGCCAATATTGACAAAGCCAACATCGGCTGTCACATTAAATGGTTCCAATCCAGAGAGTTTCATTGCTGGAATAGCGTGTTTATCGAGCTGGCTCATACAGATGCCTCTACATTCTCACGATAGAAAGCGCGTGGCTTACGCTTTGCAACTGCATTAGCAATTGCACGTATGTGATCAGGCGTAGTACCACAACAACCACCCACTAAATTCACTAAGCCATCTTTAGCAAAACCGTCGACCAAGCTTGATGTAGTGTCAGGAGTTTCATCAAAACCCGTATCACTCATCGGATTAGGCAGTCCTGCATTGGGGTAGCACGATACCGCGGTATCACAGATGCGTGAAAGCTCAGCAATATATGGGCGCATAAGCGCAGCGCCAAGGGCGCAATTTAAACCAAAGGTCAGCGGCTTGATATGACGCAAGCTGTTCCAAAATGCTTCTACGGTTTGGCCGGAGAGAATTCGGCCGGAAGCGTCCGTTACGGTACCAGAGATCATGACTGGTAAACGCTCTCCGGTTTCTTCAAAGAATTCATCTAATGCAAACAGTGCTGCTTTTGCATTCAAGGTATCAAAAATTGTTTCAACCAAAAATAGGTCGACGCCACCAACAAATAAACCTTCGATCTGCTCTCGATACGATGCGCGTAACGCATCAAAGGTTACGTTCCGTGCACCTGGATCATTCACATCAGGCGAAATACTCGCCGTTTTTGGCGTTGGTCCAATAGCACCCGCAGCAAAACGCGGCCTCTCAGGCGTGCTGTATTTTTCACATACAGCCCGCGCTAATTTTGCGGATACCTCATTCATCTCGCGCGCCAAACCGGCCATTTTGTAATCTTCTTGAGCTACGGATGTTGCACCAAAAGTATTGGTCTCAATAATGTCCGCGCCCGCATCTAAATATTGCTCATGAATCTTGCTAATGATTTGCGGCTGGGTCAAAACGAGTAACTCATTATTGCCCTTCAAATCTCCTGGGCGCTCTGCAAAACGTGTATTACTGGGCAGACCACGATAATCAGCTTCGCCCAATTTATATTGCTGGATCATGGTTCCCATCGCGCCATCCAAAATCAGGATGCGCTGCTTCATCAGCTCAGGCAGGGCCTGACCACGGGTGTAAGGCTGGGACAAACCATTAAATTGCATTGCTTAACCGGGAATAATCTCTAGAATCCCTTATTCTATTGGAAAAGCCATTACACAAAGCATGGCGGTATAACCAGCGGCACCAATAGCCAAAGCCTGTTTGGCTGTAAAGCCTTTTGGCAATGGTATGAGCCACTCCCCTTTTACGCGAGCCTGTTGCGCTAATCCACCCCAATGCCCATCACCAACTCCCCAGTCATTTAAGAGCACCATATCGCCAACTTGGAAGTCCGGGCTAGAGCTTTCACTCACTTCTCCAGCAAAATCAATGCCGGGCACCATCGGAAAGCTTCTTACGACCGGGCCTTTACCCGTAATTGCAAGACCATCTTTGTAATTGAGCGTGGAATACAAAACCTTTTCCCGAACATCACCCTCGGGAAGGTCAGCCTCGCTCACCTGACCAAGCTCTGCTCGATATCCTTGCTCATCTTTGTTGATCACTATGGCTTTAAACATATCTCTTCCCCAGTCATTTTTGTCATTTTCTGCCCACCGATAATTTTCCCGCAGCCTTTGCTTAATAGGTTTATCCTAACGAGCATTGTTAATTATGGAGGTTTCCATGAAAAAATTCTACTATTAACTGCAATTTCTAGCTTCTTCATTGCCGGTTGCTCTTCAACCCAAATCAGTATGTCCATGGGCAATATGCGCCTCATTACCTCAAGCGCAAGCCCCCAAGATGTCATGAACTACGCGAACAACGCTTGTAAAAGTGATTTTTATGAAGGCGCAAGCTTTCTATCAAAAGCTGGCACAGAATATCGCTTTAAGTGCGTAAGAACTGAAGAAAATGAGGTTTTGATTCCGATTCCGGGAACAACAATCGAGCCATCTACCAAAGCTGCAGCAAAGTAATTTCATTTCAATGACCCCTTTTACTTCTCAAGAGCTACGCAAAGGATTTTCATCTTTCGCAACTGGGGTCACCGTCATTACCTGCCTTGATGAAGCTCAAAATCCACACGGCATCACAATCAGTTCGTTTAATACTGTTTCTCTAGAGCCGCCCCTCATTCTATGGAGCCTTCGCGCCTTATGCCATAGGTTGAAGTTGGCAAAAAGCATCTCATACACGTTTTGGAACGCTCACAAGAAAATTTAGTAATACATTTTGCTACGGTAAAAGTCAATCAATTCCAAGGGATTGATCATCAGCCATCTGCTAACGGTCTCACGCAAATAGATCATTGTGTTGCCTACTATGAATGCGAGACGGTTTCCGTTCACATTGGCGGTGATCACAATATTATTGTTGCTAGGGTGGTTAACCTAAAAAACCACCCCGAAAGAGAGCCTCTCATTTTTGCACGCAGCAAATTTGTCGGCCTTAATTTTTCCTAAACCAAAACCAGCTGATTCAAAATAATTGAGGGGTAATGTGATGATGCGTTTGTGGGGGCGTAGAAGCTCTATTAATGTATTAAAAGTTTTATGGTGTTTCGCTGAACTTGGACTAAAAGAGGGTATTGATTTTGAACGGATTGATGCCAGCCTTCATTATGGTGTTGTTCGTTCTCCAGAATTCTTAAAACTCAACCCTAATGGGCTAGTTCCCACTCTAGAGGATGGCGGCATCGTACTTTGGGAGTCGAACACTATCCTCCGATATTTAGCTGCACAACACGATGAAGGTCAACGCTTCCCGGCCGGTGTTAATGCGCAGTACAACTCTGAAAAATGGATGGACTGGCAGGTGGGCACTATGTGGCCATTACTGCGCCCCGCATTTATAGGGCTCACAAGGGTTCCAAATGCTGAACGAGACTACGCCAGCATTCTAAAGTCCTATCAAGATACCAACTTGCTGTTTGCTTTGCTTGATCAA
>CAZXSX010000009.1:22491-24966 GCA_964643245.1 uncultured Polynucleobacter sp.
GGATCACGCCCTCAGTTCAAAAATATTGATCGCTGGTTAAAACAACTTGAAGTTGAAACCCATTTCAAAGATTTTGCTGAGAAAGAACTCAATATCATAAGCAAATGATATTGAGTCTTAGCAAAGTTGCGTTTTACTGTTGCTTAAATTTCTTCTGATGATGATCGGCGCCCATAAATAAGTACATGGCGGGAACCACAAACAAGATAAATAAAGTACCAATCGATAAGCCAGTAAAAATCACAATCCCCATAGACTGACGGCCTGCAGCACCAGCACCAGAGGCAATAACTAAAGGGACAACCCCCAAAACCATTGCTGCAGTCGTCATTAAAATAGATCTTAAACGAACGCTACTTGCCTCCACAATGGCATCCAATTTACTACGCCCAGCTTCCTGCAACTCATTGGCAAATTCCACAATCAAAATTCCGTGCCTACTAATTAAACCCATCAGGGTTACTAAACCAACTTGGGTATAAACGTTTAATGTTGTGAAACCCAAATTAATAAAGATGAGCGCGCCGAAGAGCGCCAAAGGTACTGATACCAAAATCACAATTGGATCGCGGAAACTTTCAAACTGTGCCGCCAAAACCAAGAACACAATCAAAATTGCAAAGAACATTGTGACCAGGAAGCCGCCGGACTCAGCCATAAACTGACGAGACGGGCCTGCGTAGTCCATGTTGTAACCGTTTGGGGCAACTTCTTTTAAGGTTTGCCGCATGTACTCCAACAGATCTGCTTGAGAAATAAATGGCGTGCTAACCCCCGAAATCGTTGCTGGATTCAGCTGCTGAAAATGGTTAATTGATTGCGGCACCACTCTCTATTTAATGCTGGCAATCGTTCTAGCCTGAATCGTTGCTCCACTAAGAGTACGAATGTAATAGTCCAGAATCTGATCAGGGTTCAAGCGGTCAACCTGTTTTACTTGTGGAATCACTCTGTAGGAGCGACCTGCGACAGAGAAATAATTCACATACCCGCCACCCAAGGCTGCCGATAATGCAGCACCAACTTGCTGCTGGGTCATTCCTAAGACCGCTACCTTTTCGCGATCAATGACCAATACGTCTTGTGGTTTATCAATTTTTAAATCGCAGTCAATGTAGAAAAAGTTTCCACTTCGGCGCGCTTTATCCATAATTGCCTGCGATACCTCATTTAGCTGCTCGTAGGACTCCGTAGTATTAATGACCACTTGTACTGGCAGCCCTTGCACACCCGGTAATGCTGGGAATTGAAAAGCTGCCACCCGCGCACCCGCAATTGAATTCCATTTTTGTTGCAAATCTTCTTGGAACTTTGTTGCGTTGCGACTGTGCTCACTCCAGTCTTTCAACAAGATGCCGCCAAAACTAGACGTTGGACTGGTAATTTGAAATGCTTGTTCATATTCTGGCTCAGCCGCTGCGATCGCATAAATTTGATCTGCATACGTTTGCATCTGATTCACAGTACTATTGAGCGGACCAGATGCTTGCATCAATACAATGCCCTGATCTTCTGTCGGCGCTAGCTCGGCTCGAGCGGTAGCGTACAAATAAGCAACCCCTCCTAGCAAAATAACGCCCATCACAATAATGACCTGCCAGGTACTTAACAGTTCACGCAAAGTATGTTGGTAGCCATGATGCACCTTATCAAATATTTGATCGATCTTATGTACAAATGAAGAGGCTTCTTGCTCTTCAGTAAAGATACGCGAACACATCATGGGCGATAAGGTCAATGCAATTAAGCCTGACACAGCAACTGCGCTTGCCAAGGTGAAGGCAAACTCAGTAAACAATGCGCCAGTTAAACCGCCCTGAAAGCCAATTGGAATGTACACGGCAATCAAGACAACCGTCATCGCCAAAATTGGGCTACCTAATTCACGAGCGGCAATCAATGATGCTTCTAGAGGAGATTTTCCCTCTTTCATATGACGATCGACGTTCTCAACAACAATGATGGCATCATCCACAACCAAACCAATGGCTAACACCAAGGCAAGTAGAGTCAACAAATTAATGGAGTAGCCCAGGATTTGCATTAAGAAAATGTGCCAATTAAAGACAATGGCATTGCAATCACGGGAACTGCTACAGCTCGCACACTCCCTAAGAAAAGATAGATCACCACCGTCACGATCACCAATGCCTCCAACAGGGTGGATATCACCTCGTCATTTGAGCCGGTAATAAATTCTGTTGAGTCATAAACGACTTTGCCATTCATACCAATTGGCAATTGCTTTTGTATATCTGGAACCACATCTCTAACGCGTTGTGCTACGTCGAGTAAATTTGCTTGTGGAGCAACTTTGATGCCAATAAATACGGATTGTTTACCGCTAAATGCCACATTGGTGTTGTAGTCCTCCGAGCCCAACGTGACATTGGCAACCTGGTCCAGATACACAATGTTGACGCCGTCTTTTTTAACAACCAACTTCCGAAACTCTTCTAAGGTATGTAGATCGGT
>CAZXSX010000010.1:0-2178 GCA_964643245.1 uncultured Polynucleobacter sp.
CGTGCAAGCTGCTTAGAATTACTCTTCTGGCCTTAGAAATCGCCATTGACCGGGCGACAGTGGGCCCAATGAGATGCGACCCATTCGAAAGCGTTTGAGCCCAAGCACTTTTAAGCTAACCATCTCACACATGCGACGAATTTGGCGTTTACGACCCTCGCGCAGGACAAAGCGCAATTGGTCTTCGTTCTGCCAGCTCACTTGTGCTGGCTTAAGTTTCACCCCATCCAGTGACAAGCCGTGCCTAAGGCGGTCTAAATCTTCAAACGAAAGCTTACCTTCAACGCGAACTAAATATTCCTTTTCAATTGGACTATTTTCGCCAATGAGTAGTTTTGCAATGCGGCCATCTTGTGTGAGAACTGGCAATCCGGTGGAGTCAATATCCAATCTTCCTGCAGGAGTAAGCCCTTTCGTATTGAAGCGTGGATTTTTGCCTTTATCTAGAGGGCTGCTGAAGTGATTTTCTGGCGTAATTAAAGAGGCTGCCGGTTGATATTCTTGTTCATCATCGTAATGCGAAATATAGCCAACCGGTTTATTCAGAATCACCGTGACGCGGGAGGCTTGCTGGGCTTTAGCGCCCGATTGAAGTTCAATCTTTTGATGACGATAAGCTCGAACGCCAAGTTTGTTGACCACTTCGCCATCAACAGTGACTAAGCCTTGTTCACTATAAGAATCCGCCTCACGTCGTGAGCAGAGGCCCACCTCGGAGAGTAACTTTGAGACCCGTACTTTTTCTTCCATATCCACATTATCCGATAAAGCCCCGATGAATTTGATGCGAGGCAGCATGTTCTAGGGACTACACTCCAGATTCCTAGACCAGTACATGAAGGGCAGTCCAATGACCATTCCATTAAAAAACCGCCAATTTATAAAATCCTCTATTTTCAGGCCCTTGTAGCTGTTGTTATTGGCGTTTTGCTGGGACATCTCTACCCTTCCTTAGGGGCAGAAATGAAACTCTTTGGTGACGCATTCATTAAAGGCATCAAGATGCTGATTGCTCCAATTATCTTTTGTACAGTTGTTGTCGGTATTGCCGGCATGGAAGATATGAAGAAGGTTGGCAGGACTGGCGGCATCGCACTCCTCTATTTTGAAGTCGTGAGCACGATTGCACTTATTGTTGGGTTGTTAGTCGTGAACGTATTACAGCCTGGCGCTGGCATGAACATTGATCCAACCACTTTAGACACCAGGGGTATTGCTGCATATACCGGCCCTGGAAAAATGGGCACGACCACGGACTTTTTGCTCAACATTACTCCCAGCAACTGCAGTTGATGCATTTGCAAAAGGTGAAATTTTGCAAGTGTTGTTTATCGCTGTTTTATTCGGGTTTGCTTTACATCGTTTTGGTGGTCGTGGCACTTTAGTGTTCGATTTAATCGAAAAATTTTATCATGTGTTATTTGACATCATTGGCATCATCATGAAGTTTGCGCCAATTGGTGCTTTTGGTGCTATGGCCTTCACAATTGGTAAGTATGGAGTTGGCTCTTTGCTCTCTTTGGGAAAATTGATGGGCAGCTTTTACATCACGTGTTTGCTATTTGTGTTTGTGGTACTCGGCATTATTGCTCGTCTGAATGGCTTCAGCATTTTTAAGTTTGTGCGCTATATCAAAGAAGAGTTGTGAATTGTGTTGGGAACCCCTTCTTCTGAATCCGTGTTACCTCGGATGATGGAAAAAATGGAGCTCTTGGGCGCCAAGAAAAGCTGCGTTGGTTTAGTAATCCCAACTGGGTACTCATTTAATTTAGATGGCACTTCCATTTACTTAACAATGGCGGCGGTATTTATTGCACAAGCAACCGATATTCCGATGACCATCATGCAACAAATTACATTGTTATTGGTCTTATTGGCGACTTCTAAAGGCGCGGCTGGCATTACCGGAAGCGGCTTCATCGTTTTGGCAGCCACACTCTCCGCGGTTGGCAATGTACCAGTTGCAGGTTTGGCGATCATTTTGAGTATAGATCGTTTTATGTCCGAAGCGCGCGCCTTAACCAATTTAGTGGGCAATGGCGTTGCCACGATCGTGGTAGCAAAGTGGACAGGTGAGCTAGATCAAAATCAACTGAAAGATGTTCTGAATAAAGATAATTGGATTGAGGCTCAAGAGCCAGAACTTATTCTGGATGAGAAGCAAGAAAGAATGAAGTA
>CAZXSX010000010.1:2278-22747 GCA_964643245.1 uncultured Polynucleobacter sp.
CCTTCTTAAGCCGCTCATAGTCTGAGGGTTTCCAAAGGGTAGCTCGCCGGTAAGTAATTCATACATGATGGCGCCGATTGAATAAATATCGCTACGCGAGTCTGAGCGAATGCCAGCAACTTGTTCGGGTGAGATATAGGGCGCTGAGCCAACGCCTTTACGCATCTCTTCGGCAAGCAAGTCGGGGTATCGTGCATGATGTGATAGCCCGAAGTCAATCAGCGTCAACTTTCCTTTGTCATCGATCAGAATATTTTCTGGTTTGATGTCCAAATGAATGGTGTCCTGCGAGTGCAGTGACTGAACCGCTTGAGCAAGATCAGCGCCGATTCGCACCACATCATAATCGTAAATTCTTTACCTTCTTTAATAAGGTCTTCTAGTGGTCGGCCTCCTACGCGCTCCATTGCAATATATGGGCGTGTTGCCATATTGCCGGCGCCTAAAAATTTAGGAACGTATGGGCTTTTGAGTGAGCGCAAAATTGTGAGCTCAGTTTCAAAGCCAATGAGGCTTTCTACAGGCTGATCTCTTCCTACCCGAGGGATTTTCAGTAGGATAGGAACATCAACACCTTCTTTAGTTGCCGAATAAAGACTCGCCATACGCTGATTTCACTTCAATCATGTTGCTCAATTGCTTTTCACTTCCAAACCAAATGATGCTTTTCTCAACCAAGCTTCGACCAAGAAGCCTCCAATGTTTTTTGCTCAGCGCATGAATCTCATTTGGAATCAGATGGGGAAAGCACATTTGCAGATTGATCTTTACTACCCGATTTCTGTCCCCAGGAATTCTGGCGGCTATATGGCCAAGCCCATATCCCAAAGATACTAGGATGTTGTAGGGTAGCAGGGAAAGGAGTTTAAGAAAAACAACCCCTGCGTTATTGGAGAAAGATTTGAGCAAGCAAGCGTTACTCTACTTCGTATCGCTTAATTGACTGGGCGTAGCGTTCGAGCATTTCTTCTGTTGAGCTGCTAGACATTCCGAGGTCGTTTACGAGGCCAGTTTCAAGTCGATACGCCCAGCCATGTACGGTTAAATCTTGTCCGCGTGCCCACGCATCTTGAACAATCGTAGTTTCACAAACATTCACCACTTGCTCAATGACGTTGAGCTCGCACAATCGATCTTGACGTTTTGGCGTTGGAATGGCATCACCTAAATAACGTTCATATTTTTGATTGACATCTTTTACATGACGCAACCAGTTATCAGCAAGGCCTACACGTTTGTCGATTAATGCCGCATGCACGCCAGAACAGCCATAGTGACCTACCACAAGGATGTGCTTCACTTTAAGTAAATCAATCGCAAATTGAATGACGGACAAACAATTTAGATCGGTGTGAACAACAACATTGGCTACATTTCGATGAACAAATAATTCACCGGGCAGCAAATTCACAATATCGTTTGCTGGAACGCGACTATCAGAACACCCTATCCAAAGATATTCAGGGGCTTGTTGAGAAACCAGGCGTTTAAAGAAATCGGCGTCTTTTGCCACCATGCTTTCGGCCCAGTTGCGATTATTGGCAAATAGCTGTTCAAGCGCTTGAGAATGTTTATGCGGCATGGTTTAAGTTTAAAGTACTTTCATGGCGCCTATTTGTTTAAAACATACCCCTACAGGAACTTTGCTAAGTCTTTATTGCCAGCCTGGCGCTAAGCAGACCAAAGTGGTGGGGCTGCATGACGGCTACTTAAAAATTTCCCTTCAGGCGCCAGCCCTAGAAAACAAGGCCAATGAGCATTTAGTCGGGTGGCTATCAAAACAGCTAAAAAGCCCACAAAAGCAAATTCAATGGATTTCTGGGCAAAACAGTCGAAAGAAGCGACTTGAAATTCAGGGGATTGGCCCTGAAAAAATTATTCAATTGCTCGAATTTTAAATTTGACGATTATTTACCAGAAGAGCGCCCACAAAATTCCTAAAATCAGCACCCATTTCCCAATGTAATAAATGGTGCGATGCTTGGCTTTGAGTTTCTTTGCTTGTGCCCGCAATTGATAAAAATAGGTAAACAGAATGTTTACAAAACCAACTTTCTCACCCTCAACGTTTTGTGATGCCGCAACACTCATGACATAATGCCCGAACCAGCGATTCAATAATTGCACCACTTTGGTATGAACGGGGCGTTCCACATCGCAAAATAGAACAATGCGCTATTGATCGGTTTCGTTGGCTGCGTAATGAATATAGGTCTCGTCAAACATTACTGCTTCGCCATCTTTCCAAAAAATAACGCTCTCCATCGACTTCAATGAAGCATTTTTGGTCATTGGGGGTCGCTAATCCTATGTGGTAGCGTAGTGAATCTGCATAAGGGTCGCGATGGCGAACCAGAGTGGCTCCTGGTGGCAGAGAGGCAAACATAGCAGCCTTAATCGATGGAATGGATTTGAGTAGCGCGACGGTCTTTGGGCAATTGGCTTGGGCCGATGGTAAGTCTTTCCCATACCAATAGAGGTAGAAGCGCTTCCAGCCCGTCCTGAAGAAAGAGTTAAAGCCTATGTCGTTATAGCCGGTTGCTGCCGTTATGGCGCCTTCAGCATTGAGGGCTAGCGCTTCCTGGCGAATGACTTCCCAGTTATCTTTTAGGGGTTGCATCTCAGGAAACTGGCTTACAGGAATAAATGCGCTCGCTTTTACTTTGGAAAATAGGTAGGGCAGGGAATTGATGGGGGCCAGCAAAACCTGGTAGTCGGTAAGCGACCGAACCACTCCAAAGCGCACCCGACCTAAAGTAGACGTAAATTGCCAATATTACAAATATAAAAAAGATGATGTGACGCGCTTGCATTCAATTTGCCAATCCAAAGTAACAAATGCCATTTTAATTTGTATCAGGGGCTCTGAATCGACTATTTCTTATATCAATATCCTCATATACTTCAGGAACTGCAGGAAATAAATGTCTTATGACTGCTAGGAGTTAATGTGGATACAGCTCGGAGAAAATCGAATGAATAGCTTTATAAAGTGGCTCTTAAGCCTTGTTTTAATTGGCTTAGCGGGTATTTCAGCGTATACCTGGATTATGCTCACTTGGAGTTATGGCAGTGGAGAGCGGGCTGGATATGTGCAGAAATTTTCTAACCGCGGCTACCTTTGCAAAACCTGGGAGGGTGAATTGGCGATGGTTTCCATGCCTGGAACCATGTCAGAAAAATTCCTCTTTACGGTGCGAGATGATGCTGTAGCGCAAAAAATTAATGCTAACTTAGGGAAAAAAGTAGCCCTAAAATATGAACAGCATATTGGTTTGCCTACAACGTGTTTTGGGGAAACCGAATATTTCGTAAATGGTATAGAAGTGCTGGATGAATAATTTGTTATAGTTTCAAAAATTGTTGTTACGTAGCTTTATGTTTGTAATTTTTTGTGGTTAAAATCATGTAAGCGCAATGTGCGCCGACATCAATATCTATAAGGAGCTTCACTTGAACAAAGCCGAACTAATCGCAGCAATTGTTGACGACGCGGAGATCTCTAAAGCTAAAGCTGAATTCGCATTGAATTCTGCAATCGAGAGCATCATCAAAGCTGTTACTAAAGGCGATTCAGTACAACTGATTGGCTTTGGTACTTTCGCGCCTGGCAAGCGCGCTGCACGTATGGGCCGCAACCCAAAAACTGGCGAGCCACTCAAAATCGCTGCTGCTAAAACTGTTAAGTTTTCTGCTGGTAAAGCATTTAAAGATTCAGTGAACAAGCGTAAGAAGTAATTCTTCCTTGTTATTTAAAAAGCCCGGTATGCCGGGCTTTTTTATTGCCTCTATATTTGAAGCAGCCAACAAGGTTTGATTTTGAAATTAACTTTGTACCAATCGTCGATGACGATGAATGCTCATCAATATTCCCGCACCAAACCCTAGCGTGACTAGGGCGGTGCCTCCGTAACTAATAAACGGCAAAGGCACGCCAACGACAGGTAGCAATCCGCTAACCATGCCAATGTTGACAAATGCGTAAGTAAAAAATATTAGAGTTACTGCAGCGCCTAGAAGGCGAGTAAATAAATTTGGTGCGCTTGCAGAGATAGCGAGACCGCGTTTTATCAACGCAAAAAATAGTGCTAACAAAACGAGATTGCCAAGCAAACCAAACTCTTCGGAGAATACTGCGAACACAAAGTCAGTATGTTTCTCTGGAATAAATTCTAAATGGGCTTGCGTACCCTGAAACCAGCCTTTGCCAAAAAAGCCGCCCGAGCCGATTGCTATCATGGATTGAATGGTATGAAAGCCTTTACCCAGCGGATCGCTGCTTGGGTCCAGCAAGGTGCAGACACGATGCTTTTGGTAGTTATGTACAAATGGCCAAGCTACATCATGTGCGCAGATGGCGCTACCAAAAATGATGATCAACAGAATGCCAACGACGCCAATACCGACAAAAGGCAAAATCCATTTCCACGGTAGACCCGCCAGGATGATGACGTATAAGCCTGCTGCAAATACCAGCAAGGCTGTTCCAAGGTCGGGTTGGCGTGCAATTAAAAATACGGGAATTGCCAAAATAATTCCTGCGACAGCATAGTCCCAAGTTTTTTGTATGCCCTCGCGCTTCTGAAAGTACCATGCCAGCATTAGTGGCATCGCTATCTTCATGATTTCAGATGGTTGTATCACCACTCCAATATTGAGCCAACGACGCGCACCTTTTTTAATTAAACCAAACGCTGCTACCGCAACCAATAGCGCAACACCAAGTCCATAAATCCAAACTGCACCCATCTCTAACCACTTTGGTGGAATGCGTGAGACTAACCACATCACCACAAAAGATAGCGCAAGATTGCGCAATTCATCCGCGATTTGTACGGGCGTATTTTGGCTTGCTGAAATAAAGGTAAAAAATCCAACAGTCGCTAAGCCAAGCAGAATAAGGCCAAGTTGGCGATCAAGACCTGAAAAAAAACCAAAAAAAAGTGATTGAATTTTTTTTAAGGGACTCTTTTCCATTCAGGAATCTCCTTAGGCCACTTGCCCTCAACGTAGTAATCCAATGCTTTGCGTGCAATCGGTGCAGCATATTGCGCACCGAATCCCGCATTCTCGACCACCATTGCAATGACGATGGTTGGCTTCTCAACTGGTGCAAATGCTATATAAAGCGCGTGATCACGAAGAAATTCTGCGGTCAATCCATGTTTGTAGTCTTTTGAATTCAGACTGAAGACTTGTGCCGTACCAGTTTTCCCGCCAGCAGCATATCCGGCGCCTTTAAATGCCGCAGCCGATGTTCCGGAAACATTCACTTCGACCATCGCTTTTTTAATAACATCAATGTTTTCTTGGTTTAGATCAATCCGATAACTTTCTTTAGGCGTAGTGAGCACTCTATTTCGAGTAAAGGGATCTTCAATCGCCTTGACTAAGTGAGGCTTCATCACTACACCATTGTTTGCAAGGTTTGCCATAGCGTGCGACAGCTGCAAGATGGTGAATGCGTTATAGCCCTGTCCGATGCCTAGAGAAATGGTTTCACCTTCGTACCACTTTTGTTGCTCAGGTTTTTTGAACGTATTTTTTTTCCACTCGGTGGACGGCAAGACGCCTCTCGCCTCGCCTTGCAGATCAATGCCAGTGATTTGACCAAAGCCAAAAGGCTTCATGAAGTCATGCATCATGTTCACGCCCATGTCGCGTGCAAGTAAGTAGTAGTAGGTGTCGCAGGATTCAACAATAGACTTTTGCATATCCACAATACCGTGACCACCCTTTTTATCATCGCGGAATGTATGGTTGCCAAAATCAAAGTAACCGGGATCGGAAATGGTTTGCGAAGGGGTGCGCTTTTTATTTTCAAGTGCCGCCAGCGCCATGAATGGCTTGTAGGTAGAGCCTGGAGGATAAATGCCTTTTAGAGGGCGGTTATAGAGGGGCTTTTGCGGTGAGTCATTGAGTTCTTTCCAAGTAACGGAATCAATACCTTCAACAAAATCATTTGGATTGAAATTGGGTTTTGAGACGAATGCCAAAATATCGCCAGCCTCAGGTTCAATCGCAACAAAGGCTCCGCGAAAATTTCCATAAAGCTGCTCGACCAAGTATTGCAGCTTGATATCCACCGAGAGAACAATGTTTTTTCCAGGAATGGATGGTGAGCTCGAAAGGGTACGCACAGGCTTTCCGCCAGCAGTAACTTCTACCTGATCGTAACCAGGTATGCCACGCAATACATTTTCATAGCTTTGCTCCAATCCAATTTTTCCGACATATTGAATACCAGGCAAAAAAGAGGCTTGCAATGCTTCAGGATCATCAGATTTAGAGTTCTCAATCTCGGATTGCATCCGCTCTTTATCTCGTTGGGAGACTCGACCGATATAGCCAATTAAGTGCGATGCCAGTTCATTGTAGGGGTATTCGCGAAAGCTTCTGGCCCGAATCTCAACCCCTGGAAAGCGGTAACGATTTGCCATAAAACGAGCAGTTTCGGTCTCATTTAGCATGGAGCGCAGGGGAAAGGTACCCATGTTGCGAGAGTCTTCTAGAGAGCGTTTGAAGTTGCGTTTGTCTCGTGGAGAAATTTCAATGATTTCAGAGAGCTCGCTGATAAGCTGGTCTACATTTCCCTTCACTTCTTCGGCGTTAACATCTAAGGTGAGAGCAGAATAATTTCTTCCGATAACAATTCCATTGCGATCGATGATGAGGCCTCGATTTGCAGGAGCGGGCACCAATACAATTCGATTGCTTTCGGCTAATAAAGCATATTTACTATGACTGACTAATTGCAGCCACACCAAGCGAGCAACAAGTAGTAAAAAGCAAAACGTAACAAATAAGGTCGCAATATGAATGCGCTCTTGAAATGAATCGAGGCCGGGTTCTTTAAAAGAAACCATACAGCTTCTTAAAGCGGGCGATTGTGATCAACGTCTATTGGACGACGTTGTGGGGCAAGCAAAATACGGGTTGCAACAGGCCAAAGCATTGCCTCAATCACGGCTTGAATTGAGCCCGTTAAGGCCCACCAGTAAAGCTCCCCGCTTAATGCCCAATGCACTAGAGCTGGAAAAAGAGAGACCAGCAAAAAGATAGGAAACAAATGTAAAGCTTGCGAAAGAGCGCTAAGCGCAATGATGCGTCGATGCCACGAGATGGCAATGTAAGCCACTAGAGAATAGCTAAATGCGTGTAGCCCTAGTAAATCGGAGTTGTGTACATCCATCAATAAGCCCAGGATAAATGCCCAAATCACGCTGACATATCGATATTGATGAATATTCCAGAATATAGTGCACACAATTAACCAATCGGGCACCCACCCAAAATTACCAATTGGTAATAAATTTAATAACAGCGCACAAAACAGGCTGAAATAAATAAAGACTGGATTAACGGGGCGCAGAATGTAACCGCTTTGAAAATCGATCATTGCATTCCTCGTACGCGGGTTTGGCGTCGGCCTGGCGTGTTTGTTGATGAAGCGCTGTTTGCAGATTTGTTATTCAAGGTTGGAGCCTTGGCATCAAATTGCGGGTCATATAACAAGGCAAGTGCTTGTCGATAACGATTTACTGCCGCGACGGGCACACAAAATACATTGGATGAATTTTTGTCAGTATTGCGCTCAATTTTGCTGATAACTGCCACTGCAAAACCCGGGGGGTAGACCCCGTCAATTCCGGATGTCAGCAAAATATCGCCCACTTCAAGATCGCTCGCGACGGAGAGATAACGCAATTCCAGGGGGTTTCCGCGCCCTGCCCCAAAAACTGCGGCGCGTAGACCATTCCGAGCTACTTGGACGGGGACTGCAAAATCGCGATCTTCTAGCAGGGAAACCTCTGCGGAGCGCTCGTAGAGTCTAACAACTTGACCAAGAATGCCCGTATCGTTCGCAATCGGATTACCAAGCTTCAGGCCATCATTGCTGCCACGATTAATCACAATGCGTTGCGAAATCGGGTTGGGAGGGTTGAACAATATTTCAACGGGCAACGTTTTGAATGGCACTTGTTTTTGAAGAGCCATTAATTCACGTAGGTTTTGATTTTCGACCATCAAGAATTCGGATTGATTCGCAAGCAAAGAGAGTTCTGCTTGGCGAACTTTCATCGCCTGATTTTCTTGATCGAGAGTTGCGCGTGTTGTGAAATATTCTGACAATGCCTCAAATGCATTGCGTGGTGCCATCATCACGTATTCGAGTGGACGCAAAATCCAATTCACATTACTGCGAATAGGATCGAGTGCTTTGAAACGAAAATCGATCAGCATCAGAGCGATGCTGATCGACAGACAGACAATCAGTTTGAGTAAGGCCGGAATGCCCTGTCTGAAAAGTGGTGGAGCGTTATGTTGCAATTCCCTGTTCGACGTGTAAGTCGCTTATTCGTGCGAGAACACTCCGCTTAACTTATCCATTCGCTCGAGTGCGATACCGCAACCACGCGCTACGCAAGTTAACGGATCTTCTGCAACATGAATCGGCAAGCCTGTTTCTTCGAGTAGAAGGCGATCGAGGTCGCGTAATAAGGCTCCGCCGCCAGTCAGCATCATGCCGCGTTCGGCAATATCTGAAGCCAGCTCAGGAGGAATCTGCTCAAGGGCTGCTTTGACTGCAGTTACGATCTGATTCAATGGATCGGTTAATGCTTCGAGAATTTCATTGCTTGTAACGGTAAAGCTACGTGGTATGCCTTCAGAAAGATTGCGACCTTTAACTTCCATCTCGCGCACTTCAGCGCCAGGGAAAGCGGAGCCAATGGTTTTCTTGATCAACTCAGTAGTTTGTTCACCAATTAACATGCCGTAGTTACGACGAATGTAATTGGTAATCGCTTCATCAAATTTATCGCCGCCAACGCGAACAGAGCCTTTGTAAACCATGCCGCCTAATGACATCACGCCCACTTCAGTAGTGCCGCCGCCGATATCAACAACCATAGATCCTGCCGCTTCGGAAACTGGTAGTCCGGAACCAATTGCAGCAGCCATCGGCTCTTCAATCAAAAATACTTGTGATGCGCCAGCACCCAAGGCAGACTCGCGAATAGCGCGACGTTCAACCTGAGTGGATCCGCAAGGAACGCAGATGATGATGCGTGGGCTTGGCTTTAATAATTTACTTTCATGTACCAGCTTGATAAATTGCTTAAGCATTTGCTCGGTGATGGTGAAATCGGCAATAACACCATCTTTCATGGGGCGGATTGTTTCAATATTTCCAGGAACGCGGCCCAACATCGCTTTCGCTTCTTTTCCAACTGCCAAAATGGTCTTTTTGCCGTTTGGACCACCTTCTTGGCGAATTGCCACAACCGATGGCTCATCGAGGACAATACCCCGCTCACGCATATAAATTAAGGTGTTGGCGGTTCCTAGGTCGATGGCTAGGTCATTAGAAAAGTAGCTGCGGAAAAAACCAAACATGATGTAATGGGAAAATAGAAAGTGTTAATGAAAATATATGAGAATAATACTCTAGCGCCCCATGAAACTTGATGATGTTGAGCGCATTGCGCACCTTTCCAGGCTTGAGTTAAGTCAGGCAGAAGCCGAGGCAGTTTTGCCTCAATTGCAGGCTGTTTTCTCCCTCGTTGAAGAAATGCAGGCTGTTGACACAACGGGGCTAGAGCCCCTTGCTCACCCCATTTTATTTTTGCGTGAATTAGCCCAACCTTTGCGTGCCGATCAAGTCACTGAGGCCAACCAGCGGGCTGAAAATATGCAATCTGCCCCTGCTCAGCAGGATGGATATTTTTTGGTTCCAAGGGTGATTGAATGAGTTGGCACAACACCTCAATTGCCTTAATGGCGAGAGCGCTGGCTGAAAAAAAGGTTTCAAGCAAAGAACTGACACAGTACTTTTTGGACCGAATCGAAGCAGGAAAACAGTGGAATGCATATATTGATGTGAATGTTCACTTAAGCTTAGAGCAAGCAAATAAAGCAGATTCATTAATTTCCTCGGGAAAGGCTGGTAAATTGACTGGAATCCCAGTTGCCCATAAAGACGTATTCGTGACTCGTGGCTGGCAGTCCACCGCAGCCTCTAAAATCCTGGCGGGCTATCAGAGTCCTTTCGATGCCGCCGTGGTTGCTAACCTTGGAATCCCGAGTGAAATAAACCCCAATGGCGCGGGGATGGTCTGCTTGGGTAAAACCAATATGGATGAGTTTGCCATGGGCTCGTCAAATGAGAACTCTGCCTATGGACCGGCTCTCAATCCGTGGAATGCGGCCCATGTTGCCGGCGGATCCTCCGGCGGATCAGCTGCTGCGGTTGCTGCAGGCTTGGCCCCGATTGCAACAGGAACCGATACGGGCGGGTCGATCCGTCAACCAGCTGCATTTTGTGGTTCAACTGGAATAAAACCTACTTATGGACGCGTTTCTCGCTACGGCATGATTGCCTACGCCTCATCCTTAGACCAGGCTGGCCCTATGGGCAAAACCGCCGAAGACTGTGCATTGCTGCTTTCGGCAATGTCTTCGCATGATCCACGCGATTCCACATCGCTCGCAGATTCTGGTGAGGACTACGGTCGTCATCTCAATCAAGCATGGCAAGAAGGCAGCACCAACACTTCGAAACCGTTAGAGGGATTGCGCGTTGGCTTGCCTAAGGAATTCTTTGCAGAGAGCTTAGCTATTGATGTTGCTAATTCTGTCAACAACGCTGCAAAAACTTTAGAAAGCTTAGGCGCTAAATTAGTTGAAGTTAGTTTGCCTAAAACAAAACTATCCATTCCTGTGTATTACGTTTTGGCTCCTGCAGAGGCTTCTAGTAACTTAAGTCGTTTCGATGGAGTGCGTTATGGCCATCGTGCAAGTGAGTACAAAGACTTGGGTGATATGTATCAAAAATCCCGAACTGAAGGTTTTGGTGCAGAGGTCAGGCGTCGCATTTTGATTGGCACTTACGTTCTTTGTCACGGCTACTACGACGCTTACTATTTACAGGCACAAAAAATTCGGCGCATTATTGCATCCGATTTTCAGACAGCATTCAAAGAGTGTGATGTCATTCTAGGGCCTGTTGCACCTGATGTTGCTTGGCGCCTCGGCGAAAAATCAAAAGATCCCGTGCAAATGTATTTAGAAGATATTTACACGCTATCAACCAATCTAGCAGGCTTGCCAGCAATGAGTGCGCCTTGTGGGTTCAATGCCAATCATTTGCCGATTGGCATGCAACTGATTGGCAATTATTTTTCTGAAGCACGTTTATTGCAAGTGGCCCATCAATATCAGAAGGCCACCGATTGGCATCAACGTCAAGCAAGCGAGGTGGCATGATGCAATGGGAAGTCGTAATTGGTCTTGAGACCCACGCACAGCTACAAACACAATCTAAGATTTTTAGCGGTGCCAGCACTCGTTTTGGAACAGAGCCCAATACGCAAGCTTGCGCAGTTGATTTGGCATTGCCTGGAGTATTGCCAGCATTAAATCATCAAGCGGTTGAACATGCCATTCGTTTTGGATTGGCAGTGGGCGCAAAGATTTCGCCTGCAAGTATTTTTGCGCGCAAGAATTATTTCTATCCAGATTTGCCTAAGGGTTATCAAATAAGCCAATTTGAAATTCCGGTGGTCATAGGCGGAAAAATTGATATCTTGGTTGGGGACGAAGTTAAGACAGTTAAATTGACCCGTGCGCACATGGAAGAAGATGCCGGAAAATCGGTTCACGAAGAGGGCTTTATTGGCCCACACGGTGAGCCTTCCAGTGGTATCGACTTGAATCGTGCAGGCACCCCACTTTTGGAAATTGTCACTGAGCCAGTGATGCGCAGTGCTGCTGAGGCGGTGGCTTATGCCAAAGCACTCCATACGCTGGTAGTTTGGTTGGGGGTCTGCGATGGCAATATGCAGGAGGGTTCGTTCCGCTGTGACGCCAACGTTTCAGTTCGCCCTAAAGGTCAGGCAGAATTCGGCACGCGCTGTGAGATTAAGAATTTGAATTCCTTCCGCTTCTTAGAAGAAGCGATTCAATATGAAGCGCGACGCCAAATTGAGTTGATTGAAGATGGTGGTACGGTTGTGCAAGAGACGCGCCTCTATGATCCCGATCGCCAGGAAACGCGCAGCATGCGCAGCAAA
This sequence comes from uncultured Polynucleobacter sp., assembly GCA_964643245.1. Classification (GTDB taxonomy): domain Bacteria; phylum Pseudomonadota; class Gammaproteobacteria; order Burkholderiales; family Burkholderiaceae; genus Polynucleobacter. Next base: position 14,353 of record CAZXSX010000010.1, read on the forward strand.
GAGGATGCAAATGATTACCGGTATTTCCCTGACCCAGATTTATTGCCTGTAGTTATCGATGATGCTTGGATTGCTCAGGTGCGTAGTGGCATGCCAGCTTTACCTGCGCAGCTGCGAGAGCAATGGCAGGGTGAATATGAATTGAGCGCCTATGACACGCAGTTGCTCACCCAAGATCGAGAAACCGCAAAAGTTTTTGAAGATTTATTAGCCATTGTCGGCAAGCCATTGGCTAAAGCGACTGCAAATTTAATTGCTGGTGAATTTGCCTCCTCCTTAAATCGGGCGGGCATTGCTACCGCGGATGCGCCTTTAAAGGCAGAGCATTTAGCCCCCTTACTAACACGCGTTGCCGATGGAACGATTTCGAACAAGATTGCTAAAGACATTTTTGCAATGCTCTGGGAAGAGGCCGTCTCAGGCAAAGTAATTAGCACGGTTGATCAGATTATTGATGCTAAAGGTCTAAAGCAAATTAGCGATAGTGGCGCGCTTGAAACCATCATTGATCAAGTGTTATCGGCCAATCAGAAGTCCGTTGAAGAGTTCCGTTCTGGCAAAGAAAAGGCTTTCAATGCCTTAGTTGGCCAAATTATGAAAGCATCACAGGGTAAAGCTAATCCTGGACAAGTGAATGAGTTGTTGCGTAAGAGGTTGAGATAAAAATAATTAATGACGGTATTTGAGAAAGATATAAATGAGCGCAATTGATCCAAAGCAGGCTGAGCAAGAAGAGTTGGTTGCAGAATGGTTACGTGCAACTCTAGGCTTCTTTGAGCGCTATGCCAATCTCTTTAATGAGATTCGGATAAAGCATCCCCATGAAGATCGCGCCATTTCGTTGCAAGAACGTCAAATGACTGTTTTGCGCACTCAAAACCAGGAGCTTAATCGTCGTTTAAGCGAAATGTTGCACTTTGGTAGTCGTAACGATAAGACCCAATAAAGTCTAGTTGCCTGGTTATTGCGTTTAATGAAGGCAAGTACTAAGGCTGATGTTGAAGCTGTGATCACTACAGGATTGGCAGAAGTATTTGAAGTCGAATCGGCACAGTTGTTGGCGCCAAATTCTGCGTTTGGCCCTTGGGTGGATACGCCTTTGTGTGGCTGCGTAAAGGAATTGGCTGCAGCCAGTATTGAATTGCTCGCAAGTCAAACTGCCATTGCACCAGAGTGGCAGAGTATGGTGGCAATTAGCTTGCCACTAGGTAAAAGCATCGGCGTGAGTCAATCCCCAGCCGTGCTTCTTTTAGCAAGCAAAGACGAGACGCGTTTCACAGCAGATATGGGCGCATTCTATCTACGTCAAATTGCAGAGCTTACTGCGGCAGCCTTGGATCGCATCCAAGCTTATGAAGCTCAAGCCAACTAAACTTCATCCACTCATGCAGGAGTATTTGCATGAGCTTCATGTGTTGCGGCAACTTTCGCAGCATACGCTTAAAGCATATGGGATGGATTTAAGTGATCTTCAAAGTTTTGCATCAGAAGATTCGGTAGATTTATTAAAGGTCAATAACGCGCATGTGCGACGGTGGGCTGGGCGCTTGCACTCGAAAGAAAAGTCTTCCAGAAGTATTGCAAGAGCACTCTCAGCGTGGCGGGGTTGGTATGACTGGTTGACTGAAAAAGATGCCCGACGTGATGCGCGAGCCGGCAAAGTTGCTAATAATTTAGTCACCAATCCGGTTGACGATGTAAAAGCTCCCAAGCGTCTCAAGTCCTTACCGAAAGCCCTATCGGTGGAGCAGGCGCTAGCCTTGGTGAATCAGGCGGCTATAGAGGCGCAGGAGAAGAAGGACCCAGAGTCCATTCGGGATGCCGCCATCATTGACTTGTTATATTCTTCCGGTTTGCGCTTGTCTGAGTTGTTGGGTATTGATGTAATGCAAAGCAAAGATCGTCAGCAAGAGTCTGCTGGGTGGCTCGATTGGGATGCTGCCGAAGTGACCGTTTTAGGCAAAGGTGGAAAAAGACGTTCAGTGCCAGTTGGTGCTCCTGCGATGAAATCTCTTCTTGCTTGGCGCGAAACTCGTGATGCAACTTTGTACCCTGAAGATTCCATGGCTTTATTTTTATCTTCTACTGGAAGGCGATTATCGCCGCGCACCGTGCAAGCGCGTTTACGCTCTTTAGCTATTCGTGCAGGCTTGCCAACGCATGTACATCCGCACATGATGCGTCACAGTTTTGCCAGTCATGTGTTGCAGTCCTCTCAGGATTTACGTGCAGTACAGGAGATGTTAGGGCACGCCAGTATCGCCAGCACCCAAATTTATACCTCGCTGGATTTTCAGCATCTTGCTCAGGCCTACGATAAAGCCCATCCGCGCGCAAAGGCTGGCAAAGACTGAGGAACTCGGTAAGATAGTGGGTTTCCTAGGTGGGAAACGCATCATCTATAGATTTCGATTGGATCATTCATGGCACTAATTCCTGTAACTATATTGACGGGCTTTTTGGGAAGCGGAAAAACCACTTTGCTAAAGCATATTCTTACTGAAGACCACGGCAAGAAAATTGCGGTGATTGAAAACGAATTTGGTGAAGAAAATATTGATAACGATATATTGGTTCAGGATCATGAAGAGAATATCGTGCAAATGAGCAACGGCTGTATCTGTTGCACGATTCGTGGTGATCTTGTAGAGGCATTGAACGCACTTTGGGAGCAGCGTAAAGATAAAAAGATTCACTTTGATCGTGTGGTCATCGAAACTACAGGCGTTGCGAATCCGGGGCCAGTAGCGCAAACATTTTTTATGGATGACGATGTTGCGGATCACTATGTATTGGATGCGGTAGTGACATTGGTTGATGCCAAGCATGGCCAACAACAACTGAGTGAACATGAAGAAGCCCAGCGTCAAGTAGGCTTTGCGGACCAGATTTTTATTACTAAAACGGATTTAGTGTCGCCGACAGAGGTAGATGCACTTCGTCATCGTCTAATGCACATGAATCCAAGGGCGCCAATTAGTGCAATCTCAAAAGGAGTGGTGCCCTTAAATGCAGTCCTGGATCTGAAAGGATTCAATCTCAATGCAAAGTTAGACATTGACCCGCATTTCTTGGAGCAAGATGATCACGATCATGCGCATTGTGGCCATGACCACTCGCACGACCATGAGCACAGCACTTGTGGGCACGATCATAGCCATGACCACCACGGACATGCTGGGCATACCGATCGAATTCAGTCCTTTGTTTTTCGTAGTGATAAACCCTTTGATCATAAAAAGCTGGAGGATTTCTTGGGGGGCATTTTGGAGGTCTTTGGTGAAAAGATGCTGCGCTATAAGAGCGTACTTTATGTCAAGGGAAGTAGCCGAAAAGTGGTGTTTCAGGGCGTTCATCAGATGATGGGTAGTGATTTGGCGGGCCCCTGGGGTTCAGAGCCTAAACAAACCAGAATGGTCTTTATTGGCATCAATTTACCAAAAGATACCCTGCTGGCAGGGCTTGAGGGATGTTTAGTCTAGCCGGATTCGGGCACAATCCGCCGCCACGGTCAAGAATGTTCAATACGGAAAAATATTGATTCTTAGGTAACAAAAGTTTGGCAGAATGAGGCATTAATGCTTCCAATTCAGGAAAAAACGAGATGACGGTAAAAATAGCAACAAAACCTGCAAGCACTTCAAAAGCAAGCAGCAAGGCTACTAGCGCAAAAGCAGTGAAAGGTGCGCCTTTAACAGAAGCTGAATTGCTCAAGATGTCCGATAAGGACTACATGAATGCTGCGCAGTTAGATTTTTTCAGTCAAAAATTACTCACTCTCAAAGAAGACATTCTGAAAAATGCTTCTGAGACAACAGAACATTTGCGTGAAAATATTTTGGTTCCAGATCCAGCGGATCGTGCAACCATTGAAGAAGAGCATGCACTGGAATTGCGTACACGTGACCGTGAGCGCAAATTATTGAAAAAGGTTGAGCAAGCACTGGGTCGTATTGAATCTGGTGACTATGGCTGGTGTGAAGAAACGGGTGAGCCAATTGGCTTAAACCGTTTAATTGCAAGGCCTACGGCCAATTTATCTCTTGAGGCTCAAGAGCGTCGTGAACTACGTCAAAAGTTATTTGGCGAATAAATCGAATCCCTAATGACTAAGCATTTACCTACTCTTAGTGATATCTCACCTTTATTAAAAGCGGAGATTCTTGCTGAAGCTTTGCCCTATATCCGTGCTTATCATGGCAAAACGATCGTCATTAAGTACGGCGGGAATGCCATGGTTGAGGAGCGTCTTAAGGAGAGCTTTGCACGTGACGTCATCTTGTTGAAGTTGGTCGGCATGAACCCAGTTGTAGTTCATGGTGGCGGACCGCAAATTGATGAAGCCCTGAAAAAGATTGGTAAGACTGGAACCTTTATTCAGGGCATGCGCGTTACCGATGAAGAGACTATGGAAGTGGTTGAGTGGGTGCTTGGTGGCGAAGTGCAACAAGATATCGTGATGCTCATTAATCACTTTGGCGGTCAGGCAGTTGGCTTGACTGGTAAAGATGGTGGCTTGATTCACGCTAAAAAAATGATGATTCCTAGTGATACGGCACCAGGGGAAAAAGTAGACATTGGTTTTGTTGGTGAAATCGAGGCAATTAATCCAGCGGTTATAAAAGCGCTGCAGGACGATGCGTTTATTCCCGTAATTTCTCCAATCGGCTTTAGCGAAGAAGGTCAGGCATACAACATTAATGCCGACTTAGTTGCTGGCAAGATGGCTGAGATTCTGCATGCAGAAAAATTGGTCATGATGACTAATATTCCAGGCGTGATGGATAAAGATGGAAAATTGGTCACCGATTTAACGGCGCGCGAAATTGATGCTTTATTTGCGGATAGCACGATATCTGGCGGCATGTTGCCTAAGATTTCTTCGGCTTTAGATGCGGCAAAGAGTGGCGTCAATTCTGTACACATCATTGACGGTCGTATCGAGCATTCTTTGTTATTAGAAATTTTGACCGAGCAGGCATTCGGTACGATGATTCGTTCCAGATAAGCAGATTACTATGCGTGAATCATTAGAACCAGTAGATATCAACAGCAGCAATGCTGACACTGATAAAACACGTAAACGCCCTCGTCCTGGAGAGCGTCGTCTGCAGATTTTGCAAGTGCTAGCTGAGATGTTGCAAAACCCTAAGGGGGAGCGCGTAACCACAGCTGCCTTGGCAGCGAAAATTGACGTTTCCGAAGCAGCCTTGTACCGACATTTTGCGAGCAAGGCGCAAATGTTTGAGGGCTTAATTTCGTTTATTGAGCAAACCGTTTTTGGATTGATTAATCAAATTAATCAAAAGGAAGAATCAGGATTGGCACAAGCGCGCGGCATTCTCCAAATGTTATTGTTCTTTGCTGAAAAAAATCCTGGTATGACCCGCGTCCTATTGGGTGATGCGTTATTGCAGGAGGATGATCGTTTGCAAGAGCGCATTACCCAGGTGCTGGATCGTGTTGAAGCCTCTCTAAAGCAGGCTTTACGCATTGCTCAAACACAAGGTGGTGCATGGTCTAAGCTGGGGCAAGAAGAAGTTGGCATTCGTGCGGCGATGTTGATGAGTTTTGTTCTGGGTCGTTGGCATCGCTTTGCTCGTAGCTGCTTTAAAAAAATGCCAACAGATGCTTCAGATGTCAGTCTGCGTTTGCTCCTGTCAGAATGAGCGAGCTCACCTTTCTAGAAATACGATTCATTTTGCCGAGCCTCTGCCTTTACAGAGCGGAGCGATATTGTCTGGCTACAACTTAGTAATTGAAACGTACGGCAAGCTTAATGCCGATAAGAGCAATGCAGTGTTGGTTTGTCATGCGCTGAATGCATCGCATCATGTCGCTGGACCAAGCCCAGATGATCCAGAAGATATTGGCTGGTGGGATAACATGATTGGCCCCGGAAAGCCGGTGGATACCGACCACTTTTTTGTGATCGGCGTTAATAACTTGGGCTCTTGCTTTGGCTCTACTGGCCCCATGAGCACCAATTCTGCAACTGGCAAGCCCTACGGTGCAGATTTTCCAGTGGTGACTGTAGAAGATTGGGTAAACACTCAAGCGCGCTTAGCGGACAAGTTGGGGATTCGAAAGTTCGCAGCTGTGATGGGCGGTAGCTTGGGCGGTATGCAGGCAATGGCTTGGGCGATTCAGTTTCCCAAGCATTTAGAGCATTGCGTTGTGATAGCTTCAACCCCTAATTAAGTGCACAAAATATTGCATTCAATGAGGTTGCACGAAACGCCATTTTGTCTGATCCAGATTTCCATGGCGGTAACTACTATGAGCATGGTATTGTTCCAAAGCGTGGTTTGCGTTTAGCTCGTATGGTTGGCCACATAACGTACTTGTCGGATGACGATATGGCAGAAAAGTTTGGACGCGAGTTGCAGCGCCCAAATGGCGAATCAAGCGACTACCGCTTTAGCTTTGATGTGGAATTTGAGGTGGAAAGTTACTTGCGCCATCAAGGTGATAAGTCTTCTACTTACTTTGATGCAAATACCTATTTGCTGATTACTCGTGCATTGGATTATTTTGATTCAGCCTGTCGTTGTGATGGCAGCTTGAACCGCGCTTTGGCGGAGGTGCAGGCGAAGTTTTTTGGTCGTGAGCTTTTCTACGGACTGGCGCTTCCCGCCTAGTCGTAGCCGAGAGATAGTCCAATCGCTTTTAAGCAATAAAAGTGAAGTCACATATGCGGAGATAGACGCACCCCATGGCCATGATGCATTTTTATTAGATGATGAGCGATATCACAATCTAATAAGAGCATATTTCAAGCAGATGTGGGAGGTTCAAGCATGATGATGAACAAACGTGCTGACTTTGCTGCGATCGCTAATTGGATTGCTCCCAACAGTCAGGTGCTGGATCTTGGTTGTGGTGATGGTAGTTTTCTGGAGTTTTTGCAGAAGCGCAAGCCAGTACACACCTATGGTGTGGAGATTGATGATGCGCGTTGTTCTTTCATGTGTACAAAAAGGCTTAAACGTTATCCAGCAAGACTTAGAGGGCGGTTTAGCGCTGTTTGAGGACAATAGTTTTGATACTGTTGTCCTATCGCAGACAGTACAAACAATTCATCAGACTGAAAAGATCTTGCGTGAAGTAGTGCGAGTTGGTAAAGAATCGATTGTGTCGTTTCCGAATTTTGGGCATTGGTCACACCGCCTTGCAGTTGCGCTTGGACGTATGCCCGTATCAAAAGGTTTGCCCTATCAGTGGTACAACACCCCCAATGTGCGCGTTCTAACAGTGGCTGATTTTGAAAAGCTTGCCTCTAGCCTGGGGTTGCAAGTGATTGATCAATGCATATTGCATGATGGTCGACAAGTGACGTTGATGCCAAACTTATTTGGCAGTCTAGCCTTATTCCGCGTGCGACGCGTGTAGAAAATTAATATCAAGGTGTTTGCGGCAGTTCAATCTTGGCTAAAAGACTTTCGGGTGTATCTCGAGTGGCCAAGGCTAAGAATGCTTTTCTTGGGCTTTTCCGCGGGATTGCCCCTTCTACTTATTTTAGGAACGCTTAGCTTTTGGTTGCGTGAAGCGGGCATTGATTGGAGTACGATTGGCTATCTCACTTTGGTTGGTTTGATTTACGCATTCAAGTGGGTTTGGGCGCCTTTAGTTGATCGCCTGCAGATACCAGTGCTTACAAAATTGCTAGGCCGCAGAAGAAGCTGGCTGATTTTTGCACAAGCGCTCATTATTCTGGGCCTTCTAGGCATGTCTACCTTAGACCCCAAAGTTGCACTGAATGCAGTAGTTTGGTGCGCACTTTTAGTAGCATTTGGTTCTGCAACCCAAGACATAGCTTTAGATGCCTTCCGAATTGAATCTGCTAATAGCGATCATCAGGCTGCCCTAGCAGCAACATACCAAACGGGTTATTGCTTGGCTTTAATTTGGGCTGGTGCCGGTGTTTTATGGCTTGCCGCAAGAGCGGAGATGGGCGGTGGCTACGATGCGAGCGCATGGCAGTTTGCCTATCTTTGTATGGCCGCTTCTATTAGTATTGGTGTGTTAACCACCCTCTTCAGCACTGAGCCCGCAGCATATGATTTGCCTAAAGCGCGGAATGCAAAAGCCTGGCTTTATCAAACCTTGATCGAGCCCTTTGCAGAATTTATTACTCGTTATCGTTGGCATGCTATTTTGATTTTGTCGCTGATTGCTATTTATCGCATTAGTGATGTGGTAATGGGCATCATGGCAAATCCGTTTTATGTTGATATGGACTATACCAAAGACGAGGTAGCTGCAGTAAGCAAAGTATTTGGTGTTGTGATGACTTTGGTCGGTGCGTTTATGGGCGGCGTACTGACATTGCGCTTTGGTGTCTTGCGAATATTGTTTTTAGGTGCTGTGTTATCTGCGGTGAGCAATTTATTAT
>CAZXSX010000011.1:0-3309 GCA_964643245.1 uncultured Polynucleobacter sp.
GACGCAAACTTACTAAAAAGGACGGCTTATGTTTACGCTCAAAGTTTCTGGAATGGCCTGTGGTGGTTGTATTAATGCGGTGATTAGGGCCATTCAGTCTCAGTATCCAAGTGCGAAAGTTCAGGCTGACTTGGGCGCCCAAACGGTCACTCTAGAAACCTCGCTATCCGAGGCGCAGGCCAGTCAGTTGGTAACGGATGCAGGGTTCCCGGTTCAAAATTGACCTACTTTTTGGGTGGTCTAAGCAATTTTTTTGGGGCGCGGTTAATCCACGACTTATTAAAAACCAAGTAATAAAAAATATATTTAGCATTTCTGTGTTTCTTCACAGTATTGCGTATCAGAGGAGAAAGTAGTGTCTGTCACCGTAGAGGCCGTACAAGCTGTCTTAAAAAACGTCGTAGATCCCAATACCAAAATCGACTTTGTTACTGCAAAGAACATTAAAAATTTGAAAGTGGATGACGGCGATGTCTCCTTAGATGTGGTTTTAGGCTATCCAGCCAAGAGTCAGTTCGACGCCATTCGCAAGACGGTGATTAATGCTTTGCGGGAACTGCTTGGGGTAAAAAATGTCAGCGTGAATGTTAGCAGCCAAATTATTGCGCATGCCGTTCAGCGTGGGGTCAAGTTATTACCCGGTGTTAAAAATATTATTGCTGTAGCTAGCGGTAAGGGTGGCGTTGGTAAGTCCACAACCGCAGTAAACCTAGCATTGGCGCTTGCTGCTGAAGGTGCGCAGGTAGGTATTCTCGATGCCGACATTTATGGACCCAGCCAACCCATGATGCTCGGTATTACTGGTCGCCCAGATTCTGTTGAAGAAAATACGATTGAACCCATGGAAGGTTATGGGCTGCAAGCGAGTTCAATCGGGTTTTTAATTGAAGAAGATTCTCCAATGGTTTGGCGTGGTCCTATGGTCACCTCGGCCTTAGAGCAGTTGTTGCGTCAAACCCGTTGGCGCGATTTGGACTATCTGATTGTGGATATGCCACCTGGTACTGGCGATATTCAGTTGACTTTGTCCCAAAAAGTTCCAGTGACAGGATCTGTCATCGTGACCACTCCACAAGATATAGCTTTGCTAGATGCGCGCAAAGGCCTCAAAATGTTTGAGAAGGTCGGGGTTCCCATCATCGGCATTATTGAGAACATGAGTACTTATGTTTGTCCAAGCTGTGGTCATGAAGAGCACGTGTTTGGTACTGGTGGTGGCGAAAAGATGTGCAAAGAATATGGAGTTGAGTTTTTGGGCGCGCTGCCATTAAATCTCTCGATACGTGAGCAAGCAGATTCGGGGCGTCCAACAGTGGTTGCAGATCCAGATGGCGCTATTAGTCACATTTATAAAGCGATTGCGCGTCAGGTGGCTATTAAGGTAGGAAGTCTTGCAAAAGATATGAGCAGTAAGTTTCCAAGCATTGTGGTTCAAAATACCTAAGGCTTTGTAAGCATATGCGCTTTGCCGTATTAATGCGTAAGCAATATTTGGATAATCCATGGATCTCTCATAAATGGGTCCCCCAAGAGGTGCTTCCAGATTATGAACAATTTAATAATGCATCTACTAACGCAATTACTGGCCAATATTTAGGAAAAGATAATCAAGGTGAGTCTTGGTTGTTCAAGGGCTTTGAGCTGAATCTTTTCTTGGATGAAGCAGAAGGTTATTACCTCAATGTTTCTGCGACGAAGCCTTGTTGGTTTGTAATGTGGCGTCTCGAGGAGGATATCGATCGCTATATTGATGCCCAGTTCCTTGAGATAGCCAAAGCGGAGTCGACGATTGCAGTGCCCCATCGTATCTGCGTTAGCTACAACGAGGCAGCCCGCTTACTTGACGTCTGAGAATCTGTGGATACCGTTCCAATGAGCAATGACCACGTCGCTTGGTTGCAAGAGTATGTCGCGGAGAACTATCGACCTGAACCCAAAAAACGTCACAAACCCGCCTCTTTTAAAGGCGCAGAGCGTCCAGCGGAGGAATAATGGCGGATGGATTTTTAAGTCGTTGGTCGCGACGTAAGGCTGGTATACAAGAGGAGCCCAGTGATCCCCCACAAGAGTCTACGCAGACTCCTGTCTCTGACAATCCAGCGCAAATGACTCCAGAGCTTGAGACCCCTGCCTTACCTACCATGGATGATGTCGAGAAAATCGACCCTTTTGCGTCCGATTTTTCTGCCTTCATGAAGCCGGATGTTGATCCCGCTGTTCAGCAAGCCGCTCTGAAGAAAATGTTTACCGACCCTCACTTTAATGTGATGGATGGATTAGATATTTATATGGATGATTATTCCAAACCAGATCCGCTTCCCCCAGGGATGTTAGAGCGAATGGTTCAGAGCGATATGCTTAAACTCTTTCAAAGCCCTGTTAACGTTGCTGATGAGAAAGGTCAGAAAACGGATAAAGGGTCAACCCACTCTCAGTCTGAAGCTTCATCAAATACAGCGGCTTTGGACTAATCCTCTGAAAGTGATTTAACATCCCCCTCATCTCCAACGTTGGAAAAATCTGCGAATTTAGATGGCGAGCAGATCGGGTCGGATTAGAAAAAAACCTAAGAAGGTTCTTTATGAGTCAAAAATTTGTCTGCAACTGTAATGGCACGATGCCTATAGATGGGAAAGCATTGGGCGTTTCAGTGCATCAGTCTTTGTGTCGTCAAGAAGTTGGTAGTTTTATTAAAGCGCTCGATGGTTCTGAGGAGCTGGTTGTAGCTTGCACCCAAGAGTCGACATTGTTTTCTGAATTAGCAGAGCAATCTGACAAACCATTGGTAGCACCTCTACGCTTTGTCAATATTCGTGAAGTGGCGGGTTGGACTTAAGAGGCAAAAAATTCAGGCCCCAAAGTTACAGCTTTGTTGGCTTTGGCAGATGGTCCTGATGCCGATCCTGTTCCAGTAGTTAATTACGCAAGTCAAGGGCGGCTATTGATCGTGGGACCAGGATCAGTAGGGATTCCCTGGGCAGAAAAAGTCTCAAGTGCGTTGGATGTTTCGGTCCTTTGCACTGAGCCCACTGATTTACCGCTGGCTCGAAACTATCCGATCTTTACTGGCGCGGTGACAAAGCTCGATGGCTACTTGGGAAGTTTTTCAGTAGGTTGGGAATTGCAAAATCCGATCGATCCTGAAATGTGTATGCGATGTGGCGCCTGTGTTGATGCTTGCCCTGAAAACGCGATTGATCTGTCATTTCAGATTGACTTAGAAAAGTGTAAATCTCATCGTGCATGTGTCACTGCGTGTGCAAGTATTTGGCGCTATTGCATTTGATCTGGTTGAGCGTAAACGAGAGG
>CAZXSX010000011.1:3409-18173 GCA_964643245.1 uncultured Polynucleobacter sp.
CGTGTGCAAGTATTTGGCGCTATTGCATTTGATCTGGTTGAGCGTAAACGAGAGGCCGAATTCGATTTGATTTTGGATTTGCGGATGACGCAAACTCCACAAGGATATTTTGCACCGGGTAATGACCCCCTCTAGATCAAGCACTGGCTATTAATCAGCTTTTAGAGATGGTGGGCGAGTTTGAAAAGCCAAAATATTTTGTCTATAACGAAAAAATCTGTGCGCATGGCCGTAATGGCAAAGTAGGGTGTAGTGCCTGTATTGATGTTTGCTCCACCGGCGCCATCAAATCCGTATTTAAAAACGGGCAAGGCAATGTCGAAGTAAATCCAAATTTATGTATGGGATGTGGTGCCTGTTCAACGGTATGTCCATCCGGGGCAATGCGCTACAACTGCCCGAGTGTTTCTCATCAGGGTAAAGAATTAAAAACATTGGTAACGATTTTTACGGCCCAAGCGAAGAAGCAAAATCTGACCGCAACCCCAAGTCTACTTCTGCATACATTAAAAACGGGCACTCAAATGATTGATGGGCTTGGTCGCCTGGCGCATGTGAGCCCCAAGCAATATGAGGGCCTGCCATCTTTTGTTGTGCCCTATGGCATCGAGCATATTGCTTCGACCGGATTGGAGCTCTGGTTGGGTGCTCTCACCTTTGGCTTCGCAGAAGTTCTACTTTTATTAAGTGGTGATGAAGATCCTGCATATCGCGATGCCTTGGAAACGCAAGTCAAATTAGCGAATGTTATTTTGAAAGCCTATGGCTTTGATGAGCGTATTCAGTTAGTTAAGGCAGATTCACCGGAAGATTTACATGTGGTTTCTAGGGTGATGGGTGGTTTGCGTCAACGCGGCTCACTCAATGCAATCTGCACGCCCGCAATCTTTGGGTTCTCAAATCAAAAGCGTGAAACATTAGAGGCTGTGCTGGATCATTTGCAGCGGCAGGCAAAGACTCCATTACTTGCGCAGAGTGTAGCGCTGCCCAAACGCTCATTGTTGGGGGGCTTGGCTATTGATTCAGACGCCTGCACTTTGTGTATGTCTTGCGTGAGCAGTTGTCCAGAAGGGGTGCTGATTGACAACCCAGATGAACCCATTTTGTCTTTTATTGAAAAGCAGTGCGTGCAATGTGGCATCTGTGTTCAAACCTGTCCGGAGCAAGCCATTGCTCTAGATCCCCGACTCCAAACCATCGAACAACGAAAGCAAAAAGTGACACTTAATCAAACCCAAGTGTTTCACTGCATCAGCTGTGGCAAGCCATTTGGAACGGCCAAGATGGTTGATCTGATGCTTGGCAAACTCGGGGCTCATGGCGCCTTTGCGGGAGCCGCCATGGATAGGCTCAAGATGTGTGGAGATTGTCGCGTTGTGGATATGGTGAAAAAAGAGTTATGAGCGATAAAGAGAATGGGGTAACACAGGTGGGTGATGTTGGGTTGCCCGAGGATTTAGCTAGGGCGGATTTATATGGGCTGATTGCTCGATTTTTCCATTTCCTGCCAGATCAGGAATTGCTGGATCAAATCGCCGCGACAGCCGATCAACAGGATCCCAGCGATGAGGCGCCCTTAGCCAAGGCCTGGATAAATGTAGTCGAAGTGGCAAAAAATAACCCTGCTAAAGCTTGGCAGGAGGAGTTCGATGCAAACTTTATTAGCGTTGGCAAGCCGAATATAGTGCTCAATGGGTCTTTTTATATGGCGGGACATCTTAATGAGAGGCCCCTCGTCAATATTCGTAAGGCGCTTGAAGAGTTTGGTCTAGAGTCGGCTGAGGAGGTTACTGAAACCGAGGATCATATTTTTTCTCTTTGTGAGGTTATGCGATATCTCATAGCAGGGGACGATGTCGAGGTATCTAACTTAACAAATCAACGGATTTTTTTTAATGAACACATTCGTCCTTGGTATAACGAATTGTGCGACGCAATAGAAAATATTCCCGAGATGCATCTCTACCATCCGGTTACTGCCTTGACTCGTGAATTTTTGGCGATCGAAGGTCAAAGTTTTGACATGCTCTAATGTTGCGACGTAGCAATTAACATCTTGAAAACCCCTATCACATTATTGTTATAAGAAAGTGTCAAAAGTGCAATTACGAATCGCACTTGACTCATATCAAGAATAATCATTAAAGGAGCATGCCATGAGCACAAGATCCAGTGTGACTTCGAGCGAAGAGACTAAGCCATCGCGTCGCAAGTTCTTTTTTGGTGCAAGCGCAGCAGTTGGTGCTGTAGCAGTTGTTTCACAAACTGCAGTGGGCAAAGCAGTGATCCGAGAAATCAGTAGCACCACAAAAGAGAAGAGCGAAGGTCAATCAATTACTGCGCACATGCGCAAGTATTACGAAAGCACCATGATTTAAGTAGCCATCTACAAATAAATCGATTCAATCGTTAACAAATAAAAAACTTTCTCAGGGACAACATATGAGTCTGGCTTGTAAATCCAATACCCCACAAAGCAGTCGTACAACTTCACGACTCATCGGTAGCTTATCGCGTGGTTTAAAAGCAGCCGTGCCGACGATGGATCGACGCACATTTTTGAAGCGTTCGGGCGTTGGCGTTGGTGCTGGTATCGCGGTGAGTCAGTTGAGTCTGGTGCAAAAGGCAGTTGCCGAGCCAAGTAAAGCAATGCTGGATGGCAAGGATAAGATTGAGGTGAAAAGATCGATTTGTACACACTGTTCTGTGGGTTGCGCGGTTGATGCGATGGTTGAAAATGGTGTGTGGGTTCGTCAAGACCCAGTGTTTGATTCCCCAATTAATTTGGGTGCACACTGTGCAAAAGGTGCAGCGCTTCGTGAGCATGGTCACGGTGATTATCGCTTACGCTATCCAATGAAGTTGGTTGATGGAAAGTATCAACGCATATCTTGGGATCAAGCCCTCACTGAGATTACTGCTCAGATGAAGACTCTGCGTGAAAATACTCACTAGATTCGATGTTCTTTATTGGATCATCTAAACATAACAATGAACAGACCTACTTACGCAGTAAGTAGGTCTCTTTCTTTGGGACAAATAATACAGACCCACTAGGCGCGCATCTGTCACTCAACCACAGTTGCTGGCGTAGCAAATACTTTGGGGCTATGGCGCAATGACCAATAGCTACAACGCATGATGAACGCCAAAGCTGCGCTCTACATTGGCTCTAATGCGGCTGAGGCTCACCCAGTTTCAATGCTGAGTTTGTTGCATGCTAAGGAAAACGGTTGCAAAGTGATTGTGGTTGATCCACGTTACACACGTACTGCTGCCAAGTCTGATCAGTACATTCGCATTCGCTCGGGCACTGACATTCCATTTTTGTTTGGTCTCCTGTATCACATCTTCAAAAATGATTGGGAAGATAAGAAGTACATTAATGACCGCGTTTATGGCATGGATGAAATCCGCAAAGAAGTGATGGAGAAGTGGACGCCTGCTGCGGTGGAAGAGGCCTGTGGTGTGCCAGAAGCGCAGATGTACAAAGCTGCTGAGACCATGGCCAAGAATCGTCCAAGCACCATCGTCTGGTGCATGGGTCAAACACAGCACACAATTGGCAACTCAATGGTACGTGCCTCCTGCATTTTGCAATTGGCATTAGGCAACGTTGGTAAGTCTGGTGGCGGTACGAATATTTTCCGTGGTCACGATAACGTTCAAGGTGCAACTGACGTGGGTCCAAACCCAGACTCATTGCCTGGCTACTACGGCTTGGCAGCGGGTTCGTGGAAGCACTACGCAACAGTATGGGGCGTTGATTACGATTGGATCAAGGGTCGCTATGCACCAGACATGATGGAGAAGTCTGGTACTACGGTATCCCGTTGGGTTGATGCTGTTCTTGAAAAGAACGACATGATTGATTAGCAGATAACCGTAAAAGGATTGTTCTTCTGGGGTCATGCACCAAACTCACAGACTCGTGGCCTCGACATGAAGCGCGCTATGGATAAATTGGATCTACTCGTTGTTGTGGATCCGTATCCAAGCGCTACTGCTGCAATGGCTGCAATGCCTCCAGCTGAAGGTCAAACTGTCAATAAGAATCGAAATGTTTACTTGTTGCCGGCAGCGACTCAGTTCGAAACTTGCGGTAGTGCAACAGCATCCAATCGTTCATTGCAGTGGCGTGAAAAAGTCATTGACCCATTATTCGAATCAGTGCCTGATCATGTGATCATGCAAGCATTTGCTGATCGCCTTGGTTTTGGCGAGGAGTTATCTAAGAACTACAAGATCCTTAATTCGAAGTTTGCTGGCAAACAATGGAGAGAGCCGCAAATCGAAGACATTTTGCGCGAGATCAACCGCTCTGTTTGGACTATTGGATATACTGGTCAAACACCAGAGCGACTCAAAGCGCACATGAGAATGGTTGCGTCATTTGATCCGAAGACCTTGAAGTCTCGCGGTGGCGTTGACCCAGTAACTGGATACGACACTACGGATGATTACTACGGTTTGCCTTGGCCTTGTTATGGAATGGCAGCTATCAAACATCCTGGATCACCAAATCTCTATGACACCAGTAAGAGCGTGATGGAGGGTGGTGGTAACTTCCGCGCTAACTTTGGAGTGGAGCGTGACGGTGTGAGTTTGTTAGCGGCTAATGGTTCCTGTTCTAAGGGGGCCGCTATTCAAACTGGTTATCCAGAGTTTGATCATGTGTTTGTGAAAAAGCTTGGCTGGTGGGATCAGTTAACCGAAGAAGAGAAGAAGCTTGCTGAAGGTAAAAACTGGAAAACCGACTTATCCGGCGGTATTCAGCGTGTTGTGATGAAGAATGGTTGCCATCCGTTTGGTAATGCAAAAGCACGCGCAGTAGTATGGAACTTCCCGGATCCAGTGCCCATTCACCGCGAAGCGCTCTACAGTACAAATGCGCCAATGATGCGCAAGTACCCAACTTCAGCTGATAAGAAGAACTTCTGGCGCTTGCCAACACTCTATAAGACTGTGCAAGATCAGAACTTGAATCAGAAGTTGTATGAGAAGTTCCCAATCATTTTGACCTCTGGGCGCCTAGTTGAGTATGAGGGTGGTGGAGACGAGACTCTTTCTAATCCTTGGTTGGCTGAACTCCAGCAAGAAAACTTCGTGGAGATTAATCCTAAGGCTGCTGCAGACCGTGGCATTAAGAACTGGGATTATGTGTGGGTGAAGTCCCCAACTGGCGCCAGGATCAAAGTGCGTGCCTTGGTAACAGAGCGTGTTGATCAAGGAACTGCTTGGGTGCTATTCCATTTTGCTGGCTGGTGGCAAGGCAACGATCTGCGTAAATATTATCCAGAGGGTGCGGCTCCAGTGGTATTGGGTGAGGCGGTCAATACTGCGACGACCTATGGCTACGATCAGGTCACGATGATGCAGGAGACCAAAACCATTATGTGTCAAATCGAGAAATTTGCCTAAGTAAAAAATAAAGTCAGGAGAACACAATGGCAAGAATGAAATTTATTTGCGACACAGAACGATGCATTGAGTGCAACGGTTGTGTGACTGCGTGTAAGAACGATAACGAGGTGCCTTGGGGTGTTAATCGCCGTCGCGTAGTTACGGTGAACGATGGCATTATTGGCCAAGAAAAATCGGTCTCAGTAGCTTGCATGCACTGTACAGATGCACCTTGTATGGCAGTTTGTCCTGTGGATTGCTTCTACCGTACCGATGAGGGCGTGGTACTGCATGACAAAGACATCTGTATCGGTTGTGGCTACTGTTCGTTTGCATGCCCATTTGGTGCGCCGCAGTTCCAGAGCAAAGGTGCCTTTGGATCACGAAGCAAAATGGATAAGTGCACATTCTGCAGTGGTGGCCCTGAAGAAAACGGTAGCGTTGCTGAATTCGAAAAATATGGTCGCAATCGTTTGGCTGAAGGGAAGTTGCCACTCTGTGCCGAGATGTGCTCTACCAAAGCATTGATTGGTGGTGACAGCGACATTATTTCTGGCATCTTCAATCAGCGCGTTGCCAATCGCGAGAAGAATGGAAAGTATCCTGGCTCTAAAGCATTTGGTTGGACAACTGCTTATGGTGGTCCTGATACTCCTGCGCCAACTCCAACACCAGCTGCAAAAATTCCAGGAGCGAAATAATGAAAGTGAATTTCAAAACTCTCGGTTTGTGTTTGGCGGCATGTTCTGAGCCCCCGGAAATTGCTGCTAAGGCTGCGAAGCGGCCTGATGTCGCTCCGTACATGGGTGCAAACAATGGCTTTATGACAAAGAATTGGACTCCAGGCAATCAGGCGAGTTGGACAGAGTCGACTGATAAGCGCACTCAGGGTCAAAATGAATACAGTCGTATTAAGTGATCATCCAAATAACAATAAATAAAGTAAACATTTAAGGACATGTGTATGAAACGATCATTTTCTGGGGTTCTACGCACTCTGGTATTGGCGGCCGGTTTATCTCTAACGCTAGCAAGCGTTAGTTATGCTGAGCGTGCGCCCATGGCTCCTTTGCCATCCCCAAGTGGAGTGGATGTCCCTCCCTTGTCAGTGCCAGCCAATCCAAATGCACTAGCTAACGGCACACAAGAGCAGTCGCAACCCGCAAACCCATCGATCTTTACAACAGCCAATAGCGACCCGTACAACTACGTCAGTATTCCAGATAAAGAAGCAAGCGTACTCATTCAGCGGTCTGGTCAGCAGTGGCGTGTCATTCGCAATGGTGTGATTACTGTATATGGTGGTTGGTTATTGGCAATTGCATTCTTAGGCATTATTGCGACATATACACTGAAGGGCCCTATGAAGTTGCATGAGCCCTTATCAGGCGTGAAAATTAAACGCTTTAGTGCATTTGATCGCCTAATTCACTGGTTAATGGCATTTAGCTTCTTGGCCTTGGCCATTACTGGCTTGCTCATTCTGTACGGTAAATATTTTGCCATGCCGTTAATGGGTGGGGCTGCCTACGGCTCCTTTTTGAATGTTTGCAAAAACATTCAAAACTTCACTGGCCCATTATTTACCTTATGCATTGTGATCTTCTTCTTTCTCTTTGCACATAAGAATGTTTTTGGCAAAGGGGATATGGCGTGGATTATGGGCTTTGGAGGAATTTTCTCAGGCAAACACATTCCAGCAGGTTTCTTCAATTTTGGCGAAAAGTTCTGGTTCTGGTTTGGTATGACTTTCTTGGGATTGACCATTTCTGCATCCGGTTTTGTTTTGGATATGATCGTGCCGTTTATGACCATTGAGTACACCCGCGGAATAATGCAGATTGCCAACATTATTCATAGTAGTGCAGCAATTTTGATGACTGCGATGGCCATGGGCCATATCTATATCGGTACGATTGGTTCTCAGGGATCTATTGATGGTATGAAGACTGGTTATGTCGATGCCACTTGGGCTAAAGAACATCATGAGCTCTGGTACAACAAGGTCAATAAATAAGGATATTGTTATGAAAAAATTCATTGCCTTAGCTTTGGGTGCTCTCTGTTGCGCAGCTACATATGCTGCATTACCTCCATTGACCCCGGAGCAAGTTGAGGCAGACGCCTTAGCCAAAGCCAAAACTGCTTATGGTGATAGGTAGGCGCATATAAGCTCTGTTTATCTCAAAACAAGGTGGCAGATCAGTACAGGGTGCCTGGAACACCAGCTCCCGCAGCGTGTGTCGTTCCTCCCCCATTTGTTCCGTCCGTTGCTGCCGCTGCTCCAGCGCCTGCAGCTACGCCAGCCCCAGCAGCTAAATAACTTTATTCAGCGATTCGTTCTTGCTGAAGGTAGCGTTTCGCTGTTGCCGTTTGAGGATTTGAGAAAAATGGACCCACGGGTCCTTTTTCTTTTATCTCACCTTGATCAATAAAGAGGATGTATTGCGCGAGTCTTTGAACTCGAGCTAATTGGTGCGATGAAAAAATCACATCCGATTGATGTTAATTGAATTCCCGAATAATGTCTTCTACCTGTTCGGTTGCTTTTGGATCTAAGTTTGCCGTTGGCTCATCCAATAAAACGAGATTTGGTTTCTGGAGTAAGGCACGCCCAAGACAAAGCTTCTGTCGTTCGCCAGCTGATAATTTATGAGCCGGACTATTCGCCAATTCGGTTAATCCAACACGTTGCATCACTCGATCAACATCGGCCTCGGTGATTTTAGAATCTGCATCCCGAACAAGAGCAATATTGGTCCTGGCAGAGGCTTTAATCATGGGGGTATGGTGCAATACCAATGCTGTTTTGGTTGCAAAGGAGGGGCTTACTGATCCTGAATCAGGCTTGATCAGGCCATCCAAAATTTTCAGTAAGGTTGTTTTGCCTGCGCCGTTGGGCCCAATGCAGGCGGTAATTCGATCTGCAGGAATGATGGCATGCGGAATATTGAGAATAATGCGACCATTGCTCCGCACTATCACATCGTTGAGTTCAATAAATTTCTCAAACTGTTCGTTCATATTAACCATAACGATGCTCCGCAATCTGACGAACCATCACGGTGAATAAATTTGCAATCAAAACGATACCTAAAAGCACTATGCCCAATGCAAGGGCAAGTGGTAGATCGCCCTTGCTAGTTTCCAAAGCAATTGCGGTTGCCATCGTGCGGGTAGAGTTTTGAAGATTGCTACCCACAATCATCACAGCGCCAACTTCAGAAATGGCTCTGGCCAGTCCAGCAAGAATGGCAATAGTCAGCGAGAAGCGGCAATCCCAAATAAGCTATTTGTAGCGTGAGATTAAGGGTAATCGCAGGCTTAAAAAGGAATCCTGATGAATCTTCCAAGAGTCCTCTAGGATTTGGCGGCTTAGAGCGGCAATTAACGGGGTTGTTAGTAAGGTTTGAGCCACAATCATGCCCTTGGGGGTGAAAAGCCAGCCCCAAGCGCCTAAGGGGCCTGAACGCGAGAGCAAGAGATAAACAATCACCCCAACAATAACTGTAGGCACCCCCATGAGGGTGTTAAGGGCCACAATGATGGACCGTTTGCCAGTAATTCTTCTGTAGCTAGTAAAGCGCCGATCGGAAGTCCAATTAGGGTTCCCAGCAGCAGGGCGGTAAGGCTGACCTGCAAAGAGACCAGGACGATTCCTAGGACCCCATTATCAAGATGGGCAAGGAGCGTGAGGGCATCGGAAAAAGCGGTCAGCATGCGCTTGATTCTACAAGGTAATGGCAAAATGCCGTAAATGAGACCGATATCCGTAATTTTTAACCCATGGCCGAAGTAGTTTGCCTTTGCAACAACGTCTTTGATGTTGATCTGCGCGAGTATTTGGACGCCAACCCAATCGACTCGATTGAGGAGCTTCGGGAGCAGGCATCTATCCGCAATAAATGCATGCAGTGTCAAGACTTGGTTGAAGGTGAAATCTATCTCGCTCGAGTTCGACGTCAGCGGGCTGCAGGACAGTTTTAATGACTCAGATTAACGGTAGTCGGTTTACAGTAATGAGCATGAATGTGCATAAGGGCTTATCGCCCGTGCATCGCCATTCGACAATTTATCAGTTGCGCCAGAGGATGCGCAGTCACCATCCGGATTTATTGTTCTTACAAGAATTGCAACAAGAGCATCGTAGCAGAGTTCGACGGTTTGGCCAGTGGCCATTAACTGAGTTGACGCACTTTCTGTCAGAGGATTTTTGGCATGATTGGCATTATGGCAAGAATGTGGAGTATCCAGATGGCCATCATGGCAATGCCATTTTGTCTAAGCACCCTTTACGCAAGGGTAATAACTGCGATATTTCTGCATATCGTTTTGAAAAGCGCGGCCTATTGCATAGCGTGATTCAAATCAACCCCAATGTCCCTGCGATTCATTGTTTTTGCATGCACCTAGCCTTGTTTGAGCGGGGCAGGGAACGCCAATTAGTAGAAATCATTCGCTATATTGAGGAGTTGGCGCATGATGAACCCACTATTGTGGCGGGCGACTTTAATGATTGGCGTAACTGGGTTAGCGCTCCGATGTGTGAGGCTGGTTTTTCCGAAGTTTTTGAGGTCCTGACGGGTTCCCCAGCTCGAACTTTCCCAAGCGTGAAGCCTATTTTGCCAATGGATCGTATATATGTGCGTGGTTTAAAGATTCACTCAGCAGAAATCTTGTACGAATGGCTCAAACTATCGGATCGTCTTGGTATCACAGCGCAATTGGAGCTTGAATGAATATCGTCGCGTTTTTATTCGGATCAGTTTTTGGGGTTTCATTAATTTGGATTCCCATTCTGCATGCTTTGATTGTGATTTTGTTTGGCTTTCGCTTGATTTCGGTTAGAAGGCCGGTTGGCGTAGCCTTTGCTTGGTTCTTGATTGTGGTGATGTTGCCGATTATCGGTATATCTCTCTATATTTTGATTGGTGAGCGTCCAGTTGGTCGCAAGCTAACTCGCAAGATTGTTCGCATGAACCGTGAGTATGAAAAGATTGCCGAGAGCATGAGGCAAGACTATCTTGCCGATCGAGAAAAATTGCCTCCTGAAGGTCGGGCACTTAGTTTATTAGCGGAGTCTCGTAATGGCTCGCCCGTAGTGGTCGGCAATAGAATTGAATTGCATACTGATTCGTTAAAAATATTGCAGAACTTTATTGATGAGATAAATAGCGCCAAGAAAAGTTTGCATTTAGAGTTTTACATCTGGGCTCTAGGTGGGGATGCTGATCGGGTGGGGGAGGCTCTCATTGCTGCTGCAAAACGCGGCGTTGCTTGCCGGGTTTTATTGGATTCCTTAGGCAGTAAAGATTGGTTTAAGTCGCCCTGGCCCGCACGTTTTCGAGCGGCAGGCATTCAGGTGACCGAGGCCTTGCCTATACAGGTGGGGCGTTTTCAGTTTCGACGCGCAGACCTGCGCCTACACCGAAAAATATTTGTGATAGACGGTTCCATTGTTTGGACGGGCAGCATGAATATGGTTGACCCGCGCACCTTTAAACAAGATTCCGGTGTCGGTGAGTGGGTTGATGCTATGGTACGAATTGAGGGACCGGTTGCTGCACAATTTGAACTCACGTTTGCATTCGATTGGAGTGTCGATAATCCCAGCATCACTCACTTTAATGACCGTGAACCGCCTTCATCGCCACATGAGGGTGCAGCACTCGCACAAGAGTTTTCTTCAGGCCCGGTATACCGTGATGATATTTTGTACCAGGTTTTACTCTCGGCCATCATGGATGCGCGTGAAGAGCTCACAATTACTACGCCGTATTTTGGGCCGGATGATGGCTTAATACAGGCCTTGATGGCAGTAGCAGGTCGGGGTGTTAAGGTAACCCTAATTGTTCCTAAGTTAAACGATTCCACGCTAGTGGCTTGGAGCAGTAGAAGTTTTTACGCAGACTTGATGAATGCTGGAGTAAAGATTGCAGAATTTCATGGAGGATTGCTCCACACTAAGAGTCTTTTGATCGATAAACGGATCGCTATTTTTGGATCAGTCAATTTTGATCAACGCAGTTTGCGATTGAATTTTGAGATCAGTTTGATCGTCTATAACGCAGAATTTTGCAGAACGCTTGAAAAGCTGATTCAGTCCTACATGGCTCAATCTGATTTAGTGGATCCTAAAAAATGGGCCAAGCGACCAAGGTGGCGCCATTATTTGGAAAATGCGGCACACCTTGCTTCACCACTTCTTTAAATTGCCTCACTGGCCCGCATCAATTTAATCGCTGCATTACTGATACCGAGCTCTTTGAGGATAGCCTCAGTATGTTGACCCACCGCAGGGATAGGATCCATACGGTATTCATAACTATCGTTGAGACCGGGTGGAAGCAGGGCAGGAATTTGCCCATTCGGAGTATCCACTGCCTTCCAGCGATCACGTGCTTTTAGTTGCTCATGCTTCCATAAGCCTGCCATGTCATTGAGATGGGTATTGGCAATCTGTGCTTTTTCCAATCTGGCAATCAGTTCATCGGATGTGAGCTGACTAAAGCAGGCATTGATGATCTCGAGTAATTCGGAGCGCCTGTCATTGCGTTTAAAGTTTTTATCAAAGCGGCCATCATTTGCCAGTGATGGATTCTGGAGAACCGTTTCACAAAATTGCGCCCACTCACGCTCATTTTGAAGTCCTAGCATGATGATCTTGCCATCACCGGCTTTAAATGGCCCGTATGGATAAATCGTGGCGTGTGAGGCGCCGTTTCGAGGCGGTGCATCCGCACCATCATAAGCGTAGTACAGCGGAAAACTCATCCATTCGCCCAACGACTCCAGCATCGATACATCAATTACAGACCCCTTGCCCGTTTTTCCTCTTTGCAATAGGGCGGCTAAGATATTGGTATGGGCGTACATCCCAGCCGCAATATCGGCAATGGAGTTTCCTGCCTTACTTGGGGTCTCAGGGGTGCCGGTCACCGATAAAAAAGCCGACTTCACTCTGAATCAGTAGATCATAGGCTTTCTTATCGCGATAGGCCCATCGTTGCCGTATCCCGAAATATCACACAGGATTAAGCGAGGATTTTCCTTTTGCAATTGCTCTGCCGTTAAGCCCATTCTGGCGGCAGCACCCGGTGCAAGGTTCTGCACCAAAACATCCACCGTCTTTAATAGACTCTTTAATGCGGCTAGCGCTGCTGGTTGTTTTAGATCAAGCGTGAGACTTTCTTTAGAGCGATTTACCTAAACAAAATGAGATGATTGACCTTTTACTTGTTTGTCGTACGCTCTTGCAAAATCGCCGCTACCAGGACGCTCCACTTTGATTACCCGCGCGCCGAGATCAGCGAGTTGACGTGTGCAAAAGGGAGCGGCAATAGCGTGCTCTAGTGAAACAACGGTAATGCCATCGAGTGGACGAACGCTCATATTTGGTTATCAGTCAGTGTTAGAAGGATCTCGGTAGACCCAGAATATGTTCTGCAACATAAGAGTAAATTAAGTTAGTCGAAATGGGGGCCACTTGATAGAGGCGGGTTTCTCTAAACTTACGCTCCACATCATATTCATTAGCAAAACCAAAGCCACCATGGGTTTGTAAGCAAACATTCGCCGCCTCCCAAGAAGCTTTGGCGGCTAGGTACTTTGCCATATTCGCCTCTGGGCCGCAGGGTTGATGGTTATCAAAGAGTTCACATGCTTTAAAGCGCATGAGATTCGCTGCTTCCGTTTCAATATAGCTGTCAGCAATCGGAAATTGAATCCCTTGATTTTTGCCAATTGGTCGATCAAAGACGACACGATCATTGGCGTAACGCCTGGCGCGACCAATGAACCAGTACGCATCACCGATGCACTCGGCGGCTATCAACACGCGCTCTGCATTTAGCCCATCCAGTATGTATTTGAATCCCTGACCCTCGGTTCCAATCAGATTTTCAACTGGAATTTCGAGATTGTCGAAGAATACTTCGTTCGTTTCATGATTCACCATATTGGCGATAGGTCTCACTTCCATCCCTTTACCAATAGCATCCCGAAGATTGACGATAAAGATCGACATCCCTTCGGATTTGCGCTGCACTTCAGTGATGGGCGTGGTGCGTGCCAACAGAATCATCAGGTCAGAGTGCTGAATGCGGGAGATCCAAACTTTCTCACCATTCACGACATACTTATCACCTTTTTTGACGGCGGTGGTTTTGAGTTTCGTAGTGTCGGTACCAGTGGTGGGTTCTGTGACCGCCATACTTTGCAAACGTAACTCTCCTGTAGCAATTTTTGGGGATACATTTTCTTTTGTAATTCACTGCCATGACGAAGTAGGGTGCCCATGTTGTACATCTGGCCATGACAAGATCCTGAATTGCCACCTGAGAAATTAATTTCTTCCATGATGACCGACGCTTCAGTAAGACCTAAGCCTGTGAGCCACCATATTCTTCCGGAATGAGTGCGGAGAGCCAGCCTGCATCCGTCATGGCTTTAACAAATGCTTCCGGATAGTCTCGATCGTGATCAATCTTTTGCCAATAGGCCGAATCAAAGCTGCTGCAGAGGCTCCGAAGCGCTTCGCGCATATCTTGGTATTAGTCAGACTTGGGGATGGGGTGACTCATGACTGTCTCGTTTTTATTGGTTTGAGGTGATTTAGTACGTAAATCACTAGTTTAAGCAAGATTCAAAAACCATGGAGCACCCTGAAAACAGGGCAAAATAGACCTATTCGGTTGCGTTCAATATCGGGAAGTTCGAAAACAAAGGTTTGTTGTAAATGGAGCATGCACTTGCGCATTTTTTTGGATGGTTTGGTATGCCTTCGGTGGGGCTACCCGCAGTATTTATTAGTGCGCTTGTTTCAGCAACTTTATTGCCAGTCGGTTCAGAGCCAATCCTTTTTGGCTACATCACCCTAAACCCCCATTTATTTTGGGTAGCCATCATGGTGGCTACTGTGGGCAATACGCTGGGTGGAATGTTTGACTGGTGGCTCGGTTTCATTGCTCGTCGTGGCATGAAATCCATCGGAGAGCCCAAGAACGCCAAAGTCAAAACATGGCTAGAAGAGTGGGGCCCAAAAATTCTGCTGCTCTCATGGATCCCTGGCTTAGGGGATCCTCTGTGTCTAGCAGCGGGTTGGTTGAAGCTTGCATGGCAACCATGCCTGACTTACATGTTTATCGGTAAATTGCTGCGTTACCTCACCTTAACCTGGTTATTGACGCTAGTACCTGAGAGTTTTTGGCATCAGCTAGGACATTGGCTGCACTTATTCTGATGGTATGCTTTAAGCCTCTTCATTTCCCTAACTCTCTGAGAAAAGCATATGTCAACATTAAAAGGTAAAGCGTGCGGTGTTGAAGTCGATTATCACGGTGCCGATATGAGTAAGCCGGCC
>CAZXSX010000011.1:18273-22123 GCA_964643245.1 uncultured Polynucleobacter sp.
TAAAGCGTGCGGTGTTGAAGTCGATTATCACGGTGCCGATATGAGTAAGCCGGCCGAGATTGAAGATCCCATTAAGCAAACAGAAAAACGTTTTGGCTCATTGGATATCTTGGTGAATAAGGCTGGCATCCAACATACAGCCAATATCGAAGATTTCCCGACCGATAAATGGGATGCCATTATTGCGATCAATCTGAGTTCCGCATTCCACACCACCCATCATGCTTTACCAGGCATGAAAAAGCGTAACTGGGGGCGGATTATTAATATTGCTTCTGTACATGGATTGGTGGCATCCACTCAAAAGGCGGCTTATGTTGCTGCCAAACATGGCATCGTTGGATTAACTAAAGTGACTGCGCTGGAGAATGCTCGTACTGGCATTACTTGTAATGCAATTTGTCCAGGCTGGGTATTGACGCCGTTGGTGCAAAAGCAGGTAGATGCTCGCGTCGAGCGAGAGGGCATTTCGAATGAGGCTGCAAAAATTGCCTTGGTTTCTGAGAAGCAGCCATCAGGTCAATTCGTGACCCCAGAACAATTGGCCGCATTAGTAGTATTTTTGTGTGGACCGGACGCCTCAGAGGTGCGTGGCATGGCTTGGAATATGGATGGTGGCTGGACTGCTCAGTAAGCAAATCATTCCAACAACGCATTGAAAGCATAACCGCTGCGTAACAGTGAAGTTACTCGGCGGTTATTTTTCTATCCGCAATGATTTTTCCCCACATCGCTGACTGGCTGGCGATGTATTTTTGAAGATCTTCTCTACTACCGGGATTTGGAGTTAAGCCGTGCTCAGCTAACTGCTTGTTGGTGGCTTTGTCATTTAGAATCGCAACTAATGCTTTATTCCATTTTTCTAAAATGATCTCAGGTGTTTTTCCGGGAGCCACGAATGCATACCAATTGCTAGCATCAAATCCCGGGTAGCCAGATTCTGCAATTGTTGGAACGTTGGGTAGTGTAGGCGCACGTTTTAAGCCAGTAGTAGCAATTGGAATCAACTTACCGTTTTTGATATAGGGGTCTGCCGTTGCAAGGGCGGAGTAGTACGAGGAGACTCTTCCGCCTAGAAGGTCGACCATTGCTGGGCTGCCACCTTTATAGGGCACATGAACGGTATCAATGTCCGCCCGCACGTTTAAGAGTTCACCCTGAAGATGAGAGGCTGATCCGCTGCCGGTAGAGGCAAAGGTAATCTTGCCGGGATTCTTTTTGGCAAGAGCGATATATTCTTTAAAGTTCTTTACGCCTAGCTTAGGAATTACCACCAACACATTGGGGAAGGTCACCCCATGGTTAATGGCGCCAAATCCTTTTGGGGATCGTATGGCAATTTCATCAAATGCGGCGCGATGGGTAATGGGCCAATCGAACCAAAGAGAATAACGGAGCCATCTGCGGGAGCTGTGGCGGTATAAGCATGTGCAATATTTCCGCCGGCACCCGGTTTACTGTCCACGATTACACTTTGTCCAAGATCTTCGCTGAGTTTTTTTGCTATGACGCGAGCAGCGCTATCAGCGGATCCGCCAGGCGCAAAACCAACCACAATCGTGATAGTTTTCTTGGGCGGGAATTCTTGAGCATGCGCTGCAGAGAAGGGCTCAAAAATCATTAGGCTCGCGCAAGCCAGTACTTTTGAAAAAGTGGGTAAGGGCATGGTTTGTCTCTTGTAATCAGTAATTTTTTGCTTATTTTGCACCCCAAAAAGGTTTAAGTCACTACTAGGGTTGGCATTTTTCATAAGAATTCCCAATTTTGAGCTGGTCAAACAAAATTGCCAGAATCGTTTATATTTACAAGCACTTATATATAAGGAGAACCTTTCATGGCTTCAATTTTGACTTCTTTGGGACGTACAGTATTAGCCGGTTTTGTACTGCTCGTTTTAATCATTTTTGCCTTAGGCGGTAACTTCAGCTCTGCTGAATTGCCATTTGTATTCCGCTGGTTGCACGTGATGTTCGGTGTGATGTGGATTGGTTTGCTCTGGTATTTCAACTTTGTGCAAATTCCTTCTATGCCAAAGATCCCTGATGAGCAAAAGCCTGCCATCGGTAAAGTAATTGCTCCAACAGCATTGTTCTGGTTTCGCTATGCAGCACTCTTCACCGTGTTGAGTGGTTTGATCTTGGCAGTATTAAATGGTTATGCGCATCAAGCGTTCACATTGCAAGCTCCATTCCGCGCAATTGGTTTGGGTATGTGGATTGCATTGGTGATGGCATTTAATGTATGGTTCATTATTTGGCCAAATCAAAAGCGCGCTCTTGGTATTGTGACTGTTGATGCGGATACCAAAGCGAAGTCAGCTCGCGTTGCTATGTTGATTTCCCGTATCAATACCTTGCTATCAGTCCCAATGCTGTTCTTGATGGTAGCCCAGTCTCATAACACTACTTGGTTTGTGATCGTTTCTTAATCCACCCAAGCTTGCGTGAATAAAAAGGCCCGCAGTGCGGGCCTTTTTATTTGCCGCTCAATTGATTAGGCCAATATGGCAGGCAATTCTTTGGTGAGAGCCGCACGCTGCGCAGTTGCAGCACTCATTAAAACAAATCCGATAAGCTCATTGGGGGGATTCAAAGTGTGCCTCCAACCCATCTTGAATTTTCCATTGACCGATTGCGCCTTTAGCTGGTGGAGAGACAATGGTGGCAAATGCAGGAGTTTTCACCATGACTGGCATTGCGGGATAAGTGAGTGATGTGGGATTTCCAGTGAGGGTAGCCGCTAATGCTTGTGCTGCTTGCATGATTGGCATCACGTACGGAAGCACCATGCCATTAACTTCGGCGCAATCGCCAATCGCATAGATGTGAGAGATATTGGTTTCAAGTTCTCGGTTAACTTGTATGCCAATATTAGTAGCAATTCCTACAGCTTTGGCAAGTTTGAGTTTAGGTCTCAAGCCTACGGCGGAAAGCACTACGTCAGTATTCAATACTGAGCCATTGGCTAGGGTGATATTGAGTTGATTGCCGTTCCGATCGATTGACTGAACGGTGGTATTGAAGTGCCAGCCTACACCGAGATCATTCAATTTAGACTGAAGTGCGACAGCAGCTTCCTCCGGAATGAGGCGTTCAAGGGCATGAGGTGCCATATCAATGACTTCTATACCATAGCCACCCAAGACAAAGTCATTCGCAAATTTGCAGCCGACAAACTCGCACCAAGTATGACAATTTTCTTTTTGTCAGCAATAGCCCCACGAAATTTTGCGTAATCTTCCAAATCGTTAACAGTCAACACTTCACTTGCTGCATTTCCAGATAGAGGGAGTTGAATTTGATCTGCACCCAAAGCTAAGACAAGTTTGCAAAATGCAATATCGCCTTTGCTTGTTTGAATGGTCTGTTTTTCTGGATCAATTGCGAGCACCTCTGTCTCAGCAAGGATGTTGACCGCTAATTGCGTTGCCATACTATCGGCTGGCGTCGTAATCAATTGCGCCGCATCTTTTTTGCTCGCCAGGGCAGTAGAGAGCATCGGTTTGGAATAAAAATAACCGGGCTCTTTGGTAGCCAACGTAATTGGAATTTCTTTATCGAGTTTGCGAATCTCGCGAATGACGGTATAGCCAGCCAATCCACTGCCAATGATGATGATTGAAGAGGTTGCTGGTGGTGGGCTTTGATTCAAGGTAAACCTTGTATTGATGAATGAGCATCAAGTTTAAATTTATTTTTGCTTCCCCTCGCGATTGAATACCAAGGTAGTGAGGAGCGCATAAAGACGGCATCTATTAGTATCACTTATCTCAATAATAATGGTACTATTCATTCAAATAAGGAGGCGGAATGGCCTATTTACCGTCATTAAAGCAACTCAGCTATTTGGT